>NZ_JBIAVB010000008.1:0-362030 GCF_042893675.1 Streptomyces sp. NPDC001594 | reverse complement strand
AACGTCCGCGAGGCCGTCCGCCTCGCCCAGCGCGTCGTCCTCCTCTCCTCCCGCCCCGGCCGGGTCGCCAAGGAGTGGACCGTCGACATCCCCCAGCCCCGCCGCATCGAGGACGCGGACGTCGCGGAGCTGTCGCTCGAGATCACTGAACACCTGCGTGGGGAGATCCGCCGCCATGGCCAGCACTGACACCACCCCCAAGGCGGCGAAGGGCGACGACCTGGCCGGCCTGGAGGCCGGCCTCGACGCCCTCGACGCCGTCCAGACCCACCGCACCCCGGTGCGCGAGGTCCTCACCAAGAAGGTCCTGCCCCCGTTGCTGGCCGTCGGCCTGGTGCTGGTGGTCTGGCAGGTCCTGGTCTCGGCGAAGGTCACCGACGAGACCAAGCTGCCCGCCCTGTCGGCCGTCTGGCACAGCCTGACCGACATGTGGCTCAAGGGCACGCTCCTCGACGTCATCTGGACCTCGGTCTCCCGCGGTCTGCTCGGCTTCCTCCTCGCCCTGGCCATCGGCACCCCGCTGGGCCTGCTGGTGGCGCGCGTGAAGTTCGTGCGCGCCGCGATCGGCCCGATCCTCCAGGGCCTGCAGTCGCTGCCCTCGGTCGCCTGGGTGCCGCCGGCGGTGCTCTGGTTCGGCCTCAACGACGCCATGATGTACACGGTGATCCTGTTGGGCGCCGTCCCGTCCATCGCCAACGGACTCGTCTCCGGCATCGACCAGATCCCGCCGCTGTTCCTGCGGGCCGGCCGCACCCTGGGCGCCGGCGGCCTGCGCGGCGCCTGGCACGTCGTCCTGCCGGCCGCCCTGCCGGGCTACGTCGCCGGCCTCAAGCAGGGCTGGGCCTTCTCCTGGCGCTCCCTGATGGCCGCCGAGATCATCGCCAGCTCCCCCGACCTGGGTCTCGGCCTGGGCCAGCTGCTGGAGAACGGCCGGAACAACATCGACCTGCCGGGTGTTTTCCTGGCGATCGTCCTGATCCTGGTCGTGGGCATCGCCATCGACCTGCTGATCTTCAGCCCGGTCGAGCGCTGGGTGCTGCGCAGCCGCGGCCTGCTGGTCAAGAACTGAGATCCGAGCGTCCCATGTCCTCCCCCGCACTCCTGGTCATAGCCCACGGCAGCCGCGATCCGCGGCACGCGGCGACCGTGCACGCCCTCGTCGGGCGGGTGCGGTCGCTGCGGCCGGGGCTCCGGGTGGAGACGGCCTTCCTGGACTTCAACGGTCCCACCGTCCCCCAGGCCCTGGCCTCCCTGTACCTGTCGGGCGCCCGGGAGGTCGTGGCCCTGCCGCTGCTCCTCACCAGGGCCTTCCACGCCAAGGCCGACATCCCCGCGGTCCTCGCGGAGTCGGCCACCCGCCTGCCCGACCTCAGGGTCCGGGTGGCGGACGTGCTGGGCCCGCACCCCCTGCTGGTGGCCTCCCTGGAGCGCCGCCTCGCCGAGGCCGGTGTCGGCCTCACCCCGGCGGACCGCGCGACGACCGGTGTCGTCCTCGCGTCCGCCGGATCCTCGGACCCGGAGGCGATCGCAGTGATCGCTGAAATCGCGCGGGAGTGGCGGCACACCGGTTGGTGCGCCGTGCGGCCTGCGTTCGCCTCCGCCGCCCTTCCGCGCACGCAGGACGCCGTCCGCGCCCTGCGCGCCGAGGGCGTCAGCCGCGTGGCCGTGGCGCCGTACGTGATCGCCCCGGGCTTCCTCCCGGACCGCATCGTGGCGGGCGCCCGGGAGGCCGGCGCGGACGTGGTGGCGGACGTCCTGGGCGCGGCCCCGGAACTGGCCCGCCTGCTCCTGCGCCGCTACGACGCGGCCGCCCGGGCGGACGCCCCGCTCCGCGCCCTGACGGCCTGAGCCCGGACGCACACGCGAGGGGGGCCACAGCATTCGTGCTGTGGCCCCCCTCGGGCGTTTCCCACTCGGCCGCCTAGGAGGCGTCGACCTGCCAGATCAGGCAGTCGGCGACCTGCTTGGGCTCCTGGCCCAGCAGTCCGGAGAGGGTGTCGCGCAGCTCCGTGGCGCGCTGCTGGTGCACCGGCAGGACCAGCACGCCCGCCTTCCAGTACGCCAGGTCCGCACGGGCCTGGTCGCGCATCTGCGGGGTGATGTCCCGCGGGGGCTGGACGGTGCCCCAGCGGACGTCGTTGAGGAGGCTGGAGAGCATGCGCGGCTTGGCGCCGTAGATGCCGACGCGGTCGGGGCCGTCGGGACCGTTGAAGTACCCGCCGGCCAGCTTGAAGCCGAAGCCCGTGCTGCTCTGCCAGTGCAGGGCGGCGGCGGAGCCCGGGTCGGGGAGCGGCACGGGGACGAGCGAGCGGCCGCCCGCGACGTACTCCTTGTAGCGTCCCTCGGTGATGAAGGAGGGGACCGGCTGGCGGTCCTCGGTGACCAGGGGCAGCGGCAGGATCGGGACCAGGGCGGCGGCGACGGCGAGGTAGCCGACCGTGCGGTGGTCGCCGGAGCGGAAGCCCCGTATGCGGTCCAGCGCGAGGGCGAGCAGCATGCCGAAGACGGGGGCGCAGACCATCGCCACCCGGCTCTCGATCACGGACTCCAGCAGCGGGAGGTGGCGCATCAACCGCCACGGGGCGGGCACCGTGATGCCGAACTTGTCGAGCTCCACCTGGGGGCCGAGGGAGAGCACGGCCGCGACCACGGCGGTGAGGCCGAGGGCGCGGACGAGGGGGCGGCGCCACATCCACAGGGTGATGCCGATGGCCAGCGCGAGCAGCGGCCAGCCGTAGAAGGCGTTCTGCTCGGTGGTGTTCATCGACAGCTTGGCCGCGGTCTCGGCGTCGCCGAACAGGGAGCGCGCGGGGTACTCGCTGAGGGCGCGCAGCGGGTTGCCGGCGCCGTTGTCGCCGTGGAGCACCGAGTGGTAGCTCTGCGGTCCGAAGAACTGCCAGTACAGGGGGAAGGCGACCAGCGGTATGGAGACGGCCGCGCCGATGCCGAGGCCCTTGGCGAGCGGCTTGGCGGCGGCGCGCGCGGTGTCCCGGTCGTAGCAGGCGTGGATGAGGGCGAAGATCGCCATGCCCATCGCGGCCAGGAGGAAGGGCTCCTCGCCGAGGTAGATCTGGTAGGCGGTGAACAGGCCCAGGAGGACGCCGTCGCGGACCACGTTCTTGCCCGCGCACAGGCGCAGGGCCCGGTCGATGATCACCGGGATCATGAAGAGGACGACGAAGTTCGGGTGCGCGTTGGCGTGCGAGATCATCGGCGGCGCGAAGGCCGCCAGCGCGCCGCCGGCCGCGGCCGCCCAGCGGCTGTCCGTCAGCCGTCGGTGGATCAGCCAGTACCAGGCCCAGGCCGTGGCGGTGATGCCGAGGGTGAAGACCAGCGCCAGGGCGACGGTCGGGCCGAACAGCAGGGTGACCGGGGTCATCGGCACCGAGAGGCCGAGCATCACCGTGTTCGCCATCAGGTTCACGCCGTCCGGCATGTTCTGGAGGTCCGTGAACAACGGGTTGCGCAGGTGGGCGATGTTGTCGGCCGTGACGCCGAAGAACCACTCCCACTGGTTCTGGTCCTGGAGGGAGTGGGCCAGGATCGACCCGTCCAGGTCCGTCCAGAGCCCCTTGTAGAGGTAGAGGGAGGCCAGGAGGTAGAGGCCGGCGACGGCGAGGCCGCCCGCGTTCAGCCGCATCAGCTCGCCGAGGGTGCGCAGGTAGTCCAGCAGCTGCACCTTGGAGCCGTCCTGGTGGGCCCAGCGGACGGGTACTTCGGCGACGGGCCAGCCCTTGCGGCGGTAGTACTGGAGGATCTCGACGTCGATGGCCCAGCCGTCGAGCCGGGCGGCGCCGAACGCGGCCCGGGCCTGGTCCCCGTCGAACAGCTTGAACCCGCACTGCGTGTCGCGGATGCCGCGTACGGCGACCAGCCGGATGACCCGGTTGCCGACCCAGCCGAGGACCTCGCGCAGCACGCTCTGCTGGCGCTCGATGGCGGAGTCCCGGTGGGCGCGGGAGCCGATGGCCGCGTCCAGGGAGGGGTTGTCGGCCAGCGCCTGTTCCAGGCGGGCGAGTTCTTCTATGGGGGTCGCCAGGTCGGCGTCCATGATCAGTACGCGGCGGCCGAGGGAGGCGCGGACCCCCAGGCGCAGGGCGCTGCCCTTGCCCCTGTTCTCCTCCGACTGGACGAGCCGGATGCGGGGCTCGTCGGCCCCGGCCTCGAGGGCGATGGCGGCGGTCCGGTCCGGGGAGCCGTCGTCGACGACGATGACCTCCCAGTCGGCCTGGCCGCTGCCTACGTGCTCGTCGAGGTAGTCCCGGACCAGCTCCAGGGTCGGGGCGAGCCGCTCCTCTTCCCGGTAGGCGGGGATGACCACGGAGAGTCCGACAGACCCTGGTCCCTGGTTGTGGGGTTCGCCCGTGATGGTGGCACCTCGGGCCAGTCCGTTCTGCACATTCAAGCCGTTCGTCAAGTTGTTCTGCTCATCCGCGAGGCAGCGCCGAGCCGAACGCTCCGCACGTCAAAATCGCCACTGCACGTCAGCAGGTGCGGAGGCACTCGATGCCGGTGCATGGCGTCGTCGACCGCGTCGGGAAGCGATCATGGTCAGGCGATTGATTTGTGTGTGGCCTTCAGGGTTCCAGAACAATATAGGTCAGTCGCGGACACGGACTATCCTCGCCCTTCGGCCTCGTCGGCCAGGGCGGTCAGGTCGGCGACGGACATGGCTCCCGGGGGCAGGGACTCGCGGGCGAAGATGTTCGCGGCGTGGCGCAGGACGTCGTTGACCGGGGTGGGCACGCCGTGCAGGCGGCCCAGCAGGGTGATTTCACCGTTGAGGTAGTCGGCCTCGACCGAGCCGGTGCCGCGGGCCAGGCTCTGCCAGGAGGAGCCGCCCCGGACGCCGGCCGGCGGGACGACCTTGCCGTCGCGGGCCGCCGACTGGTCGGCTTCCGAGACGTAGTCGATACCGGCGGCGGCGAAGGCGGCCTTGGCCTCGCGGGCGGCGCGCAGCAGCAGGGCGGCCTTGGCCGGGTCGGGTTCGGGGCCGGTGGTGGCCTGGATCGCGTTGCCGAGGTTGCCGAGGAGTTTGGCGTACTTCCAGCGCATCACGTCCTCGACGACGGGGGCTTCGAAGCCGGCCCGGCCGAGGTCGGCGGCGACGGCCCGGATCCGCTCGTCGGACCCGCCGGCGGCCCGACCCAGGTGGAGGATGCCGGTCAGCGGGGTGCACAGCGCCGAGACCACGCCGGGTTCCAGGAAGGTGGCGGGGAGCCAGACGCAGACCCCGTAGACGCGGGCGAAGCGGCGCAGGGCGAGGCGCTCGCTCTCCACTCCGTTCTGGGCGCACAGCAGCGGCAGCCGCTGGGCGGCGGTGCCGCCTCCGGTGACCTCGGCGGCGCCCCAGGTGTCGAGGGCGGCGACGGCGTCCTGCGTCTTGACGGTCAGCAGCAGTACGTCGTCGGGGCGCAGGGCGCCGAGGTCGTCGGGGTGCGCGGCCACGGGGAGGCGGTGGACGCGTTCCCCGTCGGCGGTGGTGAGCCGCAGCCCCTTCGTCCGCAGCGCCTCGGCGTGCGGGCCCCGTGCGACGAGGACGACCTCCCGGCCGGTCTCCGCGAGCCGTCCCCCGATGGTCGCGCCGACCGCTCCGGCGCCGATGATGATGTAACGCATACCCAGAGCCTGGCACATGGCGCGTGGCGGGAGCCCACCGGGCCGCGGCGCACCGGCGCCGCCGGACACCGCCTCCTGCCGGTGCCGCGCCACGGCCGGGCCTAGGCCGTCAGCTCGACCAGCTTGACGACCGTGTTCCAGTTGCGGGTGGTCGCGTCGACGCCCTTGAGGACGGCCGGCTTGTGGAGCGCCGCGCCCAGTTCGGAGCTGCCCAGCCCGCCCGGGGCGTAGAGGTAGAGGACGCGGTCGCCCAGGCGGTACTCCTCGGGGAGGTAGGCGGCCGGGTCGAACGCCGCGAAGCGTTCGGGGGCGGGCTGCTCCGAGAAGAAGGTGACGTGCAGCTGCCTGCCCTCCAGTTCGGCCGCGGGGAACGGGCAGGCCTCGGCGACGGCGCGCAGGTAGGCGCCGTCGACCACCAGGACCTTCACCGGGAAGCCGAAGCGGGCCTCGACGGCCGCCTCCAGCTCCCGGGCGAGGGCGGCGGGGTCCTGGGCCGCGCTGCTGAAGACGGCGTTGCCGCTCTGCAGGTAGGTCCGCACGTCGCCGTGGCCGAGCCCCTCCAGCACGGAACGCAGTTCCGCCATGGGGACCTTCTTCCTCCCCCCGACGTTGATGCCGCGCAGCAGCGCCGCGTACTTCTTGACGGGAGCCGGTCTCTTGGTCATGGCCGCACCCTACTTCCGCCGCGGCAGCGCGTCCTCGATCAGGTCGGCGGCCTGCCGGGTGCCGCCCTCGGCGGCCATCTGCGCGCGGATCTCCTCGGCGCGGGCGGCGACCCGGGGGTCGGCGAGCAGGCCGAGGACGGCCTCGCGCAGGGTGGCCGCGTCGGCCTCCTCCATCGGGACGTGCCGCGCCACCCCGAGGGAGGCCAGCATGTCGGCGTTGCCGAACTGGTCGACGGCCTGGGGGACCGCGACCATCGGGGTCCCGGTGGCCAGGCCCTCCTGGCTGCCGCCCGCGCCGGCGTGGGTGACGAAGGCGTCGGCCTGCCGGAGGACGTCCAGCTGCGGGACCCAGCGGTGGACCTCCACGTTGGCCGGGACCTCCCCCAGTTCGGCCTCGTCGGTGAACTTGCCGATCTGCAGGACGACGTGCCAGTCGGGCAGGTCCCCGAAGGCCTCGACGCAGGCGCGGTAGAAGGCGGGCTGGTGGGTGAAGGTGGAGCCGAGCGAGACCAGCAGGACCTTCTTCCCCTCGGCGCCGGCCGGCCGTTCCCAGGTGCCCTGGGTGGCGCTGCGGTCGCCCTGACAGGCGCCGACGAAGGTGTGGACGGCCGGGTCGACCCGGTCGGCGTGCGGCTGAAGGACGCGCGGGATCAGCACGATGCTGCGCCGCGGGCGGGCGGTGAAGGCGTCCGCGTCCTGCTCGATGCCGTTCTCGTCCAGCCAGGCGCGGAAGCGGGCGCGGTAGGCCCGGCCGCGCTCGCTCGCGCGCAGTTCGGCCGTCATGGGGGCGCCCACTTCCTCCTCGTAGCCCTCCCAGGCCACCAGGTTCGGCGAGAGGGAGATCGCGGGAACCCCCCAGCGGTGGGCGAGGACGCGGGCCGTGTAGGAGGTGATGTCGTGGATCACGAGGTCCGGCACGTCGTCCTCGAAGGCGGCCGCGAGCTGCGGGAGCGACTGCACGGCGTCGTCCAGGAAGGGTTCGAGGTGGTCGATGAGCTCGGTGCCCCAGGCGTCCGGCCCGTCCTCGGTGGGCAGGACGGACGTCCAGACCACCGGGGTGGCGCCGGTCTCGGCGACGGTGTCGGCGAAGGCGGCGGGGATGGCGTAGCTGACGCGGTGGCCCCGCGCGACGAGCTCCCGGATCACTTCGATGCTCGGGTTCACGTGCCCGGGGGCGGCGATGGAGAACATGGCGATGTGGGCGGTATCGGCTGAGGTCATGTCAGCGACCCTAGAGAGACGATACGTCTCGTGCAACTTCATTTCCGCAGACCGGGCCCCCGCCGGCCACGGAATGGGAGACTTGGCGCATTCACGATCACCCCCACGACCAGCCGGCGAAGGACGAGACGAGCGCATGGACGAGGCACGGGCCAGGGACGTACTGACACGGGCGGGGCTCAGGGGACCGGCCGAGCTGCTCGCCTTCGGCGAGAACGCCGTCTTCGCCCTCGGGGACCTGGTCGTCAAGGTCGGCCGCGAGGCCGGGCTGCTGGAGCGGGCCGCACGGGAGCTGGCGGTCGCCGACTGGCTGGCCGGCGCCGGGATCCCCGCGGTCCGCGCGGCCGAGCCGAAGCCGCGGCTGGCCGACGGACACCCGGTGACCCTCTGGCACCGGCTCCCCGACGCGCTCCGCCCGGCCGGCCCCGAGGACCTCGCGGCGCTCCTGCGGCCGCTGCACGCACTGCCCGCGCCGCCCTTCGCACTCCCCGCCCGGGACCTCCTCGGCGGGGTCGAACGCTGGCTGCGGCTGGCCGGGACGGCCGTCGACCCCGAGGACGCGGCCTACCTGCGGGCCCGCCGCGACGCCTACGCCGGGCAGGTCGCCGCCCTCACCCCGCACCTGACCCCGGGTCCGATCCACGGCGACGCCCTGCCCCGCAACGTCCACGTCGGCCCGGACGGGCCGGTCCTGGTCGACCTGGAGACCGTCTCGACGGACCTGCGCGAGCACGACCTGGTGGTGATGGCCCTCTCCCGCGACCGCTACGGACTTCCGGCGGCCGACTACGAGGCCTTCACCGGCGCCTACGGCTGGGACGTCCGCGCGTGGGAGGGCTGCGCCCTGCTGCGCGGCGCCCGCGAGACGGCCAGCTGCGCCTGGGTCGCCCAGCACGCCCCGGCCAACCCGAAGGCCCTGGCCGAGTTCCGCCGCCGCGTGGCCTCCCTGCGCGACGGGGACCCCGAGGTGCGCTGGTACCCGTTCTGATGGACGTGACGCCGTGACCGCGGGAGGGCCGGCGCCGGTGGTCAGCGCCTCCGGGGTATGAGCGGCCAGGCCGGCTCGACGACCGCCGACGGGTCGGCGGTGCGGCGCAGGTAGGCCTGGAGGGAGACGGACTGTTCGGCCGCGGCGCGGACCTGGAGCTCGTGCAGGTCCGCCAGCGGCATCAGGCCGACCGGCCGGTGCCGCTGCGCCATGCGCCGTACCACGCGGGCGGCGGCCAGGGCGTCCGCCCGCGCGTCGTGCGCGTCGTCCAGCGCCACCCCGTAGTGGTCGCACAGCGCGTGCAGGGCGCGCTTGCCCTTGCGGTACTTGTCCACGTGCTTGTCGATCACCAGCGGATCGATGACCGGCCACGGCACGCCGCCCAGCCGCTCGCTGACCGACGCGACCCCGTGGCGCCGGCACTCCCGGTCCAGCAGGGACAGGTCGTATCGCGCGTTCATCACCACCAGGGGCGTCCCGAGGCGCAGCGCCCCGGCCACCGTCCGCGCGATCTCCTCGACGGCGGACGCGGCGGGCGCCCCGTGCGCCCGGGCGTGCTCCGTCGATATGCCGTGGATCGCCGACGCCTGCTCCGGTATGGCCACCCCGGGATCCAGCAGCCAGGTCCGCTCCCCCGCGACCGCCCCGTCCGCGTCCAGCCGCACCACCGCCGCCGTCACGATCCGGTCGGTCTCCACGTCGGTCCCGGTGGTCTCCAGGTCGAAGGCCGCCAGCGGCCCGCTGAGCCAGCTCATCGGACGGCTCCCGCCCCGCCGCGCGCGGCCGGCCGCCGGCCGCCCGGCACGGGCGACGCGCCTTCCCCCGGCCCCGCGCCCGCCGCCTCCTGGCCGGACCCCCCGCGCACTCCCCCGTGCCACGCCTCCATGACGCACCCTCCCCCGTTTTCCGGTCGACGCGTTTCAGCCTGCCACGAGGCACTGACACCGGACGCGGCCACCCCCGGGGGCCGAACTCAGGACACCGGGCGGGAGTCCTCCCAGACCGACTCGAACTCCTCCCGGTAGGTCTGGAACAGCCCGTGGTCCGCGTCCTTGGGAACCCCCCGGCCGCCCCCGCGCAGCACCAGCACCGGCGCCTCCATCCCCCGGGCCCGCCGCAGGTACGACTGCACCACCGCGATCCCCGAGGACTGCCCCTCCACCAGGTAGGCGGTGAAGCGGGGGGTCTCGTCGAAGACGTGGATGTCGAAGCGCGAGGGGTCCTTCAGGCCCGCCCGCACCCGGCGCACGTGCAGGATGTTCATCTCCACCGAGCGGCTCAGCTCGCCCTTGCGCAGCCCCAGCTCGCGCTCGCGCCGCTTGACCGCGCTGCTCGCCGGGTTCAGGAACAGCAGCCGAACCCGGCACCCCGCCTCCGACAGCCGCACCAGCCGCCGGCCCGAGAAGTTCTGCACCAGCAGGTTGAGGCCTATGCCGATCGCGTCCAGCCGCCGCGCCCCGCCGAACAGGTCCTCCGCCGGCAGCAGCCGCTGCAGCCGCACCCGGTCCGGGTGGACGGAGATCACGTCCGCGTACCGGTCCCCGACGAGGTCCTCGACGGCGTCGATCGGCAGCCGGTCCGCCGAGGGGCTGCCCGAACCGGCCCCCAGCACCTCCAGCAGCCGCGCCGACGCGCGCTCCGCCTGCTCCAGCACCGCCCGCGACAGCGCCCGGTTGCGGGAGACCACGTTCCGCGTGACCTCCAGCTCGTCCAGGGCCAGCTCGATCTCGCGCCGGTCGTCGAAGTACGGCTCGAAGCACGGCCAGTGCTGGACCATCAGCTCCCGCAGCTGCGGCAGCGTCAGGAAGCTCAACACGTTGTCGTCGGCCGGGTCGAGGAGGTAGCCCTTGCGTCGGCTCACCTCGCGCACCGCCACCGCCCGCTGCACCCACTCCTGCCCGGCCGGGCCGGCGGCCGCCACCACCCAGTCGTCCCCGCCGTGCACGGGCTCGTAGACGGGCCGCAGCACGGCGCCGACCACCGACCGCAGCCGCTGTTCGATGAGGTTCAGCCAGATGTACGCACGCCCCGCGCGCTGGGCCCGGGTCCGGACCTCGCTCCACGCCTCGGCGCTCCAGTCCAGCTCCGCCCCGGCGCGCACCTCCCCGGCCGCCGGCTGGGCCAGCGACACCGCCGCCGCGGCCCCCGGCACACCGCCTGGGGCGTCCGCCGGGCCGCCCTCCTGACCGCTGTCACCAGGGGGCAGCTCCAGACCTCCCGAGCTCACTCGTGCACCGCCTTCTGCGTCCGGACGCCCGTCTCCAGTGATCACGGAAGGGTACTCCGCGCGCGCGGCCCGATGCAGCCCGAAGCCGGCCGAGGTGATCACGCCCACCCCCGTCCGACTGTCCGTCAGACCATTATGTGATGCCCGGACGGTCCGTCGATCCGCATATCAGCTCTCCGGTTCACCCGTCAGGAGCATCCCAAGTCCACGCGTGCGGAGCCGGTTTCGGGGAAGATTCGGCAGAGACGTGATCCGCGCCGGACCGACCGGACCAAGAGGGAAAGAGTCGTTGCTGATGCAGGTCTGGCCGGGACAGGCATATCCGCTCGGCGCCACGTACGACGGCGCCGGCACCAACTTCGCGGTCTACTCCGAAGCCGCGCGCCGCGTCGAGCTGTGCCTGCTGCACGACGACGGCTCCGAGACCGCCGTCGAGCTCCGCGAGACGGACGCCTTCGTCCGGCACGCCTACCTCCCCGGGGTGATGCCCGGCCAGCGGTACGGATTCCGGGTGCACGGCCCGTACGAGCCCGAGCGCGGGCTGCGCTGCAACGCGGCCAAGCTGCTGCTGGACCCCTACGCCCGGGCCGTCAGCGGGCGGATCGCCTGGGGCGAGGAGGTCTACGGCTACCACTTCGGCCGCCCCGACTCGCGCAACGACCTGGACTCGGCCCCGCACACGATGAGTTCGGTCGTGGTGAACCCGTACTTCGACTGGGCCAACGACCGCCCGCCGCGCCACGAATACCACCACACGGTGCTCTACGAGGCCCACGTCAAGGGCTTGACCATGCGTCACCCCGCCCTCCCGGAGGAGCTGCGCGGCACCTACGGGGCGCTGGCCCACCCGGCGGTCATCGACCACCTGGTCAAGCTGGGGGTGACGGCGCTGGAGCTGATGCCCGTGCACCAGTACGTCAACGACCACCGGCTCGCCAACGACGGGCTCAGCAACTACTGGGGCTACAACACCATCGGCTTCTTCGCCCCGCACAACGGCTACGCCTCCGGCGACCGGGGCGAGCAGGTGCTGGAGTTCAAGTCGGCGGTGCGCGCCCTGCACGAGGCCGGGATCGAGGTGATCCTGGACGTGGTCTACAACCACACCGCCGAGGGCAACCACCTGGGCCCCACCCTCTCCTTCCGGGGCCTGGACAACGCCTCGTACTACCGGCTCGCGGAGGACCCCCGGCACTACATGGACACCACCGGCACCGGGAACTCCCTCCTGATGCGCTCTCCGCACGTCCTCCAGCTGATCATGGACTCGCTGCGGTACTGGGTCACCGAGATGCACGTGGACGGCTTCCGCTTCGACCTCGCGGCCACCCTGGCCCGGCAGTTCCACGAGGTCGACCGGCTGTCCTCGTTCTTCGACCTGGTGCAGCAGGACCCGGTCGTCAGCCAGGTCAAGCTGATCGCGGAACCCTGGGACCTGGGCGAAGGCGGCTACCAGGTGGGCAACTTCCCGCCACTGTGGACCGAGTGGAACGGCAAGTACCGCGACACCGTACGGGACCTGTGGCGCGGACAGCCGCGCACGCTCGCGGAGTTCGCGGGCCGGCTGACGGGCTCCTCGGACCTCTACCAGGACGACGGCCGCCGCCCGCTGGCCTCCATCAACTTCACCACCTGCCACGACGGCTTCACCCTGCACGACCTGGTCTCGTACAACGAGAAGCACAACGAGGCCAACCGGGAGGGCAACCGCGACGGCGAGACCCACAACCGGTCCTGGAACTGCGGCGTCGAGGGCCCCACCGAGGACCCGGCCGTCCTGGAGCTGCGCGAACGGCAGATGCGCAACTTCATCGCCACGCTGATGCTCTCGCAGGGCGTGCCCATGCTCAGCCACGGCGACGAGTTCGCCCGCTCCCAGAACGGCAACAACAACGCCTACTGCCAGGACAACGAACTGTCCTGGGTGACCTGGCCCGAACCGGGCAAACCACCGCCCGCGCTGCTGGAGTTCACCCGCCGGATGGTGTGGCTGCGCCGCGACCACCCGGTGTTCCGGCGGCGCCGCTTCTTCCACGGCCGGCCGGTCGAGGGCACCCACGACGAACTCTCCGACATCGCCTGGTTCACCCCGCACGGCGAGGAGATGCGGGCCCGGGACTGGCAGGCGCAGCACGCCCGGGCCCTGACGGTGTTCCTCAACGGGGAGGCCATCTCCGAGCCCGGCACGCGCGGGGAGCGGATCACCGACGACTCGTTCCTGCTGATGTTCAACGCGGGCCCCGACCACCAGGAGTTCACCATTCCGGCCGGGCACGGCGCGCACTGGCGGCTGGTCGTGGACACCTCCCGGGCGGAGGTGCCGGCCCCCGGCACCGGGCCGCAGTACGCGGCCGGGGACCGGGTGGCGCTCACGGGCCGGTGCCTGGCGGTGCTTCAGCGCCCGGCGTAGCCCGCGGCGCCGCCCGGCGCGCCCCGCCCCTCGACGGACCCGGTGCGCTGCGCCGGGATGAACGCCCGGGCGGGCTCCGCGGCCGGGACCGGGGGCCGGGCCGCCGGGACCCGGGTGGCCAGGGCGATGGCCAGGCACAGCGCGGCCGCGCCCACCGCCACGGCGAAGGCGCCGGCGGGCCCGTACGCCTCGGCGAGCCGCCCGGAGACGGCCAGCGCCACGGCCTGCCCGGCCACCAGCGAACTCGCCGCGAAGGCCATCGACTCGGCCAGGCGCGCGGGCGCGACGACCCGTTCCGTGAGCGCGAACGCGGTGATCAGGTGCGGGGCGTAGGCGGCCCCGAGGACGGTCACGACCGCGTACAGCGGCCACAGCGTCCGGGTGAACAGCAGCGGCACCGACAGCACCAGCGCCGCGCCCGTCGCCACCCGCCAGCGCAGCCGCAACCCGAAGCGGGCGGGCAGCGCACCGAGGGCGAGGCCCACGCCGGCGCTGACCACCCCCATGGCGGCGTACACGATCCCGGCCTGTCCGGGCACGCCCAACCGGGCGGTGAGGGAGGCGATGCCGGCCTGGCAGGCGCCGAACATGGCGCCCTGGAGGGCCAGGGAGGCGCGAACGGCGTGGACCACCCGGGGTTGGCGGGGCGCCCGTACGCCCTCGGCACGGGCCCGGGCGGGGCTCGCGGCCGTGACGGCGGCGGTCGGGTGCAGGGCGTAGGCGGTGCCGAAGACGGCGACGAGGGCGGCCGCCCCGGCGAGGGCGACCGCCGGGTGCAGGACGAGGGCGGCCAGGCCGACGAGGGCCGGGCCGAAGACGAAGGAGACCTCGTCGAGGGTGCCCTCGAGCGAGTGCACGGCCCCCACCACCCCCTCGCCGGCCTTCGCCCGGTGCGCGAGCGCCACGGAGCGGGTCCGGGCGAGCGGCCCGATCAGCGGTACGGAGGCCCCAGCGACGGCGCCGACGGCGGCGAGCGCGGGGGTGGCCAGGCCCGTGAGGGCCCCGGCGACGAGGGCGGCGGTGGCCAGGGCGTTGACCGCCGCCGCAGCGAGGACGACGGGGCGTTGCCCGTGCCGGTCGGCGAGCCGCCCCAGGACGGGCCCGAAGACCACCTGGCCGGCGGAGAGCGTGCCGCCGACGATGCCTGCGGTGGCGAGGGAGCCGCTGGTCTCGGACACCAGCAGGACGCTCCCGAACTGGGACATCGCGACGGGCAGTCGGGCGAAGAACGAGACGACGGGGAGGAGGGGGCCGGTCAGGGCGATGACGCTTCGGTACGTGCCGAGGGTTGAAACCACTTGATCGACACTAACGCCGCGCAGTCACCCGGATGCATTGGGTCATGGCACGGAATCGCGTGGGCTGGGTACGTACGTTCTCATGAGCCAGCGGTATTCAATCAGCCAATCGGAATCCGACGTTCAGAAAGCCGTCATTCCGGCGTCGACGTACCGTCTCCAGATGACGCCCGCGTTCCCCTTCGCGGCGGCCGGGGCGGCTCTGCCGTACCTCGCCTCCCTCGGCGTGTCGCACCTGCACCTGTCCCCCGTCCTGGAGGCCGTGCCCGGATCGGCCCACGGCTACGACGTCACCGACCACGGGCGGGTGCGGGAGGAACTCGGCGGGGAACGGGGCCTGCGCGCCCTGGCCGCCGCCGCGCGGGAGCGGGGGCTCGCGCTGGTGCTCGACATCGTCCCGAACCACATGGCGGTGCCCTCGCCGCTGCGACTGAACCGGCCCCTGTGGGAGGTGTTGCGGGAGGGGCCGGGTTCGTCCTACGCCAGGTGGTTCGACATCGACTGGGAGGCGGGCGGCGGGCAGCTCCTGCTGCCGGTGCTCGCGGATCCCGACGAGCCCTTCACGGTGGACGCGGGGGCGGGCCTCCTGCGCTGCGGGGACCACGAGTTCCCCCTGCGCGCCGGCACGGCCGGCCTCCCCCTCCCGCGGCTGCTGGCCGCGCAGTGGTACCGGCCCGCCTGGTGGCGCGAGGCCCGAACCTCCCTCAACTACCGGCGTTTCTTCACCATTTCGGACCTGATCGGGGTGCGGGTGGAGGACCCCGCCGTCTTCGCCGCCACCCACGCCAAGGTGCTGCAGCTGGTCCGGGACGGGGTGGTCGCGGGCCTGCGCATCGACCACGTCGACGGCCTGGCCGACCCCGAGGAGTACCTGCGGCGGCTGCGGGCGGCGGCCGGGCCGCACTGCTGGGTGGTCGTGGAGAAGATCCTGGCCCGTGACGAACGCCTGCCGCCGTCCTGGCCGGTGGCGGGCACCACCGGCTACGACGCACTGCACCGGGTGGACGGGGTGTTCACCGACGCGGCGGGCACGCGCGAACTGGCCCGCGCGTACGGGGAGTCGACGGACACGCCCGCCTGGGAGGACACCGCCGAGACGGCCGCCAGGGAGGTCCTGACCGGCGACCTGGCCGCCGAACTGGCCACCCTGGAACGCTGGACCGGCCCCGACATCGCCCCCGCCGTCCGCGAGTTGCTCATCGTCTCGCCCGTCTACCGCACCTACCCCCGCGGCCCGGGCCCGGACCCGCGGACCCTGGCCCGCACCGCCGCACGGGCCGGCACGGCCGCCGTGGACGGCGTACGCGCCCTGCTGGAGCGGGACCCGGCCTTCGAGGCCCGCTTCGCCCAGACCTCGGCGGCCCTGCGCGCCAAGTCCCTGGAGGACCGCGCCTTCTACCGCTGGGCCCCGCTGCTGTCGGCGACGGAGGTCGGCGGGGAACCGGGGGCCCCGGCGGTGGCGGTGGCGGAGTTCCACGCGTACTGCGAGGAACGCGAACGGGAGCAGCCCGCCGCGGGCACGGTCCTGTCCACCCACGACACGAAGCGCAGCGCGGACGTCCGCGCCCGGATCGCCGTGCTCTCCCAGGCTCCGCAGGCGATGGGGCCGGTGGACGGCCCCGACCCTCAGCTGGCCTGGGCGGCCCGGCAGAGCGCGCTCGGACTGGGCGACGTCCCCGAACGGGGCCCCCGGCTGGCGGCGGCCCTCCTCAAGGCCGCACGGGAGGCCGGGCTGCGCACCTCCTGGACCGACCCCGACGAGGCGTACGAGGCCACCCTCGCGGACCTCGTCCCCCCGGGCCCGCTGGAGCTGCCGCCGCCCCTGGCGGAGGCGGCCCGGGCCAACGTGCTGGGCATGACCCTGCTCCACCTGACCATGCCGGGGGTGCCGGAGGTCTACCAGGGCTCCGAGTCCGAATTCCGCGCCCTGGTGGACCCGGACAACCGCCGCCCGGCCGAGTTCCCCGGGGAGGCCCTGGCCGCCCTGGACGCGGGCGCCGCCCCGCTGACCCTCGGGGAGGAGAAGCTCGCCCTGACGGCCACCCTGCTGCGCCTGCGCCGCTCCCGCCCGGCCCTGTTCAGGGGCTACGCCCCCCTGACGGCCCGGGGCCCGGCCGCCGACCACTGCCTGGCGTACTCCCGCCCGGGCGGCCTGGTCGCGGTCGCCACCCGCCTCTCGTACCGCCTGGCCCAATCGGGCGGCTGGCGCGACACCACCCTCCCCCTCCCCCCGGGCCAGTGGCTCCCGGCCCGGGGGAAGGCCCCGTCGACCCCGTGGGAGGGGGAGGTCGACGTGGCCCGCCTGCTCGGGGGGTGGCCGGTGGCTGCGCTGGTGAGGGCGGGGTAGGCGGGGCGGGGCCCTGACATGCTCGCACCGGCACAGACGTTCGGGTGCAGTAGGGCGGGGGTATGGCGGGCATGGCATGGGGGTGAGCCTCCTCCCTGACGCGCGTTATCCCGCCCCGCACGAACTCGCCCTGGCCGCCCGCGCGATGGCGGACGAGTACCCCGCACGGGTGCGGCTGCGTCAGGTCGGGGAGTCGCGGGGCGGGCGGCCTCTGTGGGTGCTCTCCGTCGAGGGGCGCGGCGGGGGTGAGGTGCTGGTCGTCGCGGGGGCGCACGCCAACGAGCCCGTCGGCGGGGCGACCGTGCTGGAGCTCGCGCGGCGGGTGGGCGAGGGCCTGGGCGACGGGGCGGGCTGGCACTTCCTGCTCTGCGCCGACCCCGACGGCGCGGCGCTGCACCGCACCCCCCGCCCGGTCTCGCTGCTCGACTACCACCGGCACTTCTACCGTCCGCCCGGCCCCGAACAGCCGGAGTGGGCGCCGTCGTTGCTCCCGCCGGACCGGCTCCCGCCGGAGTCCCTCGCGCTGACCGGGCTCATCGACGAGCTGCGTCCCGTGCTCCAGGTGTCCCTGCACGGTACCGACCTCGGCGGCTCGTGGGTGCAGCTCACCCGGGACCTGCCCGGGCTGGCCGAGCCGTTCGGGAAGTCGGCCGCCGAGCTGCGGATCCCGGTGGAGACCGGGGCCTCCGACGCCGCCGGGTGGGCCTCCCCCGGCCCGGGGATCTTCGTGATGCCGGACGCGGGGGTGATGGGGTCCCACTCCGAGGACACCCGGCTGAGCACCTGGTGCCACCGGGCGACCACGACCGCGATCGTCGAGGTGCCCATGTGGGCCTCCGACCTCGTGGACGATCCCGTCCCGCACCCGGACCCGAGGGGCGCCCTGCGGATGCTGGCCGGGCGGCTGGGCGGGGAGGCGGCCCGGGTCGCGGAGCTGCGCGAGGGGGTCGGGGCGGCGGACCCGGACTCCGCCGCGCTGCTGCGGGCGGTGGACTGGACGCTGCGGCTGATCCCGCAGGTCACCGCCGCCTGGGCGGGCCCCGGGGCGCCGGCCGGGACGACGACGGCCGCCCTGGCCAGTGTCGACGCCTTCGGGCGGCGCCTGACGCTGCGGGCCGCCGCGATGCTGCTGCGGGTGGTGCGGGCGCAGGGGCATCCGGCGGTTGCGGGCCTGGACGGCCTGGTGACGGGGTGGTGCGAGGAGTTCTCGGCGCGGTTCCGGGCCCGCCGGGTCCCGGTGGCCACGCAGGTGGAGCACCAGGCCCGGACGGTCCTCGCCGCCCACCGGTGTCTTCAGACGGGCCAGGCGTAGCGGCGCTTGGCCCGGCCGTCGGCGCCGAGGCGGTCGTAGAAGCGGATCGCGCCCTCGTTCCAGTCGGGGGTCTGCCATTCGACGTGGCCGAGGCCGCGTTCGCGGGCGAGGCCCGCCACGGCCTCCATCAGGGCGGCGCCCAGGCCGTGGCCGCGGGCGTCCTCGGCCAGGTAGAGGCAGTCCATGTGGAGGTAGGGGGAGGCGTCCCAGAAGGCGAACTCCTCCGAGCAGGCCGCGTATCCGGCGAGCGTGCCGTCGGGGGTCTCGGCGAGCAGCACCCAGAGGCGGGCGTCTTCGGCGAACAGCCGGGGTGCGAGCCGTTCGGCGAGGCCGGCCGGCCGGGGGGCCGCCTTCTCGTAGGCGACGTGTTCGTGGATGAGCTCGACGAGCCGGGGCATGTCCTCGGGCCGGACGAACCGGACGCGGGGGCCGGAGGCGGCCTCAGGCGACGGCGTGGGGTCCGGGGCGGGGTCGGAGGTCGGGAAGTCGTGGTCCATGGGAGGACATCCTGCCCCCGGCGCAGCGCCCGCCGCCCGGCGGCCTTCGGCTCAGCCCGCCGTCAGCCGGAAGGTCATCTTCCCGAACCCGACCTGGTCCCCCACCCGCACCACGGCCACCCCCGTGACCCGGCGTCCGTTGACGGTGGTGCCGTTCGTGGAGCCGAGGTCCCGCAGCAGCCACGCCCCGTCCCGCAGGCTCAGCTCCGCGTGCGCCCGCGAGACCGTGTCGTGGCTCAGGCGCAGCCCGTTGCCCGGGTCGCGGCCGATCCGCAGCGGGCCGGCGGCGGGATGCGGGAGCAGCAGCTTCGGGAGCCGTTCGGCCTGCCAGGCCCGCCGGACCCCCACCGACACGGCCGAGGCGCGTCCCACCCAGCCGAACAGCCGGTGGGTCCACGGGCTTTCGGCGCCGAGCGGGCCCTCGCGGGTCTGCAGGTCGGCCAGGAGCACGGCCAGGTCTTCGGAGCGGCGGGCGACCAGCGCGAGTTCCATCCGGCGCAGGAAGGTGTCGTGCGACAGCCTCCCGAGGGCCGCGCCCTCCCTGAGCTGGCCCAGCGCCCGGTCCCGTTCCGCGTCGGACACGCGCGGGACGGGGAAGGCGGGGAACTCGAAACTCGACGTCACAGGGTGATTGTCGGCCCGTCGGGTGCGGAGTGTCCAGAACTCCCCCGGAGGGCCCTGAATGATGGGCACGATACGCATGCCACGTCGGCCGAGGACAAGGGGACCGTCCGTGCAGTTCGAGGTGTGGGCACCGCTGACAGGTCGGGTCGCGCTGCGACTGAACGACTCCGCCTACGAGATGACGCCCGACCCGGCACCCGACCGCCCGGGGTGGTGGACGGTCGAGGCCCCGGCGGCCGACGGCGACCGGTACGGGTTCGTGCTCGGCGACGATCCGGCGGTGCGTCCGGACCCGCGCGGCCGGCGGCTGCCGGACGGCACCGAGGGCCTCTCCGCCGTGGTCGACTTCGAGCCCCTCACCCCGCGTACCGCGCCCCCGCGCCTCCCGCTCCAGGACGCGGTGCTGTACGAGCTGCACATCGGCACGTTCACCCCCGAGGGCACCTTCGACGCCGCGGCCGCCCGCCTGGGGCACCTGGTCTCGCTGGGCGTGACGCACGTGGAGCTGATGCCGGTCTGCCCCTTCCCGGGCCGGCACGGCTGGGGCTACGACGGGGTGGCGCCCTGGGCGGTGCACGAGCCGTACGGGGGCCCGGCGGGGCTGGCGCGGTTCGTGGAGGCGGCGCACGCGGCGGGCCTGGGGGTGGTGCTGGACGTGGTCCACAACCACCTGGGCCCGTCCGGGAACCACCTCCCCGCCTTCGGCCCGTACTTCACCGACACCCACCACACGCCCTGGGGCGCGGCGGTGAACCTGGACGCGCCGGGTTCGGACGAGGTCCGGGCCTACCTGATCGGGAGCGCGCTGGCCTGGCTGCGGGACTACCGGATCGACGGGCTGCGGCTGGACGCGGTGCACGCGCTGGCCGATGGGCGGGCGCTGTCCTTCCTGGAGGAGCTCTCGGCGGCGGTGGACGCGCTGGCCGCCGAGTCGGCGCGGCCGCTGTTCCTGATCGCCGAGTCCGACCAGTGCGACCCGCGCCTGACCACGCCGCGGGCTTCGGGCGGCCTCGGCCTGCACGCGCAGTGGAACGACGACTTCCACCACGCCCTGCACACCGCGCTGACCGGCGAATCCCAGGGCTATTACGCCGACTTCGCCGCCGCCCCGCTGGGGGCGGTGGCCAAGACCCTGACCCGGGGGTTCTTCCACGACGGCACCTGGTCCTCCTTCCGGGGCCGCTCCCACGGCCGTCCGGTGGACCGCCGGCGCACGCCGGCGCACCGCTTCCTCGGCTACTCCCAGACCCACGACCAGGTCGGCAACCGGGCGCTGGGCGACCGGTTGTCGGCGTCCCTGTCGCCGGGGCTGCTGGCCTGCGCGGCGACGCTGGCGCTGACGGGGCCGTTCGTGCCGATGCTGTTCATGGGCGAGGAGTGGGGGGCGGGGACGCCCTGGCAGTACTTCACCGACCACCAGGACCCGGAGCTGGCCGAGGCGGTGCGCAGCGGCCGGCGCCGGGAGTTCGCGGCGCACGGGTGGAAGGCGGAGGAGGTGCCGGACCCGCAGGACCCGGCGACCCGGGACCGGTCGTGCCTGGACTGGGCGGAGCCGGAGCGGGAGTCGCACGCCTGGCTGCTGGAGTGGTACCGGACGCTGATCCGGCTGCGCCGTACGCAGCCGGACCTGCGCGACCCGGACCTGGCGGCGGTCCGGGTCGCCTACGACGAGGAGCGGCGGTGGCTGACGTTCCGGCGGGGTGACGTGCGGGTGGCGGTCAACCTGGGGACGGAGTCGGTGACGGTGGCGCTGGGCCGCAACGGGGTGCGGGTGCTGGCCTCGTGGGAGCCGGTGGAGCCTCCGGGGCCGGACGGGCGGCTGCGCGTGCCGGGCGAGTCGGCGGTGGTGCTGGGCCCGTAGCCGTCGGGGGCTATTCCACGATCGCCATCTCCCGCGGGGCCCCGTTGAGGCGGCGGCCGCCGTCCTGCGTGACGGTGACGATGTCCTCGATGCGGACGCCGAAGCGGCCGGGCAGGTAGACGCCCGGTTCGACGGAGAAGCACATGCCGGGGACGAGGGGCTGTTCCTCGCCCTCGACCATGTACGGCGGTTCGTGCGTGGTGACGCCGATGCCGTGGCCCGTGCGGTGGATGAAGCGGTCGCCGTAGCCGAACTCGGTGATGACGGCGCGGGCGGCGCGGTCGACGTCCTGGCAGGCGGCGCCGGGGCGGACGGCGGCGAAGCCGGCCTGCTGGGCTTCGCGGACGATGTCGTGGACGCGCTGTTCCTCGGCGGTGGGTTCGCCGACGTGGACGGTGCGGGAGATGTCGGAGCCGTAGCCGTGCTTGAGGCCGCCGAAGTCGAGGACGACCATGTCGCCGTGCCGGATGACGCGGTCGCCCGCCTCGTGGTGGGGGTTGGCGCCGTTGGGGCCGGAGCCGACGACGGTGAAGTCCACCTGGGAGTGGCCGTGTGCGCGCAGGAGTGCGGCGAGGTCGCCGGCGACGTCGCTCTCGCGGCGGCCGGCGAAGGGGACGTGGAGGATCTGCGCGTAGGCGGCGTCGGCGGCGGCACCGGCGGCGGTGAGGCGGGCGAGTTCGCGGTCGTCCTTGACGGCGCGGAGCATGGGCAGGGCGTCGGTGAGCGGGGTGTAGGTGGTGGTGGGCAGCTCCTTCTGCAGGCCGAGGAGGTGGAGTGCCCAGGTGTTGTCGCTGACGCCGAAGCGGCCGCCGGCGTCGAGGAGCGGGGAGGTGACCGCGTAGGGGTCCTTGCCGTCGGTCCAGTCGCGCAGGGTGAGGGCCCCGGCGCCGGGGGCCTTGGCGGCGTCGGGGGCTTCGAGGGCGGGGACGACGAGGACGGGGTCCTGGCCGGCGGCGAGGACCAGCAGGGTGAGCCGTTCGGTCTCGGCGGTGGGGCGGTAGCCGGTGAGGTGGGCGAGGTCCGGGCCGGGTGCGATGAGCAGGCCGGCGAGGCCGGCGTCGGCGGCGGCCCGGGCGGCGGCGGCCATGCGGGCGGAGTAGTCGGCGGTGGTGAAGGGGGCCGGCTCGGGGTGCGCGGCGGCCCCGGCGGGCTCAGGGCTGGGTGCGGTGGTCATACGGGGATCCTCCCGTGAGGCGTGCGGCGAGCGCAGCGGCCGCGCCGGTCGGGTTCCGGGGCGCCAGGAGCTCCGGCGCCGGCTTCGGCGATGCGGCGGGGCAGCGGGACGAGGCCGTGTCCGGCGGTGGCGAGGGCGTGCAGGGCGCGCAGGCCGGTGCCGTCGTAGCGCAGGGCGTGGGCGGGGGTGAGGGGCAGGCCGGCGTCGGCGAGGTCGTCCAGCCGGACGGCGGCCCGCGGCGACCCCGGTGACCTTGAGCGGGGCCACGTCGGGCAGCCGGAGGGGGTCGCTGGGGGCGGCGGGGCCGTCGACGAGGCCGAGGTCACAGTCCCCGGCGGCGGCGAGGGTGACCCGGCCGGGCGGGGCGGCGGCCAGGCGCAGCACGTCGGGGCGGGCGGCGTCGAGCCGCAGCAGGAGGGGGCCGGCGTGGGCGCAGCCGGGGGCGCTCGCGGAGTCCGTGCTCACCGCGCACGGACCGCGGCTGTCGGGCCGCGACGAGGAGGGACAGGTGCGGATGGCGGCCGGAGCTCGCCGGGGACGGATCGCGGCCGCAGCCGGTGGTGCGGGCCCTGGCCGGCGGCCGTCACGCCCGGCCGCGAGCCTGGCCGGCGGCCGGGCCGCCGGATATGGCGTCGCGGAACCACCCATCTGATCGGCTATGCTGTGCTTGCACGACGAACGGGTGGTCCGCCGCCCTTCGTGGTGGGTGTAGCTCAGTTGGTAGAGCACCTGGTTGTGGTCCAGGTGGCCGCGGGTTCGAGTCCCGTCACTCACCCTTCCGTTCCCGTAGGGGGTACGAGGTCCGCCTCGTACCCCCTACGGGCGTTCCCGGAGCCCGCCCCGCTCATCCGCGGAGGAAGGCCTCCACCTCCGTGACGAAGGCCACGGGGGTCTCGTGGGGCGGGTAGTGGCCGGCGCCGGGGATCGTGACGACCGTGCAGTCCGGGTACCAGACCTGCCAGGTGGCGCGCATCACATCGGCCGTGAGGGCGAGGTCGTACTCCCCGACGAGGACGAGGACCGGGACGGTGTTGCCCTTGACGGCGGAGGCCAGGTCGCGGGGCTGCCAGTCGGCGAGGTAGCCGGCGAAGGCCTCGGGGCGGGAGACGGCCTGGGAGTGGGCCACCATCCGGTCCAGCCAGTGGCGGCTCGCGCGGTGTCCGGTCACGAGGTCGAGGATCGCGCGGCGCTTGCCGGGGTCCTCGGCGGCGCCGTAGAAGAGGGTGTGGGTGGCGTCGTCCATCTCGTAGGGCGCCGCCGGGACGGGACAGAGCCCGATCAGCTTCTCGATCCGCTCGGGTGCGCGGACCAGGACCTGCTGGACGGCCTTGCCGCCCATGGAGTGGCCGAGCAGGGAGAAGGTGTCCCAGCCGAGTTCGTCGGCGAGTTCGAGGACGTCGTCGGCGATCTCGGGGAGGGTGTGGCGGCCGGGGACGTCGCGGCGTGCGCCGTAGCCGCGGTAGTCGAGGAAGGCGTACGAGAACCCTTCGGGGTCGAGGTAGTCGAGCACGGAGCCCCAGTTGGCGGAGGTCCCGAACCAGTCGTGCAGCACGATGACGCGGACGGGACCGGTGCCGATCCTGCGGTGGGCGATGGCCATGCGTTCTCCCTCGGTGACGGTGACGATGACGGTGACGGGGGAACCGCCGCCGTTCGTTCTGCCCACCGCGCCTACGATCACACCGCCCGACGTCACGCCACCGTGTACTCGGTGTCGCCGAAGTCCGCCACGACGCGCAGGTGTCCGCCGATCGCCTCCACGTAGGACCTCAACGTGGCGACCTCGGTCCGATCCATGTCGCCGTTCTCGATCGCCGACACCCGCGGCGCGGAAACACCCATGGTCTCGGCCACGTCCCGCTGTGTCAGTGCCTGTTCCTGCCGGATCTCGGCCAGCCGGTACGCCCGGACCTCGGCCAGGAGCCGGTCCATCGCCGCCCGCTTCTCGGCGGCAGACCTGACGGGCAGCCCCTCGGCGGCCCGACGCTCGCGCACCTGACGCTTCGCTTCCTCCCACCCGATGCCGTTCATTCGTACTCCCTGGTGTCGAGCTCGGCGAGGTGAGCCTGGTACCGCTTCTCCGCGAGCGGGATGTTCACCTCGTACCACCTCTGCCAGTTTCCCGCCCTGTCCCCGCATGTGGTGCTGCTCCGCGCTGTCCCAGTCCGTCCGCGCCAATTCGTCGAACCATGCGGCCACCTCGCCCACGAGGATCACTTCCCATTGCGCGACGCCCGCGAAGTTAACGCAAGCGTTAACCGCGCGGGCGCGATGCGGGCGGGTTCACCCGGAAGGGTCAGACGGTCTTGATCGCCGGGTCCGAGACGCCCGTGGCGCCCGTTTCGACGTGGCCCGCGAAGCGGCGCAGGAAGGTGGTGTCCGCGTCGGAGACCACCGTGACGTCGTACCAGCGGCCCGAGGCGCGCAGGTCGACCGTATAGGGGACGGTGGCGCCCGGGTTGACCTTGAAGGTCTGGGCGGCGCCGCCGTAGGCGTTGGTGACCGTGAGGTTGACGGCGGTGGTGCCGCCGTTGGTCATGCTCAGGGTCAGGTTGCCGGTGGCGTCCGCGTGGCGGGCCGTGACCTCGGGGCCGGCCTTCTTCGCCGGGCCCTTCCAGGTGCGCAGGAAGCCGTTGGGGCCCCAGACCGTGAGGTCGATCTTGTTGCCGGTGGAGCTGCTGGTGCTCCAGGTGTCCGACAGGGTCTTGCCCGCCTCGACCGAGTAGGGCCAGGGGCCGTCCGTGCGGTTGCCGGAGGTGCTGTGGAAGTGGGCGCCGAGCTTCGGGCCGGAGGAGAAGGTCAGCGTGAACTTGCCGGTGGAGACGGTGCGCGCGCCGTCCACGTAGGGGCTGTAGCCCAGGGCGCGGGTGGGCTTGGAGCCGGCCTCCTGCTTGGGCAGGGTGCCCGTGGCCGGCGGGACCGGGTGGTAGGAGGGGTGCGTGTTGTGGTCCGCCGGGACGTAGGCGCTGGTGGAGGGCAGGGACGCGGGGGTGGCGTCGGCCTGGGTGAAGTCGAACGCCGAGGTCAGGTCGCCGCAGACGGCCCGGCGCCAGGGCGAGATGTTGGGCTCCTGCACCCCGAAGCGCTTCTCCATGAACCGGATCACCGAGGTGTGGTCGAAGGTCTCGGAGCAGACGTAGCCGCCCTTGCTCCAGGGGGAGACCACGATCATCGGGACCCGGGGGCCCAGGCCGTACGGGCCGGCGGCGTAGCCGGCGCTCCCGGCGTACAGGTCGCGGGTGACGTCGGCGGTGGACAGGCCCCACGCGGAGGAGGCCGGCGGGTACGGGGGCACGACGTGGTCGAAGAAGCCGTCGTTCTCGTCGTAGGTGATGAAGAACGCCGTCTTCGCCCACACCGCCGGGTTGGCGGTCAGCGCGTCCAGGACCTGGGAGATGTACCAGGCGCCGAAGTTGACCGGCCAGTTCGGGTGCTCGCTGAACGCCTCGGGGGCGGCGATCCAGGAGACCTGCGGCAGGGTGCCGTTCACGACGTCCGCGCGCAGCTTGTCGAAGTAGCCCTCGCCCGCCTTGGCGTTCGTGCCGGTGCGCGCCTTCTCGTACAGGGCGTCGCCGGGCTGGGCGTTGCGGTAGCTGTTGAAGTAGAGGAGCGAGTTGTCGCCGTAGTTGCCGCGGAAGGCGTCGCCGATCCAGCCCCAGCCGCCGGCGGCGTTCAGGCCGTCGCCGATGTCCTGGTAGATCTTCCAGGAGACCCCCGCCGCCTCCAGGCGCTCCGGGTAGGTCTTCCAGCCGTAGCCCGCCTCCTGATTGCCGAGGACGGGACCGCCGCCGGTGCCGTCGTTGCCGGTGTGGCCCGTCCACAGGTAGTAGCGGTTGGGGTCGGTGGCGCCGATGAAGGAGCAGTGGTAGGCGTCGCACACGGTGAAGGCGTCGGCGAGGGCGTAGTGGAAGGGGATGTCGTCCCGCGTCATGTACGCCATCGTCGTGGTCGTCTTGGCGGGGACCCACTTGTCGTACTTGCCGTTGTTGTAGGCCTGGTGGCCGCCGGCCCAGTCGTGGTTGAGGCCCTCGACGAACTGCATGCCGAGGTCGTTGACCTGCGGGTGGAAGGGGAGGATGTCCTTCGTCCCGTTGGACTGGTAGAAGACCGACTTTCCGTTGTCCTGGAGCACGGGCCGCGGGTCCCCGAAGCCGCGGACGCCCTTCATCGAGCCGAAGTACTGGTCGAAGGACCGGTTCTCCTGCATGAGGACGACGATGTGCTCGATGTCCTGGATGGTTCCGGTGCTGCCCTGCGCCGGTATGGAGGCGGCGCGGGCGATGCTCTCGTTCAGCATCGCGGCGGCGGCGGTGCCGCCGGCGATCTGGAGGAACCTGCGTCGGTTCAGTTCAGCCATGGTGTGACGACCTCTGGGGGTGGAGGGGGGAGTCGGGCGCCCCAAGGACAGCGGCCCCGGGGTACCGGACGGAGATCCCTGTCTGACGTCGGGCCGTACAGCGGGCGAACGGAAGCCGCCGGCGGCGGAACTCCCGAACGGCCCGCACATCTGGTGGAATGACCTCCCACACACAGCACGGGGGGCGCGGGGCATGGCGGGGAACGGGGCCGGTCATACCGTGCGCTCCGGGGGCGGAACGGTTCTGGCAGCGGTTCGGGGAACGACGGTACGGGGAAGCGGGCCTCCCGCAACAGTCCCTGACGGACCGTCAATGGCCGGAACCCGCGGGACGGAGGGGGACGCGTGAGCCTTCCGCAGTTCCACTACGAGGGCGGGCCGGGCTTCGCCGCGGTGACGCCCGGGGTGTCCGAGGCGCTGCTGCGCGAGGCGGAGCCGCTCCTGGCGTACGAACCGCCGCCGGGCCCCGGGTGTCCCGAGGCGCTGAGCCTGAGCCTGCTCTCGGACGGCAGCCGGCTGCTGGCCCGGGCCGGGCGCACCGCCTCCGGGTTCCACACACACGCCGTCCACCTCCCCGGAGAGGCCACGACGGGCGCGCTCCCGGTCACCGCCTGGGGTTCGGCGGGGTGGCGGGAGCGGACCCCGGCGGACGGGCCGCCGCCGGCGCTCGACCGGATACCGCCGCCGGGGCCGTACGACCGGGCCGCCATGGCGGAGTTCGTCGCGGCCCGGGGGGCGTGGCTCGCCGCGTTCTTCGACGACGTGCGCCGGGTGGCGGAGGAGCCGGGCGCGCCGCGGGTCGTGCTGGTGGAGGCGGACCCCGCGGACGTGGCCCGCTGGGTCATGCTGGCGTGCGGGGTGCTGCCGCACGCGCGCGGGCGGCGGCTGAGCTTCACCACGTACACGCGGCGCCCGCTGTCCACCCCGCAGCAGCTGGTCGGGGTGCTGCCGGAGGACGCCGGTGTACTGGCCGGCGGGGGGCGGCGGCACCGGGTGTACGAGGCCGGCCGCGGGCCCGCCCCCGAGGCGCCGCGCGGTCCGGCGGCGCTGTGGGCGCGTACGGCCGCCGCCGTCTGGCGGGCCGGGCGGCCGGAGCTGTTCGCGGAGGTGCGCCGGCTGCCCGGGGAGCCGTACGGGGCGGGCCCGCTGGCCGCGCTGGCGCTGGCGGCCGGGATCCCGCTGGGGTCGGCGGCCCGGGCGGCGGCCGCCGAATGGGCGGCGGGGCGTCCGGACGCGCTGGACGGGATACGGCTGCACGCGCTGGCCGGGGTGCTGGTGCGGCCGGGCGGGGAGCCACGCGGGGCGGCGGAGGCGGCCGCGTCGCAGCGGCTGCTGGCGGCCCTGGACGCGGGGGCGCGGGGGGCGCTCGCGGCGGAGCTGGAGCCGGAGCTGCGGGCCGCGCTGGCCGACGCGGAGGCCGAACCCGCCGCTCTGGCGGGGCTGTTGTCGGGGGCCACCGCCCTCGGCGCCGACACCGCGGGGCTGCTGCCGCAGGCGGCCGGGAAGCTGGCGCGGGGCCTGCTCGCGGACCCGGAGGGGACGTACGGGGAGGAGATACGGGCGGCGCTGGCCCAGCTGCCGGCGCTGCGGGCCCTCGTACTCGACCGGCTGGACGCCCTCGCGGCGGGCGATCCGGCCGCCGGGGCCCGGCTGTTCGCCCGGACCGGGCTGCGCCTGGGCACGGCGGAGGCCCTGCCGCACCTGCGCATGTGCGCCCTGGGGCGGCCGGCGGGCGACGCGGTCGTCGCGCTGGACACCCTGCTGCGGGAGGCGGGCGTCTCCCCGTACGCGGAGCCGCTGGTCCTGCGGACCGGGATGCGCCTGGTGTGGGACGGGGCGCCCCCCACCCCGGTGGAGGCCCGGCTGCTCCTGGCCACGACCGGCGCCCCGGTCCACGGCCGGGCGGGCACCTGGCCCCTCCTGGCCCGGGCGGCCACCGAGGCGCCGCCCGGCGACCCGGACGCCCCGGAACTGGCGGCGGAACTCCTGCGCCACGCCGGGGAGGACCTCCCCCCGGACCTCCGGACCCGACTCCGCACCCGTGCGGACGCGCCCCTGGCGGCGGGCGCAGAACCCCCGGCGGCAAGCGCGGACGCGCCCCTGGCGGCCGACGCGGCTCCCCCGGCGGACCTCAGTGCCCGGCCGGAGGGCCCCGCGGCGGCTCACGAGGGGCTTCCGGAGTGGCTCTCGGACGGTTCCGCTTCCGACCCCGGCCGGGAACGGCCCGCCGAGGGGAAGCGTGACCCGGAGCCGGGCGCCTCCGGCATCATGGCCCGCCTGCGGAACCGCTTCGGCCCACGCCCGCGGGCCTGACCCGGGTCGCGACCGCCGCCCCGCGCAGCGGCAGCAGTGGCGGCGCCTGGGGCGTGGTACCGGGGGCCTACTCAGCACCCCCGCAAGGGATCTGAGCATCCGTACTCAGGCCCGCCCGCCGCCCGGGGGCCATCGTGGACGCATGCCCATACAGTCCTGCCAGCCGCAGCCGCAGCCGCAACCCCGCATCGGCATCACCGCCGTCGGCACCCTGTTGCCCGAGGACGTGCTGTCCTCCGACGACCTCCAGCGCGAGGTGACCCGGCGCAGCGGCATCGCGCTGCCCGACCGGATGCTGACCCTCGCCACCGGGATCGTCTCGCGCCGGGTCGCGGCCGAGGGGGTGTACGCGTCCACCCTCGCGGTGGGTGCCGCCCGCCGCGCGCTGGACGCGGCCGGGCTGGACCCGCTCGACGTGGACCTGCTGGTCTTCGCCTCCGCCTCGCGGGACCTCGTCGAGCCCGCCACCGCGCACATCGTGCAGGCGGAGCTCGGCTCCCGGGCGCACGCCCTCGACGTCACGAACGCCTGCAACAGCTTCGTCAACGGCATCGACCTCGCCCGGAGCATGCTCCTCGCCGGCCGCGCCCGCCGGGCGCTCGTCGTCACCGGGGAGACCCCGAGCCGCGCGGTGCGCAAGGACCCCGCCGACTTCGCGGAGTTCCGCGGCACCTTCGCCGGCTACACCTTCGGCGACGCGGGCGCGGCCGTCGTCCTCGAACCGGTGGAGCGCGGCGGGATCCTGGACGTGGACGGTGAGACGTACTCGGAGCACTGGGAGGTCGGCGGTATCCCGGGCGGCGGGTCGCGGCATCCGCGCGGGGACTCGTTCACCTACTTCCGGGGGGACGGGCACGAGCTGCGCGGGGTCTTCGAGAAGGCGGGCACCGCCGTCGTCGACCGGACGCTGCACCGCGCCGGGACGGGCTGGGAGGGTTTCGCGAAGGTGCTGGTGCACCAGGTGACGGTGCCCTACCTGGAGCGGTTCGCCGAGCTGACCGGGGTGCCGGAGGACAAGCTGGTGGTGACGGTGCCCGAGCTGGGCAACGTGGCGAGCGCGAGCATCGGCGTGCAGCTGGACCGTGTCTTCGATGAACTGGCTCCGGGCGAGCGGGTGTTGTTCGTCGGGCTGGGCGGAGGCATCAGCGTCATGACGATGGTCTGGGAGAAGTCGTGAGCGGGCCGCGCCTGTGGGTGGTGGTGCCCGCGCACGAGGAGGAGGCACGGCTCGGCGGGACGCTGCGGGCGCTGGCCGCGCAGCGGGACCGGGACTTCACCCTGCTGGTCGTCGACAACGCCTCGGCGGACGCGACGGGCGCCGTCGCGCGGGAGTTCGCGGCCGGGGCGCCGTTCCCGGTGGAGGTGATCGAGGAGCCGGAGAAGGGGGTCGGTTCGGCGGTGGACACCGGTTTCCGGTACGCCATCGCCCGCGGTGCGACCCTGCTGGCCCGGACGGACGCCGACTGTCTGCCGGGGCCCGGCTGGGCGGGGGCGGCGCGGGCCGCGCTGCTGGCGCGGCCGGGGCTGGTGTGCGGGCGGATCACGGCACGGCGCGACGAGCACGGGCCGCTGGGCCGGGCTGCGTTCACCGCACTGGTGGGGCTGGCCGCACTGTTCGGGCGGCTGCGGCCGCAGCACGCGCGGCGGCACGGCTACCGGGCCCCGTACCGGATGCACGCGGGGAACAACATGGCGATCACCGCCGAGCTGTACCTGGCGGTGGGCGGGATGCCGCGGCGGCCCTCCCCCACGGACCGGCTGTTCCTGAACGCGGTGCGCCGCCACACCGACCGGATCTCCCGCTGCCGGGGCATGGTCGTGGAGAACTCCACCCGGCGGCTGCGCGCCTACGGGCTCGCCGGAACCGCCCGCTGGTACCTGGACCAGGGCTGCGGCACGCACGGAACGGACGACCCCCGCTGATGCTGGACCGACTCGAACACGCGCTGCGCGCCCGGCCGGAGCGGCCGGCCGTGCTCACCGCCTCTCGCGGCGGGGCCACCCGGGTGCGTGCCACCGGGGGTGAACTCGTGGAGCTGGCCGACGCGTTCGCCGCCGCCCTGGACGCGCGCGGGCTGCGGGCCGGGGACACCGTCGGGGTGGCGGTGCGGCCGGGGCCGCGGGCGCTGGCGGTGCTGCTGGCGCTGTGGCGGCTGGGGCTGCGCGGGGCGGTGCTGGACCCCGGGGCCGGGGCCGAGGTGCTGCGGGCCCGGCTGGAGCTGGCCCGGCCGGCGCTGGTGCTGGCCGACGCGGCCGCGCAGGCGGTGGCGGGGTGGGCGGCGCCGCTGGCCCGGCGGGCCCGGCTGGAGCTGCCGGAGCTGGCCGCGCTGGGCCCGGTGGCCACCGTCGGGCCCCGGCTGCCGGGCTGTGCGCCCGCGCTGGACCTCGGGGCTTCGCGGGCGGGGGTGCCGGCGGGGTTCGAGGGGGACGGGGACGCGGTGGTGGTGTTCACCTCCGGGACCACCTCCCGGCCGCGTGCGGTGGTGCACACCCGGGCGGGGCTGGCGGCCGGGATGGAGACGGTGGCCTCCCTCTTCGACGCCCGCGGGGGCGCGCCCGTGCTGGGCGGGACCTTCTTCGTGCTGGTGCCCTCGCTGGCGCAGGGCGCGCCGGTGGCGCTGCCGGCCCGCTCCCCGGCCGTGCTGGCCCGGCAGCTGGCGCGGCTGGCGCCCCGGGACACGTACCTGACGCCGCCGCAGCTGCGGGACGCGCTCGGGGCGGGTGCGCGTTTCGGGGGCCGCGTGTGGACGGGTTCGGCCCCGGCGAGCGCGGAGCTGTTGGGGCGGGTGCGGGCGGCGGGGGCGCGGGAGGCGTGGGGGGTGTACGCGCTGACCGAGCTGTTCCCGGCGGCCGCCGTGGAGTCCCGGGAGAAGGCCGCCTTCGACGCGGCCGGGGACCTGGTGGGCGCCCCGCTGCCCGGGGTGCGTACGGCAGTGGACGCGCAGGGGCAGCTGCTGCTGACCGGCCCGGCCGCCCGGGACCGCTACCTGGGCGAGGAGCCCGACCCGTGGGTGCGTACCGGTGACCGGGCGCGGCTGGACGGGGCGGGGCGGATCGTGCTGGAGGGGCGGTGCAAGGACATGGTGCTGCGGCGGGCGGAGAACATCTACCCGGGGCTGTACGAGCCGGGCCTGCAGGTGCCGGGCGTGGAGCTGGGCGTGCTCGTCGGGGTGCCGGCGGGCGACGGGGACGAACGGCTCGTCGCGGTGGTGCAGCCGCGGCGCGGGGTGTCCGAACCGGCGTTGCGCGCGGCCCTGTCGGAGCCGCTGCGGGCGATGGGCGCGGCCCGGCCGGACGCGTTGCTGTTCGCGCGGATCCCGCTGTCGGGGCGCTCGCGCAAACCGGACCGGGCGGCGGTGTCGGCGCTGGCGGCGGCCCGGCTGGGCGGCGGTGAGCGGTGAGCCTGTGGGTGGTGGTCCCGGCGTACGACGAGGCGGGGTCGATCGGGGCGACCCTGGCGGCGCTGGCCGCGCAGGAGGACGCGGACTTCCGGCTGGTGGTCGTCGACAACGCCTCGACGGACGGCACGGCCGAGGTCGTGGCGGAGTTCGCGCGTGCGGCGCCGTTCCCGGTCGAGCTGGTCCACGAGCCCGAACCGGGGGCGGGGACGGCGGCCGACACGGGCTTCCGGTACGCGGCGGCCGCCGGGGCGACGCTGCTGCTGCGCACGGATGCGGACTGCCTGCCGGCCCGGGACTGGACGGCCGTGGCCCGGGCGGAGTTCTCGCGGGGGGCGCAGATGCTGTGCGGGCGGAGCGTGCCGCGCCGGGACGAGGGGCCCGGGTTCGCGGAGGCCCGGCTGCTGCCGGCGCTGGTGCGGCTGTCGGCGCTGTACGGCCGGTGGCGGCCCGCGCACCGCGACCCCCGCTTCCGGGCCCCGTACGTGCTGTGCCACGGCCACAACCTCGGCATCACGGCCGAGCTGTACCTCCGCTGCGGCGGGGCGCCGCGGGAGCGGCTGGAGGAGGGCTCGGAGGACGTCACCCTGCTCAACCGGGCGCGTGAGCACAGCGCGCGCGTCGTGCGCTGCGAACGGCTGGTGGCGGAGAGCAGCCTGCGGCGGCTGCGTTCCTGGGGTGCCCGGCGCACCCTGCTCTGGTACTGGGACCGGCGTTACCGGCCGGTCGACTCGAAGGAGGTCCACGTCCGATGACCACCCCCCGACCCCACCCGCACGCCCGCGCCCGCAGACGGGACCGGCGGGTCTACCTGGACGCCCATCCCCTCCTCTTCGGGCTGCTGGCCGCGACGCGCGGGCGCGGTGTGCGGCGGCTCGGCGGGACGGTGCTGGTGCACGACGCGGACGCGTTCCGGCAGGCGCTGACCCGGCTGCCGCTGGACCGGACGGCGGCGGGCACGACGGGCGGGGCGGCGCGGGAGGCGCTGGGCGGCGCCGGGGGCGTGCTGTTCGACCAGGAGGGCGGCGGGCACCGGACCGGCCGGCGGGGGCTCGCCGAGGGGCTGGGCGCGGCCGGGGTGGAACGGCTGCGGGAGGTGTGGCGGCCGCTGCTGGAACGGGGGCTGGCGCCGCTGGGGCGGGGCGGGGAGGTGGAGGTGGTGGCGCTGGCGCGGGAGTTGGCGGGGTCGGTGGTGTGCGCCCTGCTGGACTGCGCGGCCGATCCGCTGGTCCTCGCGCGGGCTTCGGCCGAGGCGGCGGCGGCCTCGGTACGGGACCACCTGCCGGGCCTTCGCCGGCCGGGCGCGGCGGCGGAGTCGGCGCGGGCGGCGGAGCGGCTGCGCGCGCTGCTGCCCGACGGGGACCCCCTGGCGGCGATGCTCGCGGTGGCGGCGGTGAACACGACGGTGGCGGCGCTGCCGCGGGCGGTGGCGTGGTGCGCGGACGCCGGGCTGTGGGGGCAGGCCGGGGACGCGGAGCTGCGGCCCCGGCTGGCGGAGGAGCTGCTGCGGGTGACGGCGGCCTCGCCGGTGCTGCCCCGGGTGGCGGCGGCGGACGGGGTGGTCGGGGGGTGCCCGGTGCGGGGCGGGGACCGGCTGCTGCTGGTGGCCCGGCACGCGGCGCAGGCCCACGGGCGCGACCCGGACGGCCGTCGCCCGGCGGGGCCGGGGGTGGCCCGGCTGGTCTTCGGCGCGGGCCCGCACGCCTGCCCGGGCGCCCGGCTGGCGACCGCCCAGCTGACCGACGTCCTGGAGGCCCTGGCCCCGTACCGCCCGGCGGTGACCCGCTCCCGCGCGGACCGGGGGGCGGCGCTGCCGGGCTGGCGCGAGCTGCGGCTGCGGGCGGGGGCCAAGGCCGCACCCCCGGACCCGGGCGCCTTCCGCCCCGGCCCCGCCACCGGCGCCCGTTCCCCGGCCGCGTCCGGGCCCGCGGCGGGTTGCCCGTACCGGACCGGAGCGGCGACGGGGGCCGGCGCATGAGGATCGCGATCACGGGTGCGAGCGGCTTCTGCGGCGGCCACGTCGCCCGCGCGGCCGTGGCGGCCGGCGCCTCGGTGGTGTGCCTGGGGCGCAGGCCGGGCCCGCTGGGCGAGCACCGGTTCTGGGACGCGGCGTCGGCCGTGCCGGACCTGTCGGGGGTGGACGCGGTGGTGCACTGCGCGGCGGCGGTGGGTGATCCGGCGCCGGGTTCGCGGGCGGAGGCGCAGATGCGCGCCGTGAACGTGGACGGTACGGCCCGGCTGCTGCGGGCGGCGGCGGGGCGGCCGGTGGTGTGGGTGAGCAGCGCGAGCGTCTACGACCCGCGCCGCGACCGGTCCCGGGTCACGGAGGACCATCCCCGTGCGCACCACCTCAACGCCTACGGGCGCACGAAGGCGGAGGGCGAGTCCCTGGCCCTGGCCGCGGGCGCGGTGGTGCTGCGCCCCAGGGCGGTCTACGGGCCGGGCGACACCCAGCTGCTGCTGCGGCTGCTGTCCCGGGTCCGGGCGGGCACCCTGTTCCTGCCGGGCCCGGACGTCCGCCTCAGCCTGACGGCGGTGGAGAACCTGGCGGCGGCCTGCCTGGCGGCGCCGGGCTGGCCGCCGGGCGCGTACAACGTGGCGGACGCCGTCCCGTACGGCCGGGACGCGGCGGTCACGGCGGTCCTGCGCGCCCACGGGGTGCGGGCCCGCATCCGCCACCTGCCGCTCCCGCTCGCCGTCGCGGCGGCCCGCGCGGCGGAGTCGGCGGCCCGGCTCACGGGCTCGGAGCCGGCCCTCAGCCGTTACGCGGTGGACCAGCTGGCCCACCCGGTGGTCCTGGACCTGGCCAGGGCCCGGTCCCGGGGCTGGACCCCGGACCGGACCCTGGAGGACTACCTGGCGGCCGAAAGCACGTTCAACTCCCGCTGCTGATGCTGCAGTTCCCGTCAGGTGCGTGTCCGGCCGGCCAGGCGATCCGGTCGAACGCCGCGGTCTTGGTCGCCGGGTCGAGATGGACGATGGGCACGGCCTTGTTGTGCGGGTTGCCGTACTGGTCGAGGCAGATCCAGCCGCTGGCGCCGTCGACCCGGTTGGTGCCGTGCAGCCGCAGCCAGCTGTCGCGGACGTCGGTGAGGCCGGGCATCTTCACGGCGCCGACCGTGTCGTTGCGGATGCCCGCGACGGCGGTGGTGACCGAGTCGTACGTGATCATGACGCGGCCGTCGGACAGCGAGGCGGGGCCGATCGAGGGCCCGGACGCGGGCTGGGCGTCGTGGAGGAGGGAGGCGAGTTCCCGCAGGGCGGCCTTGGAGCCGCCGGTCGCCTCGGTGCTCCCCTCGCCCCACGCGTCGGGGTGGGCGAGCGCCGCGTAGCGCACGGTGATGCCGGCGCCGTTGGTGAGGGCGGTCCACTGGTCCGCGAACTTCTCGTCGACGGTCAGTGTGGAGGCGTGCGAGCCGGTGATCACCGTGTAGTGCTTGTCGCAGTTGCGGTTGCCCAGCTCGACGAGGAACTGCCGCAGCTGGACGGGCCGGCCGGCGAAGTAGACGGTCTTCGCGTTGGACGAGCAGATGTCCGGGACCATCTGGTGGAAGTCGTTGGCGAGGTTGCCCTCTTCGGTGAAGTCCTGCGGCGAGCGGAAGGTCTCCGGGGCGTTGGGCGCGCCCGTGGCGAGCTTCTCGAAGGTCTCGCGCAGGGTGGTCAGGTAGTTGTCGCCCTCCCGGATGTCCTCGACGACCATGGTCTCGGCGGGTTTGATGTCCGCCCCGTACGAGCCGAGGGCCTTCGCCTGGTCGGTGTTGCTGGGGGCGATGCGGGCGAGTCCGGGGTAGGCGTTGTCGGCGCCGTTCTTGATGTCGTCGGCGGTCATGGGCCCGGCGACGACCGGGATGCCCTTGTCGCGGGTGAGGTAGCGGACGGTCTCCGCGGTTTCCTTGAGGCTGATGTTGATGCCCGCGACGGCCCTCAGGTTCTCCTTCTCGGAGGCCGCGGCCTTGGCCAGGGCGTCGGCGACGGGCCGCCAGTACGCGTAGTTCCGACCGGGGTTGGCGAGCAGCAGCCGGATCGGCGGCTGCTTGCCGTTGGCCCGGTGGTTGGCGCGGTACTGCGCGAGATAGGCGCCCTGGACCTGCTCGACGAACTCGCGCTGCTCGGCGGCGTTGTCGGAGGTCATCGGGATCATCAGGGCGATGGTGGCGGGGTTCTTGCCCGCGACGGCGTCGTTCTCCGCCTTGATGCGGCCGAAGACGGGGGCGAGGGTCTTGGCGAAGGAGTAGGCGCCGTCGGTGATGCCGGTGCACTCCTGGCGGGGTCCGCGCCGCTCGACTCCGGTGGCGCAGGACGGGTCGTCCCTGATGACTCCGGTGTAGACGAAGTAGCCGCCGGTGCCCAAGGCGACGGCGAGGGCGGCGATCACCAGGGCCTTGTAGAGCGGGCCGTCGGGAAGCAGCTTCATGGGGCGGACTCTCCGTAGGTGGGCAGGTGGGGCGCCTGGTGCCAGTGCCCCAGGAGCGTCGGCCACTCCTCGTGCGCCCGGTAGAAGATCTTTTGTGCCGCGGGGGCGCCGCTCTGGGCCATGGCCAGGGTGAGCAGTTGGAGCCTGACGGTGCCGATCGCGTCCGGCTGGGGTGCCACGAGGGGCGGGGACTGCGCCCACAGGGCGGACACGAGGAGCCGTACGGCCCGGTGGACCGGGTCGTTCTCGGGCGCGCAGGCCCGGCAGGCCGCGGTGAACTCGGGCGGCGGGGGCAGGGTCCGCGGGGGGTGGGGCGCGGCGCAGACCAGGTTGAGCGCGGCGAGCCAGTCGGGGGCGTCCTGCTCCGCGAAGCGGCGGTGCAGGGCGTGGACGACGAACTCCTTCTCGCCGAGGGCGAGCGAGTGGTGCAGGAACCGGGCGTCGGGCCGCTCCGCCGCGGTACCGCGCCCGTGGGGGTCGTAGAAGGACCGCAGCCGCAGGTGGAGGTGTTTCCACTGCTCGGCGTCGGGCGTCCGCTGGGTGAGGGCGGTGAGTTCGTGCAGGAGCAGGGCGCGCAGGACGGGGTCGCCGACGAAGGGGCCGTCCGTGCCGGGCCAGGGGTGGCGCCCCCAGCAGCCGTCCCGCAGCTCGGCCTCGGCCTCCAGTACGGGTACGCCGCCGGGGTCGCCCGGCGGGTAGGCGGCGCCGAGCCGGTGCACGGCCTCGTTGTCGAGGGCGGGAGAGTAGTACGTCAGGCGCCGCCGGGCGACTTCCCCGGGGAGCTGTGTCGCGAGGATCCGCTCGTTCACGGTCGTGGCGGACTCGGCGTCGGCCGGCAGGGCGAGCAGGTCGACCGGGTCGACGGTGCCGGCCCCGTCTTGGAGGCGCGGGTGCAGCCGGGCCGCCTGGACGAGGGCGTGGGCGATCCCGGCCCGTCCTGCGCTGATCCGGTGGATCACCTGGGCCGTCCGGGGGGCCGGTCTGTCCTCGCCGAACATCGCCTTGACCTCGTCGAGGGTCAGCGGCGCGAGGGGCAGGTGCGCCAGCCATCCGGCCGGCGCCGCCGGTCTGCCGACCCGCCAGAACGCGCCGGGGGCGCTGCGGGTGGAGGGCTCGGTGTCCTCGGGATCCGGAACCGGCGGGTCCTGGCTCAGCGCGGTGGCGACGACGGCCGGGCGCAGGGCCCGCTCCCCGGCGGCCTCCTCGTGCCAGACCCGCGCCAGCTCGTCCAGGAAGGCGGCACCGGTGGGGGTGTGGGCGTTGTCGAGGAGCAGCAGGGGGCGCGGCACCCGGTTCATCGTGTTCAGCCAGCCGTAGTGGTCCGCGATGTCCGCGAGGAGGGCCGCCAGCAGGTGCCGCTCCGCGTGCTCGCGGTCCTCCGGCTCGCCCCGGAAGCCCATGGCCAGCTCGGTCAGCTGGGCGAGCCCGTCCCCCTGGCGTCCCACCCGTCGGGCCCCCCACCACTTGAGCCCCTCCTTGTTGGCGCGGGGGCCGAGCAGCTCCGTGGCGACGATGCGCAGCAGGGCCCGCACCATCTCCTCGACGCCCGGCGGCATCCCCCCCACGGCCGGCAGCGCCCCCGCCACCTCGTCGATCCAGCCCAGGACCCTCTCGTTGCGCGCCTGCTGGTCCGGCTGGCTGGCCCGCTGGAGCTCCCCGAGGCGGTGCCGCGCGGCCGGCATCTCGGCGGGGCGCACCGGCTCCCAGCTGGTGATCGCGAGCAGCCCCTGGACCAGCCGGGGGAAGGACAGCTTGCCGCCGAACTCGCTCGGCTTCTGGCTCAGTCCGTCCATCAGGTAGAAGAGCAGGTCCGAGGTGTGCGAGGCGTTCCTCGGGGCGTCGCCGTCGGCCGGCGCGGCGAGCCCCGGCTGACCGAAGCGGTCCGCCCCGAGATCCGCGTACGCCTGCGGCACGCGTTGCGCGTACTGGTCGGACAGCGCTGCCAGCAGGGCGCTCTTCCCCGACCCCCGGCCGCCGGCGCACACGAGCAGGAACGGCGTCCCGTCCGGGACCCGTAAGCGCTTCGACCCCCTCGACTCCAGCCCGACCAAGGACGGAACCACGGTGTTCAGTACCGCAGAGCGTCCGTACAGCGCCACCGCGACCCCCCAGTCATCCGGCTCTCCGCGGTGCGAGGCACCGCCGCGATGGAAGGAGACTAGGCGAGTGGGCCGGCCTGCCGACGGCATATGGACACGGCCCTTGCCTCGGTTATCCATTCGTGACGCGGGGCCACGACGGGACGGCGGGGCCCGCGCCGCTCAGTCCCCGGTGGGGGTGAGGCGCAGGGAGATGCTGTTGATGCAGTAGCGCTGGTCCGTGGGGGTCGGGTAGCCCTCGCCCTCGAAGACGTGGCCCAGGTGGGAGCCGCACGTCGCGCAGAGGACCTCCGTGCGGACCATGCCGTGGGAGGTGTCCGCCCGCAGTTCCACCGCCTCGGTGTCCTTCGGGTCGAAGAAGGACGGCCAGCCGCAGTGGGAGTCGAACTTCTCCGAGGAGCGGAACAGTTCGGCGCCGCAGCCGCGGCAGGAGTAGACGCCCTCCGTCTTGGTGTCGGTGTACTCACCGCGGAAGGCCGGCTCGGTGCCCGCGAGGCGGAGTACCTGGTACTCGGACGGGGTCAGCTCCGCCTGCCACTGCTCGTCCGTCTTCTGAACCTCGTACGCCATGACGCTCCCGCTCCCTCAGTTCGACAGGCGGGCGAGGATCTGTGGTCCGAGATCCGTGACGTCGCCCGCGCCCATGGTGAGAACGAGATCACCGGGCTTGGCCATTCCCGCGATCACGTCGGCGACGGCGGCCTTGTCGTGCTCGGGGGTGACGTCGGCGCCGGCGGCGCGGGCGGCGGCGATGATGATCTCGCTGGTCACGCCGGGGACCGGGTCCTCGCGGGCCGGGTAGATGTCGAGGACGACGGAGGCGTCGGCGAGGGCGAGGGACTGGCCCATCTCCGTGCCGAGCTCCTGGGTGCGGGAGAAGAGGTGCGGCTGGAAGACGACCAGGATGCGGGAGTCTGCGGCCGCGCCGCGGATGGCCTCCAGGTCGGCGGTCATCTCGGTGGGGTGGTGCGCGTAGGAGTCGATGACCTGGACGCCGGCCGCCTCGCCCTTGAGCTGGAGGCGGCGCTTGACGCCGGTGTACTTGCCGAGGGCGGAGGCCAGGTTGTGCGCCGGGATGCCGAGGGCGACACCGGCGGCGAGGGCGGCGACGGCGTTGTGCGCGTAGTGGCGGCCGGGCACGGAGACGGTGAAGGTGAGCGGGCGGCCGTCGAGGAGGACGGTGACCTCGCTGGTCAGGCCGCGCGGGGTGATCTTGGTGATGCGGACGTCGGCGTCCTCGGCCTCGCCGTACGTGACGACGGTCAGGCCCGCGCGGCCGGCGACGCGGCGGGCGATCTCGGCGGCCCCGGCCTGGCCGTGGGCGACGACGAGGGTGCCGCCGGGGACGACCTTGCCGACGAAGGTCTCGAAGGACTCGTAGATCTCTTCCATCGACGCGTAGTTCGCGTGGTGGTCGAGCTCCGCGTTGAGGATGATCGCGACCTGCGGGGCGTACTTGTGGAAGCTGCGGTCGCTCTCGTCCGCCTCGGCCACGAAGATGTCGCCCTCGCCGTGGTGGGCGTTGGAGCCGGGGGCGTCCAGGTCGCCGCCGATGGCGTAGGAGGGGTCCAGGCCCAGGGCGGAGAGGGAGACCGCCAGCATGGACGTGGTGGTGGTCTTGCCGTGGGTGCCGGCGACCGCGATCGGGCGCAGGCCGTCCATCAGGGCGGCGAGGGCGTCGGAGCGGTGCACGACGGGGATGCCGAGCTCGGCGGCGCGGGCCAGCTCCGGGTTGTCGGCGCGGATGGCGCTGGAGACGACCACGCAGGTGGATCCGGGGGCGAGGTGGTCGGCGGCGTGCCCGATGTGGACCGTGGCGCCGTGGGCGCGCAGCGCCTCGGCGGTCTCGGAGTCACGGGCGTCGCTGCCGGCCACCCGCGCGCCGCGCTGGGCGAGGATCTTCGCGATGCCGGACATGCCGGCGCCGCCGATGCCGATGAAGTGGGGCCGTTCCATCGCGGTCGGCAGGCCGGGCTTCATTCAGGTCGCTCCAGGATCGAGTGCGGGGCCCGCGGGGGCGGGCCCGCGGGGTGTGTCCGCCCAGCCTATTCGTTGTGGGCGAAGAGCTTGAGCACCGGAACCCCGACCTTGTGCCGGGCGCGGGAGGCCCAGTCCCGGTGGAAGAACTCCTCGACGAAGTGGGGGGCGGTCAGGACGATCACCTCGTCGGCGCCGGTTTCGTCCACGACGTCCTTGAGGTGGTCGAGGGGGTGGTTCTCGACGATCCGGCCGACGGCCTTGGCGCCCTTCCCGCGCAGGGCCGCCAGGGAGTGTTCGAGTGCCTGGGCGGCGGGGCCCCGGGCGGCCTCGCCCTCGGGTACGTCGGCCTCGCGGAGGGCTTCGGGGAGCTCGCCGAGCGCTACGTCGTCGATGGCGCGGAGCAGTCGGTCCTGGTCGCCCCTGGGTTGCATCAGGACGACGAAGGAGACGGGGTCGTCTCCGTGCAGGGTGGTGACGAAGTCCACGTCCACCGTGGTCAGCGGCTGCTCGATCATCAATACGCTCGTGAACACGGACGCCCTCTCCTTCATGCGCCGGGGCCGGTCGGCCGGCCCCTGCGGAAACCATCCTGCCCCGCTGTGGCGCGGGGCGTGCGCAGGTATATGTGCCCAGCTACGTACCCGTCGGAAGCTAAGCGGAACGCGAAATTCCGCTCGCTTGTCAGATCCGACGGTAGCTCGTGAAGAGGAACCCGGCCTCTTCCAGCACGGAGGCCGGCGCGAGCCGGTGCGGAACCGTGACGGAGGGCCCGCCGGCGATCCGCTGGGCGTCGCCCGCGGTGAGCATCGGGGAGATCGTCAGGCACAGCTCGTCCAGCACGTCGGCGGCCACGAACTGCCCCAGCAGCCGGGGCCCGCCCTCGGTGAGCTGGCGGCCCAGCCCCCGCGCGGCCAGCTCGCGTACGGCCCGGTCCGGGTCCACCGCGGCCCCGTCGCCCGCCACCACGACCACAGCCCCGGCCGCCGCGGCCTCGGCGACCCGGTCGGAGGGGGCTCCGGCGCCGGTCAGCAGCAGGGTGGGCACCAGGGGGGAGGTGAACAGCGGCAGCGTGAAGTCCAGGTCCAGGCTCGCGCTGACCACGGCGATGGCCGGGGCGGGGCCCTGGCCGGCGGCCTCACGGCGGGCCGCGAAGGCCTCGCGGGCCCGGGCCGGGCGGTAACCCTCCTGGCGAACCGTTTCCGCGCCGGCGATCACCACGTCGGCCAGGGCCCGCAGGGTACCGAAGATCCGCATGTCCGTCTCGCCGGAGATGGGCTGCGAGCGCCCGTCGTGCTGGGCGGCGCCGTCCAGGGTCGACACCATGTTCGCCCGCAGCCAGTGCGCCCCGGGGGCCAGCTCGGGGTAGGCGTAGGCCTCCGCCAGCTCGTCCAGGGACCACTCGCGGTCGGCCGTGGCCCCGGCGGGCGCGGGTGTCTGATCGGTCACAGGGAACAGGCGTCGCATCGGTGCAGTGTGACACGCCCCGTAGAGTTAAGAGCTGTGTCAACATCACTCTCCACCTCCGGTCCTGCCTCCGGGCAGCCCCCGATAGCCGACGCGGGCCCGCTGGCCCTGTGCGCCCGCGAGCCGCGCGTGCCCGCCGAACGGCTGGTGGCCGAGATGGTCCCGCCGCCGCGCTTCGACTCGGTGCGCTTCGACACCTACAACCCGGACCCGGCCCAGCCGAGCCAGACCGAGGCCGTCACCGTGCTGAGCGGGTTCGCCGCCGGCCTCGGCGGGGCCCACGCCAGCGGCGCGGGCAAGCGCAAGTGGTTCCAGAAGAAGGCGCCCGCCCCGGCCGCCGGGCCGCGCGGGGTCTACCTCGACGGCGGCTACGGCGTCGGCAAGACCCACCTGCTGGCCTCCCTCTGGCACGCCACCCCGGCCGAGCCCGCGCTCAAGGCCTTCGGCACCTTCGTGGAGCTGACCAACCTGGTCGGCGCGCTCGGCTTCCAGCAGACCGTCCAGACCCTGGGCGGGCACCGGCTGCTGTGCATCGACGAGTTCGAACTGGACGACCCGGGCGACACCGTGCTGGTGTCCTCCCTGCTCAGCCGCCTGGTCGAGCAGGGCGTGGCGCTGGCCGCCACCTCCAACACGCTGCCCGGCAAGCTCGGCGAGGGCCGCTTCGCCGCCGCCGACTTCCTGCGGGAGATCCAGGGGCTGTCCGCGCACTTCCGGCCGCTGCGCATCGACGGCCAGGACTACCGCCACCGCGGCCTGCCCGAGGCCCCGGCGCCCTTCTCGGACGAGCAGGTCGCCAAGGCCGCGTACGCGACCCCCGGCGCGAGCCTCGACGACTTCCCGGGGCTGCTGGAGCACCTGGCCAAGGTCCACCCGAGCCGTTACGGCGCGCTCACGGACGGGATCACCGCGGTCTGCCTGACCGACGTCGTCCCGGTGCCGGACCAGTCGACGGCGCTGCGCCTGGTGGTGCTGGCCGACCGGCTGTACGACCGGGAGGTGCCGGTCCTGGCCTCCGGCGTGCCCTTCGACAAGCTGTTCAGTGAAGACATGCTCAACGGCGGATATCGGAAGAAGTACTTCCGAGCCATATCGCGGCTCACCGCGCTCGCCCGCGACGCAAAACCCCTGGTGTCCCAGTAGGTTGGGCACGGCCGGGCGCTCCTCGCGGCCCGGCCGTTTCCACTTCTGCGAAGGGATCACCATGGCCACCACGCGTACCGCGCACACCGACTGGAACGGCAACCTGCTCAAGGGCTCCGGTGTCGTCACCCTCGACTCCTCGGGTCAGGGCTCGTTCGAGGTCTCCTGGCCCTCGCGCGCCGAGGCCGCCAACGGCAAGACCAGCCCTGAGGAGCTGATCGCCGCCGCGCACTCCAGCTGCTACTCGATGGCGCTCTCGCACGGCCTCGACGGTGCGGGCACCCCGCCCACCCGCGTGGAGACCAAGGCCGACGTCACCTTCCAGCCCGGTGAGGGCATCACCGGCATCCACCTGACCGTGCGCGCCGAGGTCCCCGGCCTGGACGCGGAGGGCTTCGCCGCGGCGGCCGAGGACGCGAAGAAGAACTGCCCGGTCAGCCAGGCCCTGACCGGTACGACGATCACCCTGAGCGCCGAGCTCGTCTGATCACCTCGTCCGAAGGCACCGCCACCGGGCCCCGCGCGTACGCCGCGCCGGGGCCCGGTGGGGTGACGGGGACACCGGGGCGCACGCGTCGCGGGGGCGGCAGGGGTTCCGCGTGGTACCACGGGCCGGTCACATCTCCAGCCGCACCGGGGAGTTGCCGATGTCCGTCTCCCGACGCAGTCTGCTCGCGGCCGGCGCGGTCGCCTTCAGCGGCGCCCTCGGCCCGTTGTTCGCCTCCGGCGGCGCCCGGGCCTCCGCCCGCGGGTACGGGCCGCTCCTGCCCGACCCCGGCGGGCTGCTCGACCTGCCGGCCGGCTTCTCGTACCGGGTGCTCTCGCGGACCGGGGACCCGTTGCGCTCCGGGGAGGGCAGGGTGCCCTCCCACTGCGACGGCATGGCCGCCTTCGGCGCGGGCGGCGGCCGGGTGCGCCTGGTGCGCAACCACGAGAACCGGGCCGACGCCGCCCTGCGCGTCCCCGCCGTGGAGGGGCTGACGTACGACCCCGGGGCCCTGGGCGGCTGCACCGCCCTGGAGCTGGACCCCGGCGGCCGGGTCACCGCCGAGCGGGTCGCCCTGGCCGGGACGGCCGTCAACTGCGCGGGGGGCCGCACCCCCTGGAACACCTGGCTGAGCTGCGAGGAGACCGAGGACCGGGCCGGTGCCTCCGGGTACGCCCGCGACCACGGGTACGTCTTCGAGGTCGACCCCGCCGACCCGCACCGGCTGGGCGCCGTCCCGCTGACCGCGCTGGGCCGCTTCGCCCACGAGGCCGTGGCCGTGGACCCGTACCGGGGCGTGGTCTACGAGACCGAGGACGCCTTCGTCAGGCCCTTCGGCCTCTTCTACCGCTTCCTGCCCGCGCGCCCGCTCGGCGGCCCCGGCTCCCTGCGGGCCGGCGGCACGCTGGAGGCCCTGCGCGTGCCCGGGGTGCCCGACCTGTCGGTGGTGGACCGGCCGGGGGCGGAGTTCCCGGTGGAGTGGGTGCCCGTCCCGGACCCCTCGGCGGCCGGGACCCCGATCCGCTTCCAGGACTTCGGCCCGGGCGGGATCACCCACGCCCAGAAGTTGGAGGGCTGCTACTGGGGCGGGACGGGGGTGTACTTCGTCTCCAGTTATGCGCGCGGCTCGGAGGGCGCCGCCGCCGACCACCACGGGCAGGTCTGGTACCTCGACCCGGTGCGCGCCCGGCTCCGGCTGGAGGTGCGCTTCGGGCCGGCCGCCGACACCGGCCTTCCGGGGGACTCCCCCGACAACATCTGCCTGGCCCCGGACGGGGGGCTGATGGTGTGCGAGGACGGCGGCGGGGACCAGTACGTCTTCGGGGTGACCCCGGCCGGGGAGGTCTACCCGGTGGCGCGCAACGCCCAGGACGTCGGGAAGCCCGGGGCCCCCGCCTGGGGGGAGTTCGCCGGGGTCACCTTCTCCCCCGACCGGCGGACGATGTACGTCAACGCGTACACCCCCGGGACCACGTTCGCGGTGACCGGACCGTGGTGCTGACATGAGGGCGGACGGGAAGGAGCGCGCGGGCGGTGGCGCCGGCGGGGCCGCGGGCGGGCCCTCGCTGCGGGAACTGCTGCGGGTCCGCGGCGGTGGCGGCCGGGTCGACCTCGGGGCGTACGACCCCGCGGCCACCCCCGGCGGCCCGCCGGACAAGACGGCGGGGCGGGCCGCCGCGGCGGAGCTGGCGGAGCCGCTCGCCGGTCTGCAGGAACGGCTGTACGCCGCCGCCACCGCCGGGGACCGGCGCCGCCTGCTGCTCGTGCTCCAGGGCATGGACACGTCGGGCAAGGGCGGCACGGTGAAACACGTGGCGGCCCCGTTCAACCCCGCCGGCTGCCGCATCCGGGCCTTCAAGGCGCCCACGCCCGAGGAGCGGGAGCACCCCTTCCTCTGGCGCGTGGAGAAGGCGCTGCCCCGGCCGGGGGAGATCGGCATCTTCGACCGCTCGCACTACGAGGACGTCCTCATCGCCCGCGTCCGCGAGCTGGTGCCCCAGGACACCGTGGAGCGCCGCTACGGGGAGATCAACGCGTTCGAACGCTCCCTCGCCGAGGACGGCGTGACGCTGGTGAAGGTCTTCCTGCACATCGGCTACGAGGAGCAGCGCGAGCGGCTGCTGCGGCGGCTCGACCGGCCCGACAAGTACTGGAAGTTCGATCCCGGCGACATCGAGGAGCGCCGGATGTGGCCGGCGTACCGGAAGGCGTACGAGCTGGTCCTGGAGCGCTGCTCCACGGAGGCCGCACCCTGGTACGTGGTGCCCGCGGACCGCAAGTGGTACCGGAACTGGGCGGTCGGCAGGCTGCTGCTGGAGCATCTGGAGGAGATGGACCCGAGGTACCCGCCGGCCGCTTTCGACATCGAGGCGTGCCGCGCCCGACTTATTGCCGGATAGTCATATATTTTGCGTGAGTGACCCTTTCTGTACGCAAAGTGGCCGCCGTCGCCGCGCTCGGCGCCGCCCTCACGGGGTGCGCGGGCGGCTCCGGCGCCCCGCAGGGCGCCGGTCAGGCCCGCATGGGCACCCCCGCGGCCTCCGGCCCCGCCACCTCTCCCCCGCCCTCCCCGCCCACCTCCCCGCAGGCCGGCACGCCCGCCCGGGTCCCGACCCTGGCTCCGGGGCCGGGAGGCCTGACCCCCGTCTTCGAGCGGGCCCGGCAGCGGACCGAGAAGACCGTCGCCCTGACCTTCGACGCCGACATGACCTCCGACCAGGGGCCGCGCGCCGCCTCGGGCGAGCGCTTCGACAACCCCGAGCTGATCACGGCCCTGCGCCGGCTGAAGGTGCCGGCCACCGTCTTCATGACGGGCCGGTGGGCGGAGGAGTACCCGGACCAGGCGAAGGCCATCGGCACCGACCCGAACTTCGAGATCGCCAACCACTCCTACAGCCACCACGCCTTCAAGTCCCCCTGCTACGGGCTGCCCGCACTCGACGCGCCCGCCGCCCGGGCCGACGTGGAGCGGGCCTTCGCCGCCTTCAAGAAGGCCGGGGCCGTCAACACCGTGCCCTACTTCCGCTTCCCCGGCGGCTGCTACGACGAGCAGGCGCTGCGCGCGCTCGGCCCCGCCAAGGTGACCGCCGTGCAGTGGGACGTGGTCAGCGGGGACGCGTTCGCCAAGGACCCCGACGCGGTGGCGGAGCAGGTGCTGGCCGGGGTGAAGCCGGGCTCGCTGGTGGTCATGCACTGCACGCGCAGCGCGGCGCCGGTCACCGAGCAGGCCGTCGAGAAGATCGTGCCGGAGCTGCGCAAGCGGGGCTACCGGTTCGTGAAGGTGTCGGAACTGATGGGGAAGTAACGTTTCGTCAGGTAGGCCAGGGTGTCGATGCCCGCGAGGAGCCTCGGCAGGGTGGACTTGCCACCGCCGTTACCGCCCTCGATCCTCCCCCGGCTACCGCCGGGAGGTGCCCCCACAGCCCGCCGGGCGGCAGCTCCACAGCGACCCCGCGCAGCACCCAGGGCCGCCGCCTGCCGTAGCGGCGGCCCACTCCGCTGAGCCTCAGTGGGCCGCCGCCGTCGCCTCGGTGAGCTCGCTGGGCCGGACGATGACGAAGCCCTCGCCGCGCAGCATCAGCTGGACCGCCTCGCCGGAGCCGCCGCGGATCATCGAGCCGACGGACTGGGAGCGGTGCAGCCCGGTCTCCAGCTGGGCGCTCCAGCCGACGACCGCGTCCGTGTCCACGTACACCGGGGACTGCGCGGTGACCGGGATGATGATCGGGTTGCCGTCGCAGACGACGGCGAGCTTGCCGGTGCCGGTGAAGAGGCTGTTGAAGAGGCCGCCACCTGTCATCCCGGCGCCCTTGACCATCTTGATCTCGTACGACAGCGTCGCGTCGAAGCACAGCACGTTGCGCCCGTTGATGGTGAGGGCGTCGCCGGGTTCGAAGTCGATGATGAAGCAGTTGCCGGCCTGGTGCGCGAACCAGGCCTCGCCCTGCCCGCGCACGGACATCAGCGCGAGGCCCTCGCCCGTGACGGCCCGCTTGAGCATGCCGCCGATGCCCTGGCCCTTGCGCTCGAACTGGAGGTTGCCGCGGAAGGCGACCATCGAGCCCTGCCGGGCGAGCATCTCGCCGTTGACGGCGTACTTGACGGACTTGGCGTTCTGCAGGGACATGCCGGGCGCGGCGGCGGGCTGGGCCAGGTGCTCGCTCGCGAAAAGGTCACTCTTCATGGGCATGATCCTCGCCCGGGCCGGCCACCCGGGACATCCTCCTCAAGGCGGAGCCTGGCATCCTTGGAGGGATGAGCAGCGAGCACACGAACCAGACCTCAGAGGTACCCGCGGTGGGGGCCGACAGCCCCTTCCGGAGGGAGCACGTACTGCGCGACGAGGCCCCGCAGTTCGTCCTGCCGCTGGTCGTACGCATCGAGAAGGCCGAGCCGCCGGCCCGGACGGACGCGCTGGAGACGGCGGCCCGGGCGGTGCTGGTCCTCCTCACGGACGAGCGCGCGCACGGCGAGGGCGAGTGGGCGCGGGCGGTCCGCGACTGGCAGGACGCCCGGATCCGCAAGGTGGTCCGCCGGGCGCGCGGCGCGGAGTGGCGCAAGGCCGCCACCCTGCCGGGCGTCACGGTCCAGGGCGCCGCGTCCGAGGTGCGGGTCTTCCCGCCGGTGCCCCTGGACGGCTGGCCCAAGGAGCTGGCCAAGCTCCAGGTGTCGGGCACGGACCTGGACGACCCGGAGCCGGCGCCCGCGCCGGAGCCGGGCGTGCCGGTGCTGTGGCTCAACCCGGAGCTGGACATGTCGGCGGGCAAGGCGATGGCCCAGGCCGGGCACGCGGCGCAGCTGGCCTGGTGGGAGCTGACGGCGGCGGAGCGCGCCCTGTGGCAGGCCTCGGGCTTCCACCTGGCCGTCCGCACCGCCCCCCGCGACCGCTGGACGGAGCTGAGCACGAGCGGCCTCCCGGTGGTCCGCGACGCGGGCTTCACGGAGATCGCCCCCGGCAGCTGCACGGTCGTCTCGGACCACCCGGCCCTGCGGGCCCGGCTGTGAACTGGCGGGAACTGGTCCTCGGACTCCTGCCGGAGGCGGAGCTCGCCGGGCCGGCGGACGAGGCGGACCTCGCCGAGGTGGAACGGGCCCTCGGGCAGCCCCTGCCCGACGACCTCGCCGCCCTGCTGCGGGAGTGCGACGGGGTCGTCGGACGGCACGGCACCGACGTCGTCTGGAGCGCCCGGCGGATCGCCCGGGACAACGCGGAACTGCGCGGTACGCCGGGGTTCGCCTCCCTGTACATGCCCTTCGAGCCGCTGATGTTCTTCGGCGACAACGGCGGCGGAGACCTGTTCGGCGTCGTCCGGATCCCGGAGCGGTCCGACGTCTTCGTCTGGGACCACGAGTCCGACGGCCGCTCCTGGGCGGCGGGCGGGGTGGAGGACTACCTGCGCCGGGCCCTGCCGGCGGCCGGCGACTGGTACCGGTAGTGGCCGTGGCCGGATCGTTGCCTTCCGGGTGGGAACCTCAAATCCTCCTCTGAACGTCCCCTGCCGGTGGTTGGCCCGTTCGCGTCCGGGTCATGACATCGGCACGGAGTCCTTGGAAGGGGGCGAGGGGGACATGAAGCCCATGGCACGCCTGGGGGTGGGTATCGGCTGGCGGCCGGAGATCGCCGAGGCGGTCGAGCGGCTGGAGGGGCTGGACTGGGTCGAGGTGGTGGCCGAGAACGTGTGTCCGGGCCACCTGCCCGAGTCCCTGCTGCGGCTGCGCGAGCGGGGCGTGCGGGTCGTGCCGCACGGGGTCTCGCTGGGGATCGGCGGCGCCGAACGGCCCGACGCCGGGAGGCTGGCCGCGCTCGGGGAGCGGGCCGTGGCGCTGGGGGCGCCCCTGGTCACCGAGCACATAGCCTTCGTGCGCACCTCCTCGCCCGCGCTGGAGGCCGGCCACCTGCTGCCCGTGCCGCGGACCCGGGACGCGCTGGACGTGCTGTGCGAGAACGTGCGGATCGCCCAGGACGCGCTGCCGGTTCCACTGGCGCTGGAGAACATCGCCGCCCTGGTGTCCTGGCCCGGGGAGGAGCTGACGGAGGGGCAGTTCCTGACCGAGCTGGTCGAACGGACGGGCGTGCGGCTGCTCGTCGACGTGGCGAACCTGCACACCAACCGGGTCAACCGGGGTGAGGACCCGGCCGCCGTGCTGGACTCGATCCCGCTGGAGGCGCTGGCGTACGTGCACGTGGCCGGTGGTGTGGAGCGCGAGGGCGTCTGGCACGACACGCACGCGCACCCGGTGCCGCCGGTGGTGCTCGACGTGCTGGCGGGGCTGCGGGAACGGGTGGACCCGCCGGGCGTGCTGCTGGAGCGGGACGACGACTTCCCCGAGGGGGAGGAACTCGCCGGGGAGCTGGCGCGGATCCGCGCGGTGGTGGAGGACGGGCCGGGCGGCGCGGTACGCCTGCGCGCGCCCGTGGCCGTGCGGGAGGAGGCGCCGGGTCCCGTCGCCGAGGCCGTGCGGACGCGGCTGGGGCTCGGTCAGGCGGCGCTGCTGTCGGCGCTGGTCGCCGGGACGCCGGTGCCCGAGGGGTTCGACGGGCAGCGGGTGCGGATCCAGTCGCGGGCGCTGGCCGCCAAGCGGGCCTCGGTGGTGGCGAAGGTCGCGCCCGAGCTGCCCGGGATCCTGGGCGGGCCGGAGGCCTACCGCGGGGCGTTCCTGGCGTACGCGCGGCGGCGCCCGATGGCGGGCGGGTACCGGCGTGACGCACTGGACTTCGCGGAGCACCTGCTGATCCGGGACCTGCCCGAGGACCCGGCCGCGCGGCGCCGGCTCACCGCCTGGTGGCGGGAGCGGGCCGGGGCGCGGCCGCCCCGGCGGATCGTGCGCTGGGCGCGTGCGCTGGCGGGGCGGGGTGGCCGGTGAACGAGCTGGCGGTGGCGGTGTGGGCCGCCGTGCTCCTGTCGAGCCTCGGGCTGCTGCTCGGGCCGCGGCGGGTGCGGGTGTCCGGGATGCCCGAGGTGCACGACCTGTCCGAGGCGGCGTTCCTGGCGGGCGGGCCCGGGGCGGTGGTGGACGCGGCGCTCGTCGCGCTGCTCGGGGACGGCCGGCTGGTGGCGGGCGGCCCGGGCATCGTCCAGGAGGGCCGCGGGGTGCGGGGCGCGGACCCGGCCGAGCGGGCCGTGGTGGCGGCGCTGCGGGCCGCGCCGTCCGGGTGGCTGTACCAGGTGCGGTACGCCGCGATGGTGGACCCGGCCGTGCAGGAGGTGGGCGACGCCCTCGCCGCGCGGGGGATGGTCGCGGCCCCCGGGGCGGGGCGGGGGCGGCGGCGCTGGGGGCTGGTGCAGGCCGTGGTGTGCGCGGCACTGATCCCGGTGTCGCTGCCGGTGACGTTCGTGGCGATGGCGGTGAGCCGGGAGGCCCAGCTGCCGTTCGTGCTCAAGGTGCTGCCGGTGCTGGTGGCCGGCATCGTGGCGGGCGCGTTCGGCGCCCGGCGGGCGCGGCGGCGGGTGACCCCGGCGGGCCGGGCCGCGCTGCGGCGGGCCCGGGCGCGGCACGCCGCCGAGACGGCCCCGGCGGTGCGGACCGCGCTGTACGGGCTGAAGGGGCTGCGGGACCCGGGGCTGCGGGCGCAGCTGGTGCCCGCGGCGCGCGGTACCCGGCTGGCGGCGGCCCAGGCGCGGGGGCGGGGGCGGTCGTCCGGTGGGGGCTCCTCGCACTCCTCGCACGGGTGCGGTTCCTCGTCCGACTCCGTCGACCTGGTCCCCGTGGTGTGGTGCGCCTCCGGTGACGGCGGGTCCTCGGGGTCCGGCTGCGGGGGCGGTTCCGGCTGCGGGAGTTCCGGTTCGAGCTGCGGCGGGTCCTCCGGTTGTTCGAGCGGGTCCAGTTGTTCCAGCGGGTCGAGCTGCTCCAGCGGGTCCAGTTGTTCCAGCGGTTCGAGCTGCTCGAGCGGGTCGAGCTGCTCCAGCAGCACCTGACGCCGGGTGCGGGGGCCCCGTACCACCCACTGAAATATGCCATTCAAGATCTTGATGTTTGTACATCCCCATGCCAGATTCGGCGCAGCACCACCTGTGTCGACGGCGGAGCTCATCCCGGCTGCGCCGCAACTGCTGCGGGGAGAGGCCATCACCATGCCGGAAAGACGAGCGACCGGGGACCGCCTCGCGGTGGAGAGACGGACCGTCGAGGCGGTTCCGGACACGGAACGGCACGGCACGCCGCGCAGCCAGTTCACCCTCTGGTTCGGCGCCAACATGCAGATCACCGCCATCGTCGACGGGGCGCTGTCGGTCGTCTTCGGCGCCGACGCGCTCTGGGCGATACCCGCGCTGCTCCTCGGCAACCTGCTCGGCGGCGTCGTCATGGCGCTGCACTCGGCGCAGGGACCGCGGCTGGGCGTACCGCAGATGATCTCCAGCCGGGCCCAGTTCGGGGTGTACGGCGCGGTCCTGCCGCTGCTGCTGGTGATCTTGATGTACCTCGGCTTCGCCGCGACCGGCAGCGTGCTGGCGGGGCAGGCGATGTCCGCGATGCTGCACATCGGGACGGACGCCGGGATCCTGCTCTTCGGAGCGCTGACCGCCCTCGTCGCCGTGACCGGCTACCGCCTGATCCACATCGCGGGCCGCATCGCCACCGTCGTCGGGGCGCTCGGCCTCGGCTATCTGATGGTGCGGCTGTTCACGCAGTACGACGTCGGGGCGCACGTGGGCGTCAAGGGGTTCGAGGCGGCGACCTTCCTGCTCGCGGTGGGACTCGGGGCGGGCTGGCAGCTCACCTTCGGCCCCTACGTCGCCGACTACTCCCGCTACCTGCCCCGTGACACCAGTACCCGGGCGACGTTCTGGTCCACCTTCGCCGGCTCCGTCATCGGATCCCAGTGGGCCATGACGCTGGGCGCGCTCACCGCGGCCGTCGCGGGCCAGGCCTTCCTGCCCGACCAGGTGGGCTTCCTCGGCCGGCTGGCGGGACCGGCGTTCCTCGCGTTCCTCATCTACCTGGTCATCGTGGTCGGCAAGCTGACCGTCAACTGCCTGAACGCCTACGGCGGCTTCATGTCGATCCTGACGACCGTCACCGCCTTCGACCGCCGCTCGCGCGTCTCGCCGCCGGTGCGCGCCGCCTACATCGTCGGCTTCATCGCCGTGTCCATGGTCATCGCGCTCGCGGCCAGCGACGACTTCCTGACCAACTTCAAGAACTTCGTCCTGCTGCTCCTGACCGTGTTCACGCCGTGGAGCGCGATCAACCTGGTCGACTACTACCTGATCTCCCGCGAACGCGTGGACGTCCCGGCCCTCTACGACCCGGCCGGACGCTACGGCCGCTGGAACGCCGCCGCGCTGGCCTGCTACCTCCTCGGCATCGCCGTGCAGGTCCCGTTCCTCGCCACCAAGCTGTACACCGGGGCGATCACCGAGCGGCTCGGCGGCGCCGACATCTCGTGGATCGTCGGACTGGCGGTCACCTCGGCCCTGCACTGGCTCTGGGCGCGACGCACCGCCAACCCGCCCGCCGAGACCGTCCACCCCCCGGCGGCTTAGCGCAACCGGGCGTACCCCGGGCCGGCGTCCGGCGGTGCGGCTGTACAGCGGCGGGTTCCTGACATCTCATCAGACAGGACGATGAGACGAAGGGGTCGCCATGCGGACGACGCTCGCACGGTACGCGGTCGCCTCGGCGGCCCTATGCCTCACCCTGGGCGCCCCGGCCGTCCCGGCCCGGGCGAGCGGCCCGGACCCCGCGGCCGAACGACTCGCGGCCGAGGACGCCGGGGCCGAGCTGGTGGCCCGCCGGGCCGCCGCCGCTGCCGCCCTGCGGCCGGTCACCGGCGCGGCCGGGGCCCCGGCCCAGGGCCGGCCTCCGGCGGCCGGCACCCGCCCGACGCAGGGCAGCCGCCCGGTGACCCGCCCCATGCCCCGGCCGCCGGCGGCCGGGGGCGGCGGGCCGCTGGAGTTCGGGCCGTGCCCCGCCGCCGAGGAACTGCCCGATCCCGTCCGCTGCGCCGTCCTGCGGGTCCCGCTCGACTACGCCCGCCCCGACGGCCCGCAGATCTCCCTCACCGTCACCCGGGTCCCCGCCACGGGCCGGGGCGGCGCCGCCCGGCAGGGCGCGCTCGTGTTCAACCCCGGCGGGCCCGGGGCCTCCGGGGCGTACTTCCCGCTCCTGGCCGCACGGCCCGCCTGGAGCCGGATCGCCGCCGCCTACGACCTGGTCGGCTACGCCCCCCGCGGCGTCGGCCGGTCCGGCACGCTGACCTGCCAGGACCCCGCCGAGCCGGCGCAGGGGCCCACCCAGGTCCCGGCCGATCCCTCCCCCGCGTACCGGCGGGAGCGGCTGGCGGCCGCCCGGGCCTACGCCGAGGGCTGCGCCCGCCGCGCCGGGCCCGCCCTGGCGCAGTACACCACCCTGAACAACGCGCGCGACCTCGACGTGCTGCGGGCCGCCCTCGGGGAGCGGCGGCTGAGCTTCTTCGGGGCCTCCTACGGAACGTACCTCGGCGCGGTGTACGCCACCCGGCACCCGGACCGGGTCCGGCGCATGGTGTTCGACTCGGCGGTCGACCCCGACCCCCGCCGCGTCTGGTACCTCGACAACCTCGCCCAGGCCCCGGGGTTCGAACGCCGCTGGGCCGACTTCCGCGCCTGGACCGCCCGCCACCACGACGTGTACGGGCTGGGCGCCACAGCCCGGGCGGTGCAGCGGAGTTACGAGAAGGTCCGCGCGGCCGTGGCCCGCACCCCGGCGGGCGGGCTCGTCGGCACGGGCGAACTCCAGGCGGCCTACCTCAAGGCGGCGTACTACGACGACGTGTGGCCGGAACGCGCCGCGGCGCTGGCAGCGTACCTGCGCGGGAACCCGGCCCCGCTCGTCCGCCAGGCGGCCCGCGACCCGGAGTCGGCGGCGCGCGCGGCCAACGCGACGGCCGTCTACACGGCGGTGCTGTGCAACGACGCCCCCTGGCCGGCCGACTGGGAGACCTGGGAGCGGGACAACACCGAACTGGCCCGCCGGGCCCCCTTCGAGACCTGGGCCAACGCCTTCCTCAACCTGCCCTGCGCCGCCTGGCCGGTGCGCGAGCGGCAGCGGCCGGTCGCGGTCGGGGCGCCCCCGACGGCCCTGCGGCTGCCCGGCACGCTGATCGTGGCGGCGGAGCGGGACGGCGCGACGCCGTACACGGGCGCGCTGGAACTCCAGCGGCGCCTGGGCGCCGGGGCCGCGCTGGTGACGGAGCGGGCGGCGGGCGCCCACGGGGTGACCGGCGGGCGCAACGCGTGCGTGGACCGGCATGTGGAGCGGTATCTGCTGACGGGGACCACCCCGGGGTGGCGCGTGAGCTGTGCGCCGCATCCGGAGCCCGCACCGGTGACACTGGACGAGGGGGCGGGCAGCGCCCCCAGGGCGCTGCTGCCGCCGCTCGTCTGAACTTCCGGGCGGGATCTCCGGCTGCGTCGTTTCGGGGGCAGGGCCTCCCGATCCACCGGAGGCCGCTCATGTCGCGAGAGCGCGGTCGTCCTCCGGTCCTTCCCCCCAGGGGAGGTATCAGGCGAGCCCGGCCACCAGATCGGCGACGGACTTGCGGCGCCCGGTGTAGAAGGGCACCTCCTCACGGACGTGCATCCGGGCCTCGGAGGCACGCAGGTGACGCATGAGGTCGACGATGCGGTAGAGCTCGTCGGCCTCGAAGGCCAGCAGCCACTCGTAGTCGCCCAGGGAGAAGGAGGCGACGGTGTTGGCACGCACGTCCGGGTAGCCGCGGGCCATCTTGCCGTGGTCGGCGAGCATGCGGCGGCGGTCCTCGTCGGGCAGCAGGTACCAGTCGTACGAGCGCACGAACGGGTAGACGCTGACGTAGTCGCGGGCGACCTCGTCGGCCAGGAAGGCCGGGATGTGCGACTTGTTGAACTCGGCGGGGCGGTGCAGGGCCATGTTCGACCACACCGGCTCCAGCGCGCGGCCCAGCCTGGTGCGGCGGAAGAGGTTGTAGGCGGTCTGCAGCTCGTCCGAGGTCTCGGCGTGCCACCAGATCATGATGTCCGCGTCGGCGCGCAGGCCGGAGACGTCGTAGGTGCCGCGGACGGTGATGTCCTTGGCCGCCAGTTGGTCGAACAGCTCCTGGACCTCGTCGGCGTAGCCGCCGCGGTCCTCCGGCAGGACGTCCTTCAGCTTGAAGACGGACCACAGGGTGTAGCGGATGACCTCGTTGAGGTCCTTCGCCTTCTTCCCCGCATTGGGAATCTTCTCTGGTGCAGTCATGTGTCCATTGTCCCGTGTGCTGATCAGTGCTCGGTGCCAGGGGTGGCCATCGAGGCGGTGACCGCCTCCGCGGCCTTCCCGGCGCCGGCGATGCAGGCCGGGATCCCGACCCCGTCGTAGAGGGCGCCGCAGACCGCGAGGCCGGGCAGGGCGGCCACGGCGGTCCGGATCCGGCCGGCGCGGGCGAGGTGGCCGACGGGGTACTGGGGCAGGCCGCCGTCCCAGCGGGTGACGGTGGAGGCGACCGGCCGGGCGGCCAGCCCGACGGCTTCGCCGAGGTCGGCGAGGGAGACGTCGACGAGCTCGGAGTCCTCCCGCCCCAGGTCGCCCTCGTCGCCGTGGCGGCCGACGGAGGTGCGCAGCAGGAAGAGGTCGGGGTCGGCGCCGGCCCAGGCCCACTTGTTGCTGGAGAAGGTGGACGCCTTGATCGTGCGGCCGTCCACCGGCGGTACGAGGAAGCCGCTCGCGGTGCCGTCGGCGACGGCCGGGGGCAGGTCCGAGCGGCGGAAGGCCATCGTGACCAGGGCCATGGAGGCGTACTCCACCTCGCGCAGCTCCGCGGCGGCCGCGGGGGCGAGGGCGTCGAGCAGCCGTGCGGCCGGGGCCGCCGGGACGGCCAGGACGACGCCGTCGGCGTCGAGGGCCTCGCCGTCGGTGGTGATCCGCCAGCCCTGCGGCGTACGGGCGAGGCCGCGCGCCGGGGTGCCGGTCAGGATGCGGGCTCCGGCGGCCCGGCAGGCTTCTGCGACGGCGAGCGGGAGGCGGCCGATGCCGCCGGAGATCCCCGCGAAGAAGGCCCCCGACGCGGCCGCGCCGGTGACGGTGGTCCGCTCGGCGGCCGCGCGGGCGGCGGCCCCCTCCTGGAGGGCGCGGACGGCGCCGGTCAGGGTGGGGTGGGTGCGGGCGGCGTCGAAGAGGGCCGGGACGGCGGCGCGCAGCGAGATCCGGTAGGCGTCGCCGGCGTAGACCCCGCCGAGCAGGGGCTCGACCAGCCGGTCCACGACCTCGCGGCCCATCCGCGCGGCCACGTACTCGCCGACGGCGACGTCCTCGCCGACCTCGGTGGGCGGGAGTTCGGTGTCGGCGGCGATCCGGGCGAGGCCCTCGGCGGAGAGCACGCCGGAGGCGGCGAGGGCGGCCGCGTCGCCCGGGACGCCCATGACGTGGCCGCGGGGCATGTCGCGCAGGGCGCCGCGGGTCCAGAGCCGGGCGGTGGCGGTGGCCGGGGGCTGGAGGTCGTCGCCGAGGCCGACGGCGCGGGCCAGCTCCAGGGCCTCGGGGCGGCGGGCGAGGACGGACTCGGCGCCGAGGTCGACGGGGGCTCCGGCGAGCTCACCGGCGTACAGCTTGCCGCCGAGGCGCCCGCCGGCCTCCAGGAGGGTGACGCGCAGGCCGTCGGCGAGGAGCCGGTGGGCGGCTGCGAGGCCCGCGATGCCGCCGCCGATGACGACGACATGGCGGGACGGCCCCGGCCGTCCCGCCCCGTTCGTACGCGTGTCCGCTTCGTCCATGGACCCATCGTCTCAGACCGTCCGCCGAGGCCCGAACGTGACCGCATCGGAACCGGGTCGGGATCCGCGGGACGAAACCCGGGGCGGCCGTGCGCACGTCGAAGCGGTGACATCTGCCGAACCCCCGGGGGTACTTGACGATGCACACGCTCAGCAGACAGCACCGCGCGGCGGCCGCCCTGGCGGGCCTCTCCCTGGCCGGGGGCCTCGTGCTCACCGGCTGCAGCGCCGGCGGGGGGACGGCCTCGTCCGGCGACCGGGCGGCCGCGGCGGCCCCCCGGGAGGGCGCGCAGGGCAAGCCGGGGGCCGGGTCGGCCGCCGCCCCGGCCGCGCCGGACGCCAAGGGGCAGCCGCAGGCCCCGGTCCGGCCGAACGTCATCCGAACGGGGAGGCTCGGCATCGAGACGGCCGAACCGCAGAAGGTCATCGCGGCGGCCCGGACGGCGGCCGAGGGCGCGGGCGGTTACGTGGGCGCCGAGACCACCGACCGCGGCGGCGACGGGCGGATCACCTCCACGCTGACCCTGCGCGTGCCCGGGGACCGGTTCGACGCGGTGATCGCCTCCCTGGAGGGCAGCGGGAAGCTGCTGAACCGGAAGGTGGAGGCCCAGGACGTCACCGAGAAGGTCGCCGACGTCGACAGCCGGGTGAAGTCGCAGCAGGCCAGCGTGGCGCGGGTGCGGGAGATGATGGAGAAGGCCTCCGCGCTCAGTGACGTGGTCATGCTGGAGAGCGAGCTGAGCCGGCGCCAGTCCGACCTGGAGTCCCTGCTGGCCCAGCAGAACGCGCTGAAGGACCAGACCTCGATGGGCACGGTCACGGTGTCGGTCTCGGAGCCCGCTCCGGCCCCGGTGGAGAAGGAGAAGAAGGAGCGGGAGCCCGGCATGGGCGACGCTCTGGCCGGCGGCTGGAAGGTGTTCGCGCGTCTCGTCGGCTACCTCGGGCTCGCGCTCGCCGCCGTGCTTCCCTTCGTCCTCGCCGCGGCGCTGGTGGCCTTCGGGTTCCGGCTCTACCGCAGGTTCCGTCCGGCGAAGCCGAAGGCGGGCCTGCGGCACACCCTGGTACCCCGGCAGGCCGCCGCTCCGGGCACCGCCCCGGCCCCGGGCCCGGCGGGCGGTGCGCCCGAGGACGGGGCCTGACGGGCCGTCCGCCCGTAGCGTGTCCCCGTAACGGAGGCGACGGCGCAGGGCGCGGAGGGCGGGCAGGGCGATGGCGACGGAACGACTGGTGGTGGTCGGCGGTGACGCGGCGGGGATGTCCGCCGCGTCCCAGGCCCGGCGGCTCAAGGGGCCCGGGGAGCTGGAGATCACCGCCTTCGAGCGGGGGCACTTCACCTCGTACTCCGCGTGCGGGATCCCGTACTGGGTGGGCGGGCAGGTCGCCGAGCGGGACGAGCTGATCGCCCGCACCCCCGAGGAGCACCGCGCCCGGGGCATCGACCTGCGCACCCGCACGGAGGTCCTGGAACTGGACCTGGCGGGCCGCCGGGTGCGCGCCCGGGACCTGGACAGCGGGGAGGAGTCCTGGACGGGGTGGGACAAGCTGGTCCTGGCGACCGGCGCCCGCCCCGTCCGGCCGAAGCTGCCGGGGATCGGCGCCCACGGGGTGTACGGGGTCCAGACGCTGGACGACGGCCAGCGGCTGATGGACGGCCTGGAACGGACGGAGGGCCGCCGGGCGGTGGTGGTCGGCGCGGGCTACATCGGCGTGGAGATGGCCGAGGCCCTGGTCCACCGCGGGTACGGGGTGACGGTCCTGCACCGGGGGCCGCAGCCGATGGCGACCCTGGACCCGGACATGGGCGGCCTGGTCCACTCGGCGATGAACGCCATGGGCATCTTCACGGTCTCCGGCGCCGAGGCGGTCGAGATCCTCACCGACGAGGAGGGCCGCGCCCGGTCGGTGGCCACGGCCTCGGGCGAGGAGTACCCGGCGGACGTGGTGGTGCTCGGCATCGGCGTGGAGCCCCGTACGGCCCTGGCGCGGGCGGCGGGGCTGCCGCTCGGGGAGTCGGGGGGCCTGCTGACGGACCTGTCGATGCGGGTCCGGGGCCACGAGGACGTCTGGGCGGGCGGTGACTGCGTGGAGGTCCTGGACCTGGTCGCGGGCCGCGAGCGGCACATCCCGCTGGGCACCCACGCCAACAAGCACGGCCAGGTCATCGGCACGAACGCGGGCGGCGGCTACGCGACGTTCCCCGGGGTGGTCGGGACGGCGGTGAGCAAGGTCTGCGACCTGGAGATCGCCCGGACGGGACTGCGCGAGAAGGACGCCCTGGCGGCGGGGCTGCGCTTCGTGACGGCCACGATCCGCTCGACGAACACGGCGGGGTACTACCCCGGGGCGGCGGAGATGACGGTGAAGATGCTGGCGGAGCGGCGCACGGGGCGGCTGCTGGGCGTCCAGATCGTGGGCGGGGCCGGGTCCGCGAAGCGGGTGGACGTGGCGGCGGTGGCACTGACGGCCGGGATGACGGTGGAACAGGTCGTCGCCCTGGACCTGGGCTACGCCCCGCCGTTCTCTCCCGTGTGGGACCCGGTCCTGGTCGCGGCCCGCAAGGCGGTCTCCGCGGTACGGGCGGCGGGGGTGTAGCCCCGGGGGGCCGCGCCGCCGGCGGGGCTGGGTTCAGCCCCGCCGGTGTGTCCCTAGCGCCGCGTGCGGGTGTGGACGTAGTCCACCAGGCGGGTCAGCGCGTCGGGGTCGGTCGTCGGCAGGACGCCGTGGCCGAGGTTGAAGACGTGGCCCTCCAGGCCCGCCGCGGCGGCGAGGACCTCGTCCGTCTTGGCCTCGACCGCCTCGGTGGTGGAGAAGAGGACCGCGGGGTCCAGGTTGCCCTGGAGCGCCTTGCCGGGGCCGACCCGGCGGGCGGCCTCGTCCAGGGCGACCCGGTAGTCGACGCCCACGACGTCCGCGCCGGCCTCGCCCATCAGGCCGAGCAGCTCGCCCGTGCCCACGCCGAAGTGGATGCGCGGGACCCCGTACGCGGCGACGGACTCCAGGACCTTCGCCGACGCCGGCATGACCGATCGGCGGTAGTCCGCCGGGGGCAGGGCGCCGACCCAGGAGTCGAACAGCTGGACCGCGGAGGCGCCGGCCTCGATCTGGACCTTCAGGAAGGCGGAGGTGATGTCCGCGAGGCGGTCGACGAGGTCCGCCCAGAGCTCCGGGTCCCCGTACATCAGGGCCTTGGTGTGCTCGTGGTTCTTCGACGGGCCGCCCTCGACGAGGTAGCTCGCGAGGGTGAAAGGCGCGCCGGCGAAGCCGATCAACGGCGTGCCGCCGAGTTCACCCGTGAGCATGCCGATCGCCTCGGTGACGTACGGGACGTCCTCGGGGGTGAGGTCGCGCAGCTGTGCGAGGTCCTCGCGGCGGCGGATGGGCTGGGCGACGACCGGGCCGATGCCCGGCTTGATGTCGAGGTCGACGCCGATGGCCTTGAGCGGCACGACGATGTCGGAGAAGAAGATCGCCGCGTCCACGCCGTGCCGGCGCACCGGCTGCATGGTGATCTCGGTGACCAGGTCGGGGCGCATGCAGGACTCGAGCATGCCGGTGCCCTCGCGGACCTTGCGGTATTCGGGGAGTGAGCGGCCGGCCTGCCTCATGAACCACACCGGGGTGTGCGGCACCGGCTCGCGCCGGCAGGCCTTCAGGAAGGCGGAATCGTACGTCTGACTCGGCTGGCCCTGGGGGCGGTCGTTGGCGCTCACGACCCAAATCTTCGCACGTATGAAGAAGTGCCCGGCCCGGCGCGGGTGTCCCTGCGCCGTACGGGCGCCCGTTCCGCCTAGTCTTCCCGGCATGGCTGCGGCTCAGGGACGATTTTCAGATGGCGCTGACGGCGTGGACGGCGCGAAGGAGAGCTCGGTCCCGCTCCCGTTCCGACGGGCGGTCGACGGCTTGCGCAAGGCGCGGCTGAGGTCCGGGATCGAGATCGACCCCGTGAAACCGCCCCAGCGGCTGGCCCCGTACGCGTACGCGCTGGAGGCCGCGGTCGTGGACGGCGAGGAGGACCTGGCCGACGGCCGGCTGATCCTGCTCCACGACCCGTCCGGGCACGACGCCTGGCAGGGCACCTTCCGGCTGGTCACGCTGGTGCGGGCGGAGCTGGAGCCGGAGATGGCGGCGGACCCGCTGCTGCCTGAGGTGTGCTGGTCCTGGCTGACCGGGGCGCTGGAGGCGCGCGGGCTGGCGTACGGGGAGCCGAGCGGGACCGTGACCCGGGCGAGCTCGCACTACTTCGGGGGGCTCGGGGACCGGCGTCCGGCCACGCAGATCGAGATCCGGGCCTCCTGGACCCCCCGGGAGGGGGTCGGCGGGGTGCCGGACACCGCCGCGCACCTGGCGGCCTGGTGCGAGCTGCTGTGCCAGATCGCGGGGCTGCCGCCGGTGTCCCCGGCGGAGGGGACGCCGGGCGTGGTGTCCCTGCCACAGCGGCGCGGTCCGCACCACCCGTAGCGGGCGGCCCGCGGGGGCCGTCCGGAGCGGGCGGGGGCGGCCGGACGGGGGTGTCCGGCGGCGGGGGGCGATCGTTCAGTGTCGTGACGGAGCGTCAAAGCCGTGCGGTCATGGCGGGCTTCTGATCATCCCTTGATCGATCGTGCGTCCGAATTGCCCGAATTGTTACTCACCAAATCGTGATCATTCCCTAAAGCCGGGCGGGTGACGTGCCGAAGGAGTCAGTGACCATCCGCACGGTGCGCACCGGCTTCCTTCCCCGAGCCGGCCCGTCCCGCCACTCCCCCAGGAGGCCTAGGTGTCCGTTCTTCTCGAGCAGCCCGCAAGCCTGGTCGCCTACCGCCCGAACAAGCCGACGGCCATGGTCGTCGTGGCCGACCCGCGCGTCCGTTCCACGGTGACCCGCCATCTGTGGGCCCTCGGAGTCCGCGACGTGATCGAGGCGTCGTCCATCGCGGAGGCCCGCCCCCGCGTCGGCAGCCCGCGCGACATCTGCGTGGCCGACGTCCACCTGCCCGACGGTTCCGGTCTCACCCTGCTCTCCGAGACCCGCGCCGCCGGCTGGCCGAACGGCCTGGCCCTGTCCGCCGCCGATGACATCGGAGCCGTGCGCAACGCCCTCGCGGGCGGTGTGAAGGGCTACGTGGTCACCGGCACCCGCACCAACATCGGACTCCCCACCCGGCCCGGCGCCGCCCCCATCGGTGCCGCCGCCGCCCGTATGCACCGCCGCCCCCCGGGTGCCCCGAGCCACCCGGGCGGCTACCGGGAGCTGTCCGGCCGCGAGGTCGAGGTCCTGCGCCTCGTCGCGGAGGGGCAGTCCAACAAGGCCATCGGCGTCTCGATGGGCCTGTCCGCCCTGACCGTCAAGTCCCACCTCGCCCGGATCGCCCGCAAGCTCGGCACCGGCGACCGGGCCGGGATGGTCGCCGTCGCGCTGCGGACGGGGATCATCCACTGACCGCGCCCTGAGCCCGCCGGGCCGACCGCCGGGCAACCCCGGCAGGGCCCGCACCTCTCCCTTCGCGCCCGTCGACGGAACGTTCCGGCGACGGGCGCGTCACATACACGGATACCCTTGACCGGTGACCGACGCCCAAGAGACCGCAGCACACCTGCGCACCACCACCGGGGGCGGCCCCCCGGACGAAGAGGTTTCGTCCGATGGGCTGCCGATTCCCCTGCTGGAGCCCCGCGAGGGCATCCCACCCGTCGTGGCCGAAGCCGAGGCGCTCGCCGAGGTCGTCGCGGCCTTCGCGGCGGGCACCGGCCCCGTCGCCGTCGACGCCGAACGCGCCTCCGGGTACCGCTACGGCCAGCGCGCCTACCTGGTGCAGCTGCGCCGCGAGGGCGCGGGCTCCGCGCTGATCGACCCGGTCGGCTGCCCGGACCTGTCCGCCCTGGGCGAGGCCCTGTCCGACGCGGAGTGGATCCTGCACGCCGCCACCCAGGACCTGCCCTGCCTGCGGGAAATAGGCATGGCCCCCACCACCCTGTTCGACACCGAGCTCGCGGGCCGGCTGGCCGGCTTCCCCCGGGTCGGGCTCGGGGCGATGGTCGAGAGCGTGCTCGGCTACCAGCTGGAGAAGGGGCACTCCGCCGTCGACTGGTCCACCCGCCCGCTGCCCGAGCCCTGGCTGCGCTACGCCGCGCTGGACGTGGAGCTGCTGGTGGACCTGCGCGACGCGCTGGAGAAGGAGCTGGACCGGCAGGGCAAGCTGGAGTGGGCCCGCCAGGAGTTCGACGCCATCGCCTCCGCCCCGCCCGCCCCGCCGCGCAAGGACCCGTGGCGGCGCACGTCGGGCATGCACAAGGTGCGCCGCCGCCGGCAGATGGCGGTGGTGCGGGAGCTGTGGGAGGCCCGCGACCGGATCGCGCAGCGCCGAGACGTCTCCCCCGGCAAGGTGCTGGGCGACGCGGCGATCGTGGAGGCCGCCCTGGCCGTCCCCGCGAACGTGCACGCGCTGTCGGCCCTGCCGGGGTACGGGCAGCGGATGGGCCGGCGGCAGCTGGACCAGTGGATGGCCGCCGTGGACCGGGCGAAGGCCCTGCCCGAGAGCGAGCTGCCGCAGCCCGGAGCGGCCCCCTCGGGCCCGCCGCCGCCGCGTTCCTGGGCGGACAAGGACCCGGCCGCCGCGGCCCGGCTCTCCGCGGCCCGTGCGGCCGTGTCGGAGCTGGCCGAGGGGCTGAACCTGCCCCAGGAGAACCTGATCTCCCCGGACACCGTCCGCCGCCTGTGCTGGGAGCCGCCGCGCCCCGCCGACGCGGGCTCGGTCGCCGAGGCCCTGTCCGGCTACGGCGCCCGCCCGTGGCAGGTCGAACAGGTCACCCCGGCCCTGGTGGCGGCCCTGCGGTCGGCCGCCTCCTGACCCGTACCGCCCCGAGAGCCCCCGTCCCGCGCCCGCGGACGGGGGCTCTCGGCGTTCCCGGGGGCGGCCGTCCCCCGAGGCGGTGCGGTGTGACCTTCGCCGCTGTTCGGGGAGGGGGTGTGCACATGAGTTACCCGCAAGTAGCATGGGCCGGGTGAGCGGGCGCTCAGTTCGGAAGGAGCGCTCCGCCGCGCAGCAGTGCACACCCGCACCTGGAGGAGAGCCAACGTGCCTCGTACCGTCAGGGACGTCGTCTTCGTCGACGGCGTCCGCACCCCGTTCGGCAAGGCGGGCCCGAAGGGCATCTACCACGAGACCCGCGCCGACGACCTCGTCGTGAAGGCGATCCGGGAGCTGCTGCGCCGCAACCCGGACCTGGACCCCAAGAAGATCGACGAGGTCGCCATCGCCGCGACCACCCAGATCGGCGACCAGGGCCTGACGCTGGGCCGCACGGCCGGCATCCTCGCGGGCCTCCCGCAGTCCGTCCCGGGCTACTCCATCGACCGCATGTGCGCCGGCGCGCTGACCGCCGTGACCGCCGTCGCGGGCGGTGTGGCCTTCGGTGCGTACGACGTCGCCCTCGCCGGCGGTGTCGAGCACATGGGCCGCCACCCCATGGGCGAGGGCGTCGACCCGAACCCGCGCTTCGTCTCCGAGAAGCTGGTCGACGAGTCCGCCCTGTTCATGGGCATGACCGCCGAGAACCTGCACGACCGGTACCCGACGATCACCAAGCTCCGCGCCGACGAGTACGCCGTGCGCTCGCAGGAGAAGGCCGCCAAGGCGTACGCCGACGGCAAGATCCAGCAGGACCTGGTCCCGATCTCGGTGCGCAACACCAACGAGGCGGTCGGTGAGACGGGCTGGGGCCTGGTCACCTCCGACGAGCCGATGCGCCCGGGCACCACGCTGGAGAACCTGGCCGGCCTGAAGACCCCGTTCCGTACGCACGGCCGGGTCACCGCGGGCAACGCCGCCGGTCTCAACGACGGCGCCACCGCCGCGATCATCGCGTCCGAGGACTTCGCCCGCGAGAACAACCTCCCGGTCAAGATGCGCCTCGTCTCCTACGCCTTCGCCGGCGTGGAGCCGGAGGTCATGGGCTACGGCCCGATCCCGGCCACGGAGAAGGCCCTCGCCCAGGCCGGCCTGTCCATCGAGGACATCGGCCTCTTCGAGATCAACGAGGCCTTCGCGGTCCAGGTCCTCGCCTTCCTGGAGCACTACGGCATCGCCGACGACGACGCCCGCGTGAACCAGTACGGCGGCGCGATCGCCTTCGGCCACCCGCTGGCCTCCTCCGGCGTCCGCCTGATGACGCAGCTGGCCCGCCAGTTCGAGGAGCAGCCGCACGTCCGCTACGGCCTGACCACCATGTGCGTCGGCTTCGGCATGGGCGCCACGGTCATCTGGGAGAACCCGAACTTCGACGCCGAGGGAGACTCCAAGTGAGCACCACCGCTGAGCTCCTGAAGGGCGCTGCCGAGCTGTTCCCGGACGAGGTCGTCACGTCCGCGCACGTCCGCCACCTGGACCTGCCGTTCGGCGCCGGGCGCTTCGCGCTCATCACGCTGGACAACGGCTTCGACCACACCAAGCCGACCACCTTCGGCCCGCAGTCGCTGGCCAACCTGAACGCGGCCGTCGACCAGGTCGAGCAGGAGGCCACCGCCGGCACCATCGTCGGCGCGGGCATCACCGGCAAGCCGTTCATCTTCGCCGTCGGCGCCGACCTCAAGGGCGTCGAGCTGCTGAAGAAGCACGACGAGGCGCTCGCCATCGGCAAGGGCGGCCACGACGTCTTCAAGCGCCTCTCCGCGCTGGCCGTCCCCACCTTCGCGTACTACAACGGCGCGGCGATGGGCGGCGGTGTCGAGGTCGGCCTGCACTGCTCGTACCGCACCGTCTCGAAGGCCATCCCGGCCTTCTCGCTGCCCGAGGTCTTCCTCGGCCTGGTTCCGGGCTGGGGCGGCTGCGCCATCCTCCCGAACCTGATCGGCGCGGAGCGCGCGGTCTCGGTGATCATCGAGAACTCGCTGAACCAGAACCGCCAGCTCAAGGGCAAGCAGGTCTTCGAGCTCGGCATCGCCGACGCGATCTTCGAGGGCGCCGACTTCCTGGAGCAGTCGCTGATCTGGACCGCGAAGGTCCTGAAGGGCGAGACCGAGGTCGTACGCGCCGAGGTCGAGCGCGGCGAGGCCTGGGACGCGGCCGTCGCCAAGGGCCGCGCCATCGCGGACTCCAAGGTGCACGGCGCCGCTCCGGCCGCCTACCGCGCGCTGGACATCATCGCCGCGGCCAAGGACGGCGACCTCCAGGCCGGCTTCGACGCCGAGGACAAGGCCCTGGCCGACCTCATCATGGGCGGCGAGCTGCGCTCGGGCATCTACGCCTTCAACCTGGTCCAGAAGCGCGGCAAGCGCCCGGCCGGTGCCCCGGACAAGTCCCTGGCCCGTCCGGTCACCAAGGTCGGCGTGGTCGGCGCGGGCCTGATGGCCTCGCAGCTGGCGCTGCTGTTCCTGCGCCGCCTGGAGGTGCCGGTGGTCCTCACCGACATCGACCAGGAGCGCGTGGACAAGGGCGTGGGCTACGTCCACGCCGAGATCCAGAAGCTGCTCGGCAAGGGCCGCATCAACCAGGACAAGGCCAACCGCCTGACCGCCCTGGTGACCGGCGTCCTGGACAAGGCCGAGGGCTTCGCGGACGCGGACTTCATCATCGAGGCCGTGTTCGAGGAGATGTCCGTCAAGCAGAAGGTGTTCGCGGAGGTCGAGGCGGTCGCCCCGGCGCACGCGATCCTCGCCACCAACACCTCCTCGCTGTCGGTGTCGGAGATGGCCTCGAAGCTCCGGCACCCGGAGCGCGTGGTCGGCTTCCACTTCTTCAACCCGGTCGCGATCCTCCCGCTGCTGGAGATCGTCCGCGGTGAGCAGACGGACGACGCCTCGCTGGCCACGGCCTTCGGTGTCGCCAAGAAGCTGAAGAAGACGGCCGTGCTGACGAAGGACGCCCCGGCGTTCGTCGTGAACCGCATCCTGACCCGCTTCATGGGCGAGATCCAGAACGTCATCGACGAGGGCACCCCGGTGGCCACGGCGGAGAAGGCCATCGAGCCGCTCGGCCTGCCGATGTCCCCGCTGGTCCTGCTGGAGCTCGTCGGTCCGGCGATCGGCCTGCACGTCTCCGAGACGCTGAACCGTTCCTTCCCGGAGCGCTTCACCGTCTCCCCGAACCTCAAGCGGGTCGTCGAGGCCGGCAAGCGCGGGTTCTACGTCTACTCCGCCGAGAACGGCTTCAAGCCGGAGCTGGACCCCGAGGTCGCCGCCCTCCTGGTGCAGGGCGACTCCGTCCTGACGGAGGAGCAGGTCCGCGACCGCGTCCTGGACGCGGTGGCGCAGGAGATCGGCCTGATGCTGGAGGAGGGTGTCGTGGCCGAGGCCCAGGACATCGACCTCTGCCTGATCACCGGTGCGGGCTGGCCCTTCCACCTGGGCGGCATCACCCCGTACCTGGACCGTGAGGGCGTCTCGGAGCGGGTGAACGGCAAGAAGTTCCTCGCCCCCGGCGTCGCCAGCGTCCCGGCGTAAGGCGCAGGGCACAGAGGAGGGCCCCGTCCGCACCTGGTGCGGACGGGGCCCTTCCCGTTGTCCCCGGGTTCAGCGGCGGCCGAGCCGGCCGCTCTTGACCAGGCGCTGGGCGGCCGGCGAGGCCGGGTTGAGGGTCAGGGCCCGCCGGGCGGCGTCGCGGCGCAGGTCGTCGCCGTGCTTGCCGAGCTTGGCCGCGGTCTCGGCGATCCGCAGCCAGACCAGGGCGCGCCCGCTGTCCGCGGAGATCTGCGCGGCCCGCTCGATCCGCCGCCTGGCCTGGTCGGTCTCCTTGCGGCGGATGTGGGCCTGGGCCATGCCGAGGAGCAGGTCCAGGTTCTCCTGCTCGGCGAGCAGCCGGGCGCCGACCTCCAGGATCCCGTCGTCGTCCTTGGCCTCGACCAGCGAGGCGAACCCGCCGAGCGTGATGTCGGTGACGGGCAGTTCGTCCGGCGCGGTGCGCTCCCCGGCGCCGCGCAGGGTCCAGCCCAGGCCGCGCCGCCACTTCCAGGTGCGCGGGCCGGGCAGTTCCAAGCGGGTGCGGGTGCGCTCGTTGAAGTGCATGGACAGCTCGGGGCGGGCCTCCCACCCGTCGACGGCCGCGGCGACGTACTCCTCGGCGACCGGGCGCAGGAAGGCGTACCGCTTGGGCTGCATGCAGTAGCCGACGGCCTGGACGTAGGGGGTGACCTCGGTGCGGATGTGCTCGACGTCCAGGATCCGGTCGGCCGGGACGGCGGCCGGTGCCTCGGGGACGGCGTCCAGGTCGGGGACCAGGGCGTGGGTGAGGGTGGCGGGGATGCGGTTGCTGTTGGCGTAGGGCCGCATGCGCCGGATGACCTCCAGGGCGCCGATCTGGGCGACGGGGATCCCGTACAGGGCGCGGGCGGTGAACAGGCCGGTGGAGAAGCAGCCGATGACCTGGCGGGGGCGCAGGTGGGCGAAGACCGTCTCGGCGAGGACGGGGACGTCCAGGACGAGGAAGGGGACGCCGGCCTCGCGGGCCGCCGCGGCGAGGGTGTCGGAGAGGCTGGAGGGGGCGCTGGGGTGCGGTTTGAAGACGACCGCGCCGTGGCCCAGCCGTACCGCGTGCTCGAACATCCGCCGGTGCAGCTCCTCCTCTTCCTCCTCGGTGAGGATGCCGAGGGGGGAGAGGTACTGGCCGAGGAGGAGGGCGGTCTGGGGGCCGCTGCGGGCCAGCTGCGGCGGGATCACCCGGTCGAGGAGGGGGCGGCACTCCTCGGTGAGCTCCGCCATCAGCGCGAGGACGGCGTCGGTGCGGACCGGCTCGGAGGGGATCCCGTACTCGGTGAGGAGCATGGGCAGCAGGGTGGGGACCAGGTCGAGGTAGAGGACCCGCTCGATCCGGCCGTGGAGGGGGCGGGGCAGGTCGTTGCGGGTGGGTCCGTAGCTCATGACCCCGTCGGCGTACACGGCGAGGGTGGCGTCGGAGAAGATCTTGCACAGCGTCTGGGCGGGCTTGACCTGGATGGACTCGACGACGAGGTCCAGGGGGCCGGGCCGGATGCCCATCTTCTCCCCCATGACGGTGCGCCAGAGGGGGGCGTCCTCGTCGCGGGGGCCCCACAGCGAGGGGTGGAAGGGGTAGATGAGGTCGTTCCAGTAGACGACGCGGTGGAAGCGGGCGAGGACGGCGGCGGAGCCCGGCATGCGGTGCAGCGGGGTGGCGACCTCGGGGATGTCGACGTTGTTGCAGACGAGCAGGATGCGCTCGCGGTCGTCCCGGCCGAACTGGCCGGCGTCGATGGCGGCGGCCACCGTCATGGCGCCGTAGAGGGTGGAGGCGGCGAATATCCGGGTCATCGGGCGGCGGCACCCTGGTGCTGCGACATCTGCTGCGGCATCTGCTGGGACATCTGTTGGGACATCAGCGCTCTGAGCTTGTTCACGCGTGCGGAGTCCATTCCTGCCAGGGTCCCCTCCAGGATGTCCTGGGGAAGGTCGAAGAGGGTCCGCGCGCTGCGTTCCAGGAGCAGGGCCCGGGTGAGTTCGTCGTAGTCCTGGGCGCGGTCCATGTGAATGACGATGAGCGCACACAGAGTTCGCATGGCCTTGAACGAGAGTTCATATCCGCGCGGATGGCCGGCGAGCTCGTCGAAAACGAGCCGGAAGGCGGGAAGGAAGTCGAGCTGGCGTTCGTCCGGGATCCTGGTGAGCGAAGTGGACACATCGCGACGGTAGAAGACGCCGTGGAGGTCGACCACTCCGAAGGAGCGCATCCGCAGGTGCAGCTGGTAGAACCAGTGCCGGTCCTCGGCGGTCCGCAGCCTCTCCTCGAAGAACAGCGCTCCCGCCGCGTGCAGCCGCTCACGGTCGTAGACGCCGGCCCAGACCGACGGGTAGTCGATGAAGGTGGAGGCGTCCACCGGGCCCATGTAGTCCAGCGGATCGAGGGGAAGGGCCCGCGGCGCGAGCGGGGGCATGACGATCTTGCGCTTTTTCCCATGGACGCGGACATGGCCGGTGCGCAGGAAATCGACGCCCGACTGGCTCATCCAGCCGACCAGTTGCGCGAGATATCCTGGGGCGTACCAGTCGTCCCCGTCGAGGAAGGTGAAAAAGCGTCCGCGGGCGGCGGCAAGTCCGATGTTCCGGGTCGCCGATATTCCCCTGTTCCGCTCGTTGCGGATGAGTACGGCTCCGGGAATCCCGGGTACCATCTCCCGCAGGATCTCTGATGTCCCGTCAACGGACGCGTCGTCCACCACGATGAACTCGAAGTCCTCCCGGGCATTCAGGGCCAGGGACTTCAGCGTGGTCCGGCAGAAGTCGCGGACGTCACACATCGCGACGATTACCGAAAGCGTCACCATCGTCGGCACTCACCTTCTCCCCATTCATCGACACCGGGCCATCATGTCAGAGCCCGCGGGAGAGCCCGAACGGTGCTCGGCGTGTGACGTACAACTCCCCCGGCGGTCGAGGCCTTTCCGTGACACATAAGGCTCAGGTGAGGATGTAAGGTCTAACGGGCCGCGCGGCCAGCCCGCCCGAGCCCGCGTCCAGCTGCGGGCCCGCCGACAGCAGTTGGGCTCCGCCGACCGACCGGGAATCCACCAGTGCGCATCCACGTGCTCGCCGACTCCGACACCCGCTGGAAATGGGGTGCGGGGCTGGCGGTGGGCCTGGCGCCGGGCAGCGAGGTCCACGCGCACATGCTGCGCGGCCGGAGCACGCCGACCGCGCGCCAGCTGGCGGAGGTCGGCATCACCCCCTCCTCCATCGCCGAGGCCACGCTCGCCGAGTTCGCGGCGGACCCCGCCCTCGACACGGCCGACGTGATCATCCTGGGCACCGTCGGCGGCGCCACCCACGCGGCCCTGCACGCGCTGGCCCGCCGCTTCGCCGGGGCCCCGCGGCGGCCGATCCTGATGACCGGCTACGTCGGCGTCGTCTACGAGAAGATGGCCGACGGCCTCCTCCTGCGGGCCGGCGCCGATATCGTCCTCGCCAACAGCCCTTTCGACCGGCGCCGTTTCACCGAGGTGTACGAACCCCTCGGAATTCCGGCGTCCAGCATCGTCCAGACGGCGCTCCCCTTTCTCGACCAGCGCCCTTACGACCCGGCCCGGACTTTCGCCGAACACCCTTATACGGTGTGCTTCGCCGTCCAGCCGTCGGTACCCGCCGACCGCAGCGGCCGGCTGTACATGCTGCGCCGTGCGATATCCCATGCCCGGCTGCGCCCGGGTCGGGACGTGCTCGTGAAACTCCGCAGCAAGCCGGGTGAGGCGACCACGCACGTGGAGGCGTTCCACTACCAGGTCCTCGCGGAACAGCTGGACGAACCGCTGCCGCCCAATCTGCATTTCGTGTACGGCAACATGTCGCAGACCCTCGACCGCACCGATCTCCTGGTGACCGTCAGTTCCACGGCCGCCCTCGAATCGATGCACCGGGGAATGCCGACCGCCATCCTGAGCGATCTCGGAGTGCGCGAAATCCACGGGAACCACTACTTCACCGGCTCCGGCTGCGTCACCGACTGGACCGCGATAGACGAGGGTGCGGCCCCGATCGCGCACGAAGCGTGGACGGTCGACCAGGGAATCCGCTCCCATGACCCCTTCGGTGAACTCCGCGCCCGTATTCTCGAATTGCGCGGGAGCCGGCTCCCGGCGATCACCCCGTACTACACGGCCGCGAGCGCGCCCGAATACGTCGGTACGCTGCTGCGGCGCCGGGGGCTGAATCCCGACGGCTCACCGGGCCCGGGCGCCGCCGCGGCCCGTTCCCGCGGCCCGATGAAGCGCACCTCGCGGCGCGTGCTCAAGGTCGCCTACCAGTTCGGGGTCCAGCGCGTGGCCCCGAAGATCCAGCAGTGGGGCGGCGTATGACCGCCCCCGCCCCCGCCCCCGCCCCCACCAGGAGAGCAGCCCTGTGAACGTCACCGCCGTCATACCCGCCCGGGGCGGCTCCAAGGGCATCCCCGGCAAGAACGTGGCCGAGGTCGGCGGGGTGCCGCTGGTGGCCCGCGCCGTACGGGCCTGCCTGGGCGCCGCCCACGTGAGCAGGGTCGCCGTCTCCACCGACGACGCGGCGATCGCCCGCGCCGCCCGCGCGGCCGGCGCCGAGGTGGTGGAGCGGCCGGCCGAACTGGGCTCGGACCGGGCGTCCAGCGAATCGGCGCTGCTGCACGCGCTGGACGCGCTGGAGGAACGCCACTCCGAGGCCGTGGACGTGCTGGTCTTCGTCCAGTGCACCAGCCCCTTCATCACCTCCGAGGAGGTGGACGAGGCCGTCCTGGCCATCGTCCGCGACGGCGCCGACTCCGCCTTCACCGCCGTGCCCTTCCACGGCTTCCTGTGGACCGCCGACCCCGGCCACGGGCCCGGCCACCGGGCGCGGGGCGTCAACCACGACAGTGCGGTGCGGCTGCGCCGCCAGGACCGTACGCCCGAATACCTGGAGTCCGGCGCCGTCTACGCGATGCGCGCCGAGGGCTTCCGCCGCAGCGGCCACCGCTTCTTCGGCCGGACCCAGCTCGTCCCCACGGCCCCCGAGCGGGCCATCGAGCTCGACGAACCCGGCGACCTCGACCGGGCCCGGGCCCTGGCCCCGCTCCTGGACCCCCAGCAGACTTCGGCGACCCCGTCGCCGCAACCCGAGCAGTACCCCGGAAAGGAACTCTGAACAGTGGTGCACAGCAACCGGATCCGCCGGATCGGAAACAGGGAGGTCGGCGCGGGCCGGCCCACCTATGTGATCGGCGAGATCGGGATCAACCACAACGGTGAGCTGGCCAACGCCCTCGCGCTCGTCGACGCGGCCGCCGACGCAGGCTGTGACGCGGTGAAGTTCCAGAAGCGCACCCCCGAGATATGCACCCCGCGCGACCAGTGGGACATCGAACGCGACACCCCCTGGGGCCGGATGACCTACATCGACTACCGCCACCGCGTGGAGTTCGGCGAGGACGAGTACCGGGCCATCGACGAGCACTGCGCGAAGCGCGGCATCGACTGGTTCGCCTCCCCGTGGGACACCGAGGCCGTCACCTTCCTGGAGAAGTTCGACGTGCCCTCGCACAAGGTGGCCTCCGCCTCCCTCACCGACGACGAGCTGCTCCTGGCCCTGCGCGCCACCGGCAAGACGGTGATCCTGTCCACCGGCATGTCCACCCCGCAGCAGATCCGGCACGCCGTCGAGGTGCTCGGCAGCGAGAACATCGTCCTGCTGCACGCCACCTCCACCTACCCGGCCAAGGCCGAGGAGCTGAACCTGCGGGTCATCAACAGCCTGGAGGCGGCCTACCCCAACGTGCCGATCGGCTACTCGGGCCACGAGACCGGCCTGCAGACCACCGTGGCCGCCGTCGCCATGGGCGCCTGCGCCGTCGAGCGGCACATCACCCTCGACCGCGCGATGTGGGGCTCCGACCAGGCCGCCTCCGTCGAGCCCGGCGGCCTCGCCCGCCTCGTGCGCGACATCCGCACCATCGAGACCGCCCTCGGCGACGGCGTCAAGCGGGTCTACGACTCCGAGCTCGCCCCCATGAAGAAGCTCCGCCGCGTCCAGGGCACCCCCGCCGCCGAGGGCGTGACGGCCTCGGCATGAGCGAGACCCTCGCCCTGGTGGAGAGCCCGGCTCAACTACTGAATGTCCTGGAGTGGGCCCACGCCCACCCGGGCGAGGCAGCCTCCCTCACCATCGCCGTGCTCCAGCCGGTGGACCCGCGCTCGCGCGCGCAGGTCCGCCGGCTGTGCCGGTACGCGTCCCAGGCCAAGGTGGTCTGGCGACGCTACGAGGTCCGCGCGGGCTACCTGGGGCGGGCCGGCGAACTGGTCCGGCTGGGCCGGGCGGTGGCGGCGGCCCGGCGGCTGGTGATCGGGGACCTGTTCTCCCGCACCATCCAGCTGCTGCTGCCGCGCTCCCGGGCCCGCGAGGTGGTCGTCGTCGACGACGGCACCGCCACCACCGAACTGGTCGCCCTACTGGCGAGCGGGCAGCAGCTGACCCGCTGGCACCAGGGGGACGCCAAGTCCGCCAAGGGCGGCCCGGTGAACCGGTGGCTGGCCCGGGAGGAGCTGGAGCGGGCCGTCTTCTTCACCTGCATGCCGGTGGCCGCGCCGCCCGGCGCCGAGGTCCGGCCCAACGAGTACGCCTGGAGCCGGGCCACCTTCGGCCCTGCCCGCCCCCGGCCCGGGACGGACCTGGCGGGCAGCTCCCTGGTGGAGACCGGGGTGATCGACGAGGACCGGTACATCGAGGCCGTCGGCTGGATCGCCCGTACCCGGGCGGCCGGCCGCTATCTGGCGCACCGCCGGGAGAGCGCGCGGAAGCTGGACCGGATCTCCGCCCTGACCGGCATGGAGATCGTCCACCCCGAGCTGCCGCTGGAGCTGACCGCGCTGACCGAACCCATCGGGCTGTCCCTGCTGACCTTCGCGTCCACCATCGCCTACACCCTGCCGATCGTGCTGCGCGGGGCGCCGGTACGGGTCGAGCTGTGCGAGCTCGACGACGCCTGGATCACCCCGGACACGGCCGCCCGCTCGGTGGAGTTCCTGCGGCGCATCTCCAGCCTGGCCATCGCCCGGCACGGCCTGGCCAGCATCCCGCCACAGGGACGGCGGCGCACGGGCGACCGGTCAGAAGCGCTGCCAGCGGCCCAGTGAGAGGCCGGAGCTGACCTTCTGCCGGTTGACCAGCAGTTCACCGCGGGCGCTGATCGAGGCGATGACGACGAGGCCGCGGGCGTCGACGGCGAGGGCCGGGGAGTCCGGGCACTCCTCGCCGATCCCGGTCCACCAGAGCCCGGCCGCCTCGTTCTCCGTCGGGTACGCGGCCAGTGCGGTACGGCCGTCCAGGGCTCGGTGGGCCAGCACCGTGCAGTCGTAGCCGTCGACCAGGGCGCGCACGGCGGCCACCGCCCCGTGCCCGGGACCGCCGCCCAGGGACATCACCCCGGCGCCCTCGCGGTGGGCGAACACCCCGCTGCCGTCCGCCGCGTGCCAGAACCGGGTGACCCGGCCCGGGGCCGTCTCCAGGAGGGCGAGCGAGCCGTCGCGGGCGAGGTAGGGGACCACCTCGGCCATCTTCAGGGGGCCGCCGGGAGCGGACTGCGCCCAGAAGGTGAGCCCCTTGTCACCGGGGGCGGCGAAGGCGGTGAGCCCGTCGGCGGTGGAGGTGGCGCAGCCCGCCTCGAAGGTCATGCTGCCCTTGAGGTCCTCCCAGCGGCCCCAGTCGCCCTTCTTGTCCTGGCGCTTCATGTGGATGCCGCGCCCGTTGTTGCGGACGAAGACGTGGGCCGCGCCCCGGCCGTCCACCGTCACGGTCGGCGGGCCGCCGCGCAGGGACATCTCGACGTTCTGGTAGAGGGTGCCCAGGGATTCCCAGGGGCCGATCGGGCGGCCGCTCTGGTACTGCACGGCGTGGTGGTAGGTCAGCGTCTCGGTGTCGCCGTTGGGGGCGCGGCGCCGGCCGGTGAAGTGGGCGTACCCGTCGGGGCCCTGACCCACCGACAGGTCGGTCAGGCCGTCGGCGGGGAAGAAGTCCGGGCCGCTCCAGCCGGGGCCGCCGGGGGTCTGTTCGGTCCAGCGCAGGAGGCCGCCGCCGGTGCGGGCGTACGCGCTGAGCCGGCCGTCCGTGCCGGCGAGGACCCAGCGTCCGGTCAGCGGGCCCAGGGCCGCGGGGCCGCCGTCACGGGCGGAGGGCGGTGCCGGGGGGCGCTGGGGGGATTTGTTCGGACTGCGTCTGGATCGCGTCGCCATGGGACCGCAAGCAACCCTTTCCCCTTCACGATTCGAACAGAATCAGGATACCCCGGGGGTCCTCCGGCGGGCCCCTGCGTCTATGTTGCGGGCATGACCTCAGACGCCACCGCCGCCGACACCGCCACGACCACGCCCGAGCCGGAACCGGAGCCCGGGCCCGGGGCGGCGCCGGAGCCCGGGCGGACCAGGTCGCGGGCGAGCCGGATCCGCCGGGGGCTGGCGTGGACGGCGGCCGTGCTCGTCCTCGGCTCGGCCGGGGCCGGCTGGTGGGTCTACAGCCACCTCGAAGGCAACATCGACAGCGTCGACCTGGACCGGGCGATCGGTACGGACAACCGCCCCCCGAAGGTGGTGGAGAAGGCCCAGAACGTCCTGGTGCTGGGCTCCGACTCGCGCGCCGGGGCCAACGGCGAGCTCGACCACGGCAACGTCAGCGGGGCCCGTTCCGACACGGCGATGCTGGTGCACATACCCGAGGGGCGGTCCCGGGCCACCGCGGTGAGCATCCCCCGCGACACCCTGATCACCCGGCCCGAGTGCAAGGACCAGGACGGCAAGACCGTCCCCGGAGCGAACCGGGTCATGTTCAACTCCGTCTACTCCGTGGCCGGTCCGGCCTGTGTGGTCAAGACGGTCGAGCAGCTGTCGGGGATCCGCGTGGACCACTTCGTGGAGGTGGACTTCGCCGGTTTCAAGGGGCTGGTGGACGCCCTCGGCGGGGTCACCGTCACCCTGGACCAGCCGATGACGGGCGCGAAGGGCGGCCTGAAGCTCGACGCGGGCACGCACCGGCTGAACGGCACGGACTCGCTGAAGTTCGTCCGCACCCGCTACGGCTACGGCGACGGCAGCGACCTCGGACGCATAGGCCTCCAGCAGCAGTTCATGCTCGCCCTGCTCGCCGAGATCAAGAAGCAGGACGCCCTCGGCAACCCGGCCCGGCTCTACAAGCTCGCCGACGCCGGCACCAAGTCCCTGACCACCGACTCCGACCTGGCCTCGCTCACCGCGCTGGCCGACTTCGCACAGAGCATGAAGGGCGTGGACCCGTCCACGATGGAGACCATCATGCTGCCGGTGGCGTACGACAAGGTGGACCCCAACCGGGTGGTCGTCGCCCAGGAGCAGGCCTCCCAGTTGTGGGAGGCCCTGCGCACCGACCAGAAGGTGCCGCCCTCGGCGAAGGACTCGCCCGCCAAGGGCGGCGGCAAGGGCACCAAGTCCTAGAGTTCCGCGTCCCGTCCCGCCTGGGCGAGGCGGCTCTTGCGGATGCCGTACAGGAAGTAGACGACGAGTCCGATGAGCATCCAGGCCCCGAAACGGACCCAGGTCTCGGCGGGCAGGTTGAGCATCAGCCACAGCGAGGCCGCCATCGACAGGATCGGGACCACCGGCACCCACGGGGTGCGGAAGGACCGGTGCAGCTCGGGGCGGGTCTTGCGGAGGATGATCACGCCGAGGGCGACGATGACGAAGGCGAACAGGGTGCCGATGTTGACCAGTTCCGCGAGCTTCTCCAGCGGGATGACCCCGGCGACGACGGCGATGATCACGCCGAGGAGCAGGGTGGCCCGGTAGGGGGTGCGGAACTTCGGGTGGGTGACGGAGAAGAGGCGCGGCAGCAGCCCGTCACGGCTCATCGCGAAGAACACGCGGGTCTGGCCCAGCAGCAGGATCATGGACACCGTGATGAGGCCGACGGCGGCACCGAGGCTGATGGCGCCGGAGAAGAAGGGCTGGTCCACGGCCCGGAAGGCTTCGGCGAGCGGTGCGGACGGCGACATCTCCTTGTAGTACTGCATACCGGTGACGATGATCGTGACGGCGACGTACAGCAGGGTGCAGATGAACAGCGAGCCCAGGATGCCGCGCGGCATGTCCCGCTGGGGGTTCTTGGTCTCCTCGGCCGCGGTGGCCACCACGTCGAAGCCGATGAAGGCGAAGAAGACGAGGGAGGCCGCGGTGAAGATGCCCATGACGCCGAAGTTGGTGGGCGTGAAGCCGAACATCAGCTGCACCAGTGGTGCCTTCGCCCAGCCCCCTCCCCCGGTCTGCGCCTCGGCGGGCGGGATGAACGGCGAGTAGTTGTCGGCCTTGACGAAGAACGCACCCGCGATGATGACCAGCAGCACCACGGTCACCTTGATCGCGACGACGATCGCGGTGATCCGGGCCGACAGTTTGGTCCCGATGACGAGGATCGCGGTCAGCACCAGGACCAGCAGGAAGGCCAGCAGGTCGAAGCTGCCGCCCTCATCGCGCCCGGTGAGGGCGGCGGGCATGTCCCAGCCGAGGTTGGTGTGCATGAGGTGGCGCACGTACCCGGACCAGCCGACGGCCACGACGGCGGTGCCGAGGGCGAATTCTAGGACCAGGTCCCAGCCGATGATCCAGGCGGGCAGCTCCCCGATGGAGGCGTACGCGAAGGTGTACGCCGAGCCCGCCACCGGGACGGTGGACGCGAACTCGGCGTAGCAGAGGGCCGCGAGGGCGCAGACGACGCCCGCGACCACGAAGGAGAGGGCGGTGGCGGGGCCGGCGTTGTTGCGGGCGGCGATGCCCGTGAGGACGAAGATGCCGGTACCGATGATGACGCCGACGCCGAAGACGGTCAGGTCCCAGGCGGACAGCGATTTGCGGAGCGCGTGCTCCGGCTCCTCCGTGTCACGGATGGACTGTTCCACCGTCTTGGTACGGAACGGGCTGTTGAGATCCGAGCTCACCGACGCACCTCCCAAGAAGTACGCGAACGGGCCGGGAGGCCCACCCTTCAAGGGTGATCTCCCGGCCCGTGTGGTGCAACCGCGCGATCCGGCCGCCGTGCGGCTAGTCGACGGTGGCGGCCGGCTCGCTCTCGAAACGGCCGTCCAGCTTGGCCACCAGGCCGGTGACCTGGCGGGCGATGTCCGGGGCCGTCAGGCCGATCTCGGCCATGATCTCCTTGCGCAGCGCGTGGTCGAGGAAGCGCTGCGGGATGCCGAAGTCGCGCAGCGGCACGTCCACGCCCGCGTCCCGCAGGGCCTGCGAGACGGCGGCGCCGACACCGCCGGTGCGGCCGTTGTCCTCGACGGTGACGACGACGCGGTGCCGGTCGGCGAGCGGGGCCATGGCCTCGTCCACGGGCTTGACCCAGCGGGGGTCGACGACGGTCGAGGAGATGCCCTGCTTGTCGAGCAGGTCGGCGATCTCCAGGCACATCGGGGCGAGCGCGCCGACCGAGACGATCAGTACGTCCGGCCGGGTGACTTCGGGGGCGGGCAGGCGGAGCACGTCCATGCCGCCGACCTTCCCGACCGCCGGGACGGCCGGGCCGACGACGCCCTTGGAGTAGCGCACGACGGTCGGGGCGTCCTTGACCTCGACGGCCTCGCGCAGCTGCGCGCGCAGCTGCTCGGCGTCGCGCGGGGCGGCCAGGCGCAGGCCGGGAACGACCTGGAGGATGGACATGTCCCACATGCCGTTGTGGGAGGCGCCGTCGTCGCCGGTGACGCCGGCGCGGTCCAGGACGAAGGTGACCCCGCACTTGTGCAGGGCGACGTCCATGAGGACCTGGTCGAAGGCGCGGTTGAGGAAGGTCGCGTAGACCGCGAAGACGGGGTGGACGCCGCCGGTGGCGAGGCCCGCGGCCGAGGTGGCGGCGTGCTGCTCGGCGATGCCGACGTCGTAGACCCGGTCCGGGAAGGCCTCGGCGAACTTGTTGAGACCGACCGGGTGGAGCATGGCCGCGGTGATGCCGACGATGTCCGGGCGCTCGTGGCCGAGCTTGACCATCTCGTCGGCGAAGACGGAGGTCCAGCTGGCGGCGGAGGTCTTGACCGGCAGGCCGGTGTCCGGGTGGATCACGCCGACCGCGTGGAAGCGGTCCGCCTCGTGCTCCAGGGCGGGGGTGTAGCCGCGGCCCTTCTGGGTGAGGCAGTGCACGATGACCGGGCCGCTGAAGCGCTTGGCGCGCTGGAGGGCGGACTCCAGCGCCTCCATGTCGTGGCCGTCGATGGGGCCGATGTACTTCAGGCCCAGGTCCTCGAACATGCCCTGCGGGGCGATGAAGTCCTTGAGGCCCTTCTTGGCGCCGTGCAGGGTCTCGAAGAGCGGCTTCCCGACGACGGGGGTGCGCTCCAGGATCTCCTTGCCGCGGGCCAGGAAGCGCTCGTAGCCGTCCGTGGTGCGCAGGGTGGCGAGGTGGTTCGCGAGGCCGCCGATGGTGGGGCCGTAGGAGCGCTCGTTGTCGTTGACGACGATGACGAGCGGGCGGTCCTTGGCGGCGGCGATGTTGTTCAGCGCCTCCCAGGCCATACCGCCGGTGAGGGCGCCGTCGCCGATGACGGCGGCGACGTGGTGGTCCTCGCGGCCGAGGACCTCGTTGGCCTTGGCGAGGCCGTCGGCCCAGCCGAGGACGGTCGAGGCGTGCGAGTTCTCGATCACGTCGTGGTCGGACTCGGCGCGCGAGGGGTAGCCGGAGAGGCCGCCCTTGGAGCGCAGCCCGGCGAAGTCCTGGCGGCCGGTGAGCAGCTTGTGGACGTAGGCCTGGTGCCCGGTGTCGAAGAGGACCTTGTCCTTCGGCGATTCGAAGACCCGGTGCAGGGCGATCGTCAGTTCGACCACGCCGAGGTTGGGGCCGAGGTGCCCGCCGGTCTTGGAGACGGCATCGACCAGGAAGGACCTGATCTCGGCGGCGAGCTGGATCAGCTCCTCCTGGCTGAGCCGGTCCAGATCGCGCGGTCCCGTGATGCGGGTCAGCAGCACCCGTGCCTCCTTGCAGTTGCTGGCTGGTCTGTCGAGTCTAATGTTCCGCTCTCGGGCGGAATCATCGGGCGGTGCCGGGAGGGGTACGCCCTTTGTCATACCTGTACACCCCGCGGGGGAATCACACCTCCCAAACGGACGTATGACCGCACAACCGTACGTACATATGTACGCACAGGTGCCCGGTGCCACACGGAGTGGCACCGGGCACTGTGACGGGTCTTACCGTCCGGGCGACGCCCCGGGCGCGCGCTCAGGCGCGTCCGGCGGTCTTCTGGGTCTTGCGGGTGACCGAGTCGATGACCACGGTGGCGAGCAGTACCGCACCGGTGATCATGTACTGGATCGGAGTCGCGATCCCCTCCAGGGCCAGACCGTACTGGATGGAGGTGATGACCATGACGCCGAGGAGGGCGTTCCAGGTGCGGCCGCGGCCGCCGAAGAGGCTGGTGCCGCCGATGACGGCCGCCGCGATGACGTTCATCAGCAGGTCGCCGGCGCCGGCGCTCTGGTTGGCCGCCGCGATCTTGGAGGCCCAGAAGAGGCCGCCGATGGCGGCGAAGGTGCCGGCGATGGCGAAGACGGCGATGCGGATGCCGTTGACGTTGATGCCGGCGCGGCGGGAGGCCTCGACGCTGCCGCCGAGGGCGAAGACGTTGCGGCCGAAGGTGGTGCGGCGCAGCACGAAGTCCGTGCCGACCAGGGCCAGGACGAAGAGGACGACCGCGAGCGGCAGGCCCTTGTACTGGTTGAACACGACGGCGGGGCCGAAGGTGAACACGGCCAGCAGGCCCGTGCGCAGCAGGACCTCGCTCAGCGGCCGCGAGGGGACGCCCGCGGCCTCCCGGCGGCGGTTGTCGGTCCAGGAGGCGAGGAAGTACGCCGCCACGGCGACCGCCGCGAGGCCGTAGCCGGCGGCCACGTCGGAGAAGTAGTACGTGGTGAGCTTGCCGACCACGCCGTCCGGGTCGAGGTTGACGGTGCCGTTGCTGCCGAGGATCTGGAGCATGGCGCCGGACCAGAACAGCAGGCCGGAGAGGGTGACCGCGAAGGCGGGGGCGCCGATCTTGGCGAAGAAGAAGCCGTGGAGGGCGCCGATCAGGGCGCCGCCGGCGACTGCGGCGAGGATCGCGAGCCATTCGTCGACGCCGTGGGTGACGGCCAGGACGGCGACGATCGCGCCCGAGACGCCGCTGACGGAGCCGACCGAGAGGTCGATCTCGCCGAGCAGCAGCACGAAGATGATGCCGACGGCCATCATGCCGGTGGCGACCATCGTGATGGCGATGTTGGAGAGGTTCTCCGGGGAGAGGAAGTTCGAGTTCAGGCCCTGGAAGATGCCCCAGATGATGATCAGGCCGAGGACGACCGGGATCGAGCCCAGGTCGCCGGCCTTCATCTTGCGGCCGAACTCGCTCAGGTAGCCGGACAGGCCCCGCTCGCGCACGAGGAGGCGGGGGTCCACCACGGGTATCGCGTCCGCCGGGGCGGCCGGGTTGGCCAGCTTGGCCACGTCCTCCGCCGCGGTGTGGTGTTCGGTGCTCACTTGCGGGCCTCCCCGGTGCGGGCCGCCCGGCGGGTCACGGCGTTGTCCGTGGCCCCGGTGATGGCGGAGATGATCTCTTCCTGCGAGGTGTCGGCGACGTTGAAGACGCCGTTGTTGCGGCCCAGCCGCAGCACGGCCACCTTGTCGGCCACGGCCTTCACGTCGGCCATGTTGTGGCTGATGAGGATGACGGCGTGGCCGCGCTCGCGCAGCCGCTCGACCAGGTCGAGGACCTGGGCGGTCTGCTCGACGCCGAGGGCGGCGGTGGGCTCGTCGAGGATGACGAGCTTGGGCTCGCCGAGCATCGAGCGGGCGATCGCCACGGTCTGGCGCTGGCCGCCCGAGAGGGAGGCGATGGGAATCCGGACGCTGGGGATCCGGATGGACAGGGTGGTCAGGAGCTCGCGGGCGCGGCGCTCCATCTCCACCTCGTCGAGCACGCCGTAGCGCTTGAGTTCGCGGCCCAGGAAGAGGTTGCCGACGACGTCGATGTTGTCGCACAGCGCGAGGTCCTGGTAGACGGTCGCGATGCCGAGGTTCTGGGCGTCGTGGGGCTTGCCGATGGAGACCGGGCGGCCCTCCCACTCGATGACTCCGTCATCGATGGGGTGCACGCCGGCGATCGTCTTGACCAGCGTGGACTTGCCGGCGCCGTTGTCGCCGACCAGGGCGACGACCTCACCGGAGTGGATCTCGAGTTCTACGTCGGTCAGGGCCTGGACGGCACCGAACCGCTTCGAGACCCCTCGCAACGCCAGCACGGGCGCAGCGGACACATGAACCATCTCCTTCGCCGCCTGACCGGCGGGGATGTCGTGCAAAAGAGCAGGAGCGGGGTGGACGGGGATAGGGAAAAACGTTTCTGCCCGGCGCCCTGCGGCTGGCGGGGGCATGAGGGGCGGGGCGCCGGGCAGGGCAGGGGGGCCGGGTCGCCGCGGGGGCGGCGAGGGGGCCGGGGGCCTTACTTGAGGCCGAGGGCGGCGCAGGCGGCCGCGTACTTGTCGGTGCAGATCTCGTCGACCGTGTAGACGCCGTCCTTGATGACGGTGTCCTTGATGTTGTTCTTGGTCAGCGAGACGACCGGGATCAGCACGGAGGGGACGCCCTTGGTGGTCGGGCTGTCGACCTTGTTGTTGATGATGTCGTCGGCCTTCTTGCCCTGGGCGAGGGCGACGGCCATCTCGGCGGCGGCCGAGGCCTCGGGGGCGTACGGCTTGTAGACGCTCATGAACTGCTCGCCCGCCACGATGCGCTGGACGCCGGCGAGTTCGGCGTCCTGGCCGGTGACCGGGGGCAGGGGGTTCAGGCCGGCCGCCTTGAGGGCGGTGATGACGCCGCCGGCCATGCCGTCGTTGGCGGAGTAGACGCCGACCACCTTGTCCTTGCCGAGCGCGGAGAGGGCGCCCGCCATGTTGGTGTTGGCGTTCTCCGGCTTCCACTCCTTGGTGTCGTACTCCTTGCCGATGTTCACCTTGCCGTCGAGGACGGAGTGCGCGCCCTTCTTGAACAGCGCGGCGTTCGGGTCGGTGACGGAGCCGTTCATCATGACGATCTGGCCGTCCTTGGCCTTGTCGCCCAGGGCCTCCAGCAGGGCCTTGCCCTGCACCTTGCCGACCTCTTCGTTGTCGAAGGAGGTGTAGCCGTCGATCGGGCCCTCCGCCAGGCGGTCGTAGGCGACGACCGGGATGCCGGCGTCCTTGGCCTTCTTGACCGAGCCCGCGATGGCCTTGGCGTCCACGGCGTCGACGATCAGCACGTTCACCTTGTTGGTGATCATCGTGTCGACCTGGGAGTTCTGCGTGGTGGCGTCCTGCTTGGCGTTCGCGTAGACCACCTGGGCCTTGCCGTTGGTCAGATCGGAGATCTTCTTCTCGATCAGCGGCTTGTCGAACTTCTCGTAGCGCGCGGTCTGGTTCTCCGGCAGGAGCAGACCGACCTTGATCGCCTCACCGGCGGCAGCGGGGCCCGAGGGCTTCTTCTCGCCCCCCGCCTCCTTGGCGCTGCCACAGGCGGCCAGCGAGACGGCCATGGCGCCGGCGGCTACGGCAACGGCGGCTCTACGCATACGCGTGTTCATGAAGTGAACCTCCCTGACGAGGCCGCAACACTGCGGCCGAGGTGGGTGTGAGTCAACCCCGGCCGCGAGTTTGCCGTCAAGGAGTGAATCCTTAACGAGATGACAACGGAGTCATCCGTTATCTAAATGAAGACACGGCGGCGGGGGCACGCACTCCCATTCCATTTTCTGCCAAAAGCGTCGAATCGCCCATCTCGCTGAGTACGAGGGCGAGTGCGCCGAGTACCTCCGCACGGCTGCCCAGGGAACCGGTCAGCACGGACAACTGCCGGGCCGCGCTGGGGATCGCGTAGCGCCCCACGGATTCCCTGATCGGGGCCAGGACCAGCTCCCCGGCCTCCGCCAGCGAGCCGCCGAGCACGATCCGGCTCGGGTTCAGCAGGTTGCAGAGGCTGGCCACGCCGCTGCCGACGTGCCGGCCCACGTCGCCGATGACCCGGCGGCAGCCCGGGTCGCCCTCCCGGGCCAGCTCGACCACCTTCTCCATCGTCAGCTCCGGCCCGTGGCTGCCCTGGAGCAGGGGCAGCACGTAGCGGGCGGCGGCGAAGGTCTCCAGGCAGCCGCGGTTGCCGCAGCGGCAGACCGGGCCCGACTCGTCCAGGGTGATGTGCCCGATCTCCCCGGCGGTGCCGCCCGGACCCCGGTAGATCTGGCCGTTGATCACCAGGCCGGCGCCCACACCGCTGGCGACCTTGATGTACGCCAGGTCGCGCACCCCGCGCCCGCTCCCCCACACCAGCTCGCCCAGCGCGCCGAGGTTCGCGTCGTTGTCCACGTAGACGGGCACGCCCAGGCGCCGCGAGAGCTCCTGGCGCGGATTGATCCCCGCCCAGCCCGGCAGGATCGCGGTGGAGCCGAGGGTTCCGGACTCCACGTCAATGGGTCCGGGGACGCCGAGCCCGACGCCGATGACCTTGTCGCGGGCCACGCCGACCTGCTGCACCAGCCGTCCGACCAGCGCTTCCGCCCGGTCGAAGCCGTCCACCCAGGAGGCGTCCACGTCCAGCGGCTCGGATTCCTCGGCCAGCACCTGGTGGGCGAGGTTGCCGACGGCCACCCGCAGGTGGGCGTGGCCGAAATCCACGCCGATCACGATGCCCGCGTCCCCGCTGAGCGAGACGCTGCGGGCCCGCCGGCCGCCCGCCGAGGTGTCGGTGACCTCGACGGTCCCGCCCTCCTTGAGCTCACGGACGATGTTGGAGACCGTGGCCGCCGACAGTCCGGTGGTGCGGGCGATCTCCGCCTGGGTCAGCGAACCCGCGAGGCGCACCGCCCGCACGACCCGTTCGAGATTCGCGCGATGCAGTGAGGACTGCGATCCGGGAGTCTGCACGACTCATCCACTCCTGCCCATAAGCGACGGCCATCCGTCGCCCCCCGGCCGGTCGTCAAGGCTGTCTGCTCCGAGACCCCGGCGTCTCTCCAACTTGTGAACCTTAAGTCGAGCGTTTGGCCCCTCTGACGTCAAGGGCCGGAGACATCCCGAAATGGACACACCCGACCAAAAGGATGAACACCACCCTCCGGGATCGTGTTACGGTCGCCGAGGCGCCGGTCCTCTGCGGCCTCCAGGCCGGACCTGGCGCCGCGTACTGACGGCGCGACGCGAGGAGGTGTTCGGGATGAGTCCCGATCGAAGTCTTCGCCGCGCTCTCGTCGGCTGACCGTTCCGTACAGGAACGCTCGTTTCGTTTCCTTCTTTCCGCATGCCCCTGACTCTCCTGTCAGGCATACGTCATCCATGCCCTCGGCGCACCCCGTGGCGGCTCCCGCCACCGCGCGCCGACCCATGACCACTCCACGTGACCGCGCGGCCGCGCGCTGCCCGGACGCGGTGGAGGGAGGTATTCGTCATGACCATGCTCACCCCCCGTACCCCGGCCAAGCTCGCACCGCCGGGCCGGACCCGCCGCGAGCGCAAGGCCGCCGAGCTGGAGTCCGCCACCCGCCTGGCCGGCGAGCGCCTCGTCGCCGTCAGCGCCAGCCCGGCCGCCCGGGTCCTCCAGGACGTGGACACCTCCCACGGCGGCCTGACCCACGGCGAGGCCGTGCGCCGCCTGGGACTGCACGGCCCCAACACCGTCGCCCAGGAGCGCGCGCCGCACTGGACGGCCCAGCTCGCGAAGGCGTTCTGCAACCCCTTCATCGGCGTGCTCGTCTTCCTGGCCGCCGTCATGTTCTGGCAGGACCCCGCGGACCCCGGCGTCCTCATCCTCTCCGTGATGGTGGCGGTCAGCGGGCTGCTGCGGTTCTGGCAGGAGTACCGCTCCGGGCGCGCCGCCGACGCCCTGAAGAAGCTCGTCACCACCACCTGCGCGGTGCGGCGCCGGGCCGGCAGCGGCTCGGTCCCGACCACGCTGGAGATCCCGATGGACCAGGTGGTCCCGGGTGACCTGGTGCGGCTGGCCGCCGGCGACCTGATCCCGGCCGACCTGCGGCTGATCACCTCCAAGGACCTGATGGTCAACCAGGCGGCCCTGTCGGGCGAGTCGTTGCCGGTGGCCAAGGCGGACAGCCGAATCGAAGACCTCGGCCGGCACACGACGACCGACCCGGTGGAGGCCGACAACCTCTGCCTGATGGGCACCTCCGTCACCTCCGGCACCGCCACCGGCGTGGTCGTCGCGACCGGCTCCCACACCTACTTCGGGTCCATGGCCGGCACCCTCGTCGGCGAGCGCCCGCAGACCAACTTCGACACCGGGGTGCGCAAGGTCAGCTTCCTGCTGATCCGCTTCATGCTGGTGATGGTCCCGGTCGTCTTCATGATCAACGGCCTGACCAAGGGCGACTGGCAGGAGGCCTTCCTGTTCGGTGTCGCCGTCGCGGTGGGTCTGACCCCCGAGATGCTGCCGATGGTCGTCTCCGCCAACCTGGCCCGCGGCGCGGTGGCCATGGCCCGGCGCAAGGTCGTCGTCAAGCGGCTCAACGCCATCCAGAACCTGGGCGCCATGGACGTCCTGTGCACGGACAAGACCGGCACCCTCACCGAGGACCGCATCGTCCTGGACCGCTACCTGGACGTGCACGGCGCCGAGGACGGCGAGGTCCTGGAGTACGGCTACCTCAACGCGCACTTCCAGACCGGCCTGCGCAACCTGCTGGACCAGGCGGTCATCGACCGGGTGGACGAGGCCGAGGAGGTTGTCGTCGACGCACGGTTCACGATGGTCGACGAGATCCCCTTCGACTTCGCCCGCCGGCGGATGTCCGTGGTCCTGGCCCGCAACGCGATGACGGACGGCCCCGGCCGCCCCGAGCACGTGATGATCACCAAGGGCGCCGTCGAGGAGGTCCTGGACCTCTGCACCCACCTGACGGACCGGGGCGAGCACGTCGCGCTCACCGACGAGCTGCGGCGCCGCGCCACGGCCGTCGCCGCCGACCACAACCGGGCGGGCCTGCGCGTCCTGGCCGTGGCCACCCGGCGGATCGCCGCCCCCCGCGACACCTACACCGTCGCGGACGAGGAGCGGCTGACCCTGGTCGGCTTCCTCGCCTTCCTCGACCCGCCGAAGGCCTCCGCCGCCCGGGCCCTGCGGGGCCTGGCCGACAAGGGCATCGCGGTGAAGGTGGTCACCGGCGACAACGAGCTGGTCGCGGCCCGGGTCTGCGCCGACGTCGGCATCGAGGTGGGCCGTGTGGTGCCCGGCTCCGAGGTGGACGCCCTCGACGACACGGGGCTGCGCGCGCTGGCCGCCCGTACGACGGTCTTCGCCAAGGCCAACCCGGTGCAGAAGGCCCGGATCGTCCGGGCCCTGCAGGCGGACGGCCACACGGTCGGCTTCCTCGGGGACGGCATCAACGACGCGGCCGCGCTGCGGGACGCCGACGTCGGCATCTCCGTGGACACGGCCGTGGACATCGCGAAGGAGTCCGCGGACATCATCCTGCTGGAGAAGGACCTGACCGTGCTGGAGCAGGGCGTGGTCCAGGGCCGCACCACCTTCGGCAACACGGTCAAGTACATCAAGATGACGGCCTCGTCGAACTTCGGCAACGTCTTCTCGGTGCTGGTGGCGAGCGCGTTCATCCCCTTCCAGCCGATGCTCGCGATCATGCTGCTGGTGCAGAACCTCGTCTACGACATCGCCCAGCTGGCGACGCCCTGGGACCGGATGGACGAGGAGTACCTGCGCAAGCCGAGGAACTGGGACGCCAAGGGCATCTTCCGCTTCATGGTGACGATCGGCCCGATCAGCTCGATCTTCGACATCGCCATGTTCGTGATCATGTGGAACGTGTTCGCCGCCGACACCGTGGGCGAGGCCTCGCTCTTCCAGACCGGCTGGTTCGTCGAGGGCCTGCTCTCGCAGACCCTCGTCGTCCACATGATCCGGACCCGCAAGATCCCCTTCCTCCGGTCCCGCGCCTCCTGGCCGGTGATGGTGATGACGGTCCTGGCGGTACTGACCGGCCTCTGGCTGCCCTTCTCGCCCCTGGCCCCCGCCCTGGGCTTCACGGCCCTGCCGGCCGGCTACTTCCCCTGGCTGATCGGCGTCCTCCTCGCGTACTGCACACTGACCCAGCTGGTGAAGACCTGGTACATCCGCCGCTTCGGCACCTGGCTGTGAGGAGGCGCCCTACTTGAGGGTGGCCGAGGTCAGGCCCGCCTGGATCTGGCGTTGGAAGGAGAGGTAGACCACCAGCATCGGGATCATCGCGATGGTCACGCCGGCGAAGAGGACCGGCAGGTCCGTCTGGTAGCCCATCTGGTACTGGAGCTGGATCAGGCCCTGGGTGAGCATGTAGCGCTCGGGGTCCGATCCGCTCTGGGGCTGCATCAGCACGGAGGGCAGGATGTACTGGTTCCACTGGCCCAGGACGTTGAATATCCCCACGCTGATCAGGCCCGGCTTGGCCATCGGCAGCATCACCTGGAAGAAGATCCGGGTGTCGGAGGCCCCGTCGATGACCGCCGCCTCGTGCACCGCCGTGGGCAGGGTGCGGAAGAAGGAGTGCATGAAGAAGACGGTGAAGGGCATCGAGTAGGCGACGTAGACCAGGATCAGACCCTGGTAGGTGTTCAGCAGGTCGAGCCGTTTGACCATGAAGAACAGCGGCACGAGCGCCAGGAACACCGGGAACATCGCCCCGCTGACGAAGAAGTAGTAGATGATCCGGTTCCCCGGGAAGGGGTAGCGGGCCAGGACGTACGCGGCCATCGAGCCGAGCAGCATGGTCAGCGGGACGGAGAAGGCCAGCACGATCAGGGTGTGGCCGAAGTAGCCGCCGATGCCCTTGTCCCAGGCCCGGCCGAAGGCGTCGAAGTGCCAGTTGGTCGGCCAGCTCAGGGCGGAGGAGCCGATCTGGGAGTCGGTCTTGAAGGAACCGAGCGCCAGCCACACCAGCGGCAGGACGATCAGTATCGCCCAGACGGCCAGGAAGCCGTGGGAGAAGACGTTCAGCACCATGCCGTCGGAGCGGGTCCGGCCGGCGCCCTCGGGGCGGCCGCTCCCCCGGGACCGCTCGGCGGCCGACTCACCGGGTGCCTTGATCACTGTGGTCATCGGGTCTCCCGCTCAGAACTCGATGCGCTCGCGGCGGGTGGCGCGCAGCGTGACGACGGAGAGGATCATGGTCAGCAGCAGCATCACGACGCCCATGGCACAGGCGTAGCCGCTCTTGCCGAAGTAGAGGAAGTTGCGCATCAGCACGGTCGCCATGACCTCGCTGTGGTGGTCCGGGCCGCCGCCGAACTGGCCGGAGGTCATGGTGGACACCAGGACGAACATGTCCATGGCCGCGATGCCCAGGTAGACCGCCGAGGTCTGCACGGAGTCCCACAGGAGGGGCAGCGTGACCCTGAGGAAGGTCTGGCCGCGGCCCGCGCCGTCGAGCAGGGCGGCCTCGTAGATGTCCCTGGGGACCGACTGCATGGCGGCGGAGAAGAGGACCAGGTAGAAGCCGACCCCGTGCCAGACCACCACGAGCAGCAGGCACCACAGGACCAGGTTCGGCTGGTTGAGCCATTCGACGGGGCGGGCCGGGTCGACCAGGCCCAGCTTGGCGAGGAACGCGTTCAGCAGGCCGCCCGTGTCACTGCGGTACACCGCCCCGAAGAGGACGGCGAGGATGGCGAGGGACAGGACCTGCGGGAAGAAGTAGACGATCTTGTAGAAGGCCGACCCCCGGACGCCCCGCACCCCGCCGGCCCCGCTGCGCCCTCCCGCGTTCACCATGAAGGCGAAGAAGAGGGCGAGCAGGATGGTGATGACGGGGACGAACACCAGGAGCAGCAGGTTGTGCCACAGGGCGCTGCGGAAGACCTCGTCCTCCATCAGGGCCGCGTAGTTCTCCAGGCCGACGAAGTCGAACGTCGGGGACTGGCCGGACCAGTTGGTGAAGGAGTAGCCGAACGTCTGCACGTACGGCCAGATGACGAAGGTCAGGTACAGCGCGAGCGGCAGGATGAGGAAGCCGGCGATGAAGCCGGCCCTTCCCTTGCTCCGGGCTACGGGGCTCATGGTGTCCGTCCCTGGTGGTGGCGCCGGTGGACGTGGGGTCAGCTGCGGTGGTTGTTCTTCGCGTTGGGATCCTTGGCGGCCTTGTCCACCGCGGCCTGGGCCCGCTTGATCCACTCCTTCGGCTGGATGCGCTGGGCCATCAGCTCGTTGGACGCGTTCTGGATGTCGGAGTCCATCTCGCTGTACCAGTCGGGGTACAGGTAGTTGAAGGTGTCGGTCCCGGCGGCCTTGACCGCGGCGACGGCGGACTGGGTGCCCGGCCGGAGCTTGACGGAGGGGTCGACGCCGTCCTTGACGACGGTGAGGGAGTTGGCCTGCTGGGCGAAGGTCGTCGACCATTCGCGGGAGAGCATGGTGCGCAGGAACTCCAGGCCGCCGGCCTTGTTGGCGGCCTTCTCCGGGACGACGAAGGCCTCGTTGGCGCCCGCCCGGATGGCGGTGAAGGGCAGCTTGCTGTCGGCGAGCACCGGCACCGGCAGGAACTTCATGTCGAAGTCGTCCGGGGTCTGCTTGAGCTGCTCGTTCTCCAGCCAGGAGCCGGAGGGGATGAAGGCCGCCTTGTACTGGTTCCAGGCGGTCTGCGCCTCCGTGTGGGTGAGGCCGTTGGTGCCGGGCATCAGGTAGCCCTTCTCGACCACCTCGTAGACGGCCTCGATGGCGGCCAGGGCGGCCGGGTTGCCCTCGAAGGCGTTCGGGGAGAGGTTGTCGATGGCCTTCATGGCCTCCAGACCGCCCTTCTTGGCGATCAGGTCCATGATCACGACGTTGATGTAGTACGGGTACTTCCCCTGGTGGGCCAGGCCGCCGATGCCGGCCTCCTTGGCCTTGGCGCAGATGCCCAGGAACTCGTCCCAGGTCTTGGGCTCGGTCCAGCCCTTCTCCTTGAAGAGCTTGCCGGAGTACCAGAACCCGAAGACGGTGTAGACGTAGTTGAGGGCGACGAACTTGCCCGCCTGGGTGCCCTGTTCGACGGTGCCGGCGATCAGGGTGTCGCGGACCTTCTTGTTCGGGTCGTCGATCGAGGGGGCCTCGAGGACGGCGGTCAGGTCGGCGAGCTGGCCGCCCTTGGCGAGCACGTCGATCTTGATCATCTGGGCGCCGGAGTCGTTGAGGACGTCCGGCGGGTTGCCCCCGTTGAACCGGGGCTGGAGCTTGGCCGCGATCTCCTGGGTGCCCAGGTGGGAGCTGGTGGTGCCCCACTTCTTGTCGAACGCCGCCTCCCAGGCCTTGGCGTAGTCGTCACCGAACCCGCCCTTGAAGATGACCACGTCGAGCTTGCCGCCTTTGGCGAGGCCGAAGGGGTTCTCCTTGGAGACGAGCCCCTTGTCGGGGCCCTTCGTGGAGGTGTCCCCGCCCCCGGAGGCGCAGGCGGACAGGAAGCTCATCGTCGGCACGGCGATCAGTCCGAGCGCTGCGGAGCGCTTGATCAGATCACGGCGGCCGAGGCCCTCACCGGTGGATCCCATGCTCAAGTCCTCGCCTTCGTCAGGATTGGGGCACAGGTATAGTCCACTTCCGCTTTGCTCAGCAAGATCGTGCACAAGGATCGTTCCCGGCTTTTCCGAGTTGAGACCTGTCCGTCATCTGATTCCGCCGCCCCGAAAAGCGGAAGGGCCGCACCCCCTTTTCGGGGGTACGGCCCTATGGTGCCGACTGCCGGCGGATCGCTCCGCCTGGCGCGCCCTTAGCCGCGGATCAGGTTGCGCAGGACGTACTGCATGATGCCGCCGTTGCGGTAGTAGTCCGCCTCACCCGGCGTGTCGATGCGCACGACCGCGTCGAAGGAGACACCGGTGTCGGTGGTGACCTTGACCGTGCGCGGGGTGGTGCCGTTGTTCAGCTCCTCCACACCGGTGAAGGAGAAGGTCTCCTCGCCGGTGAGGCCCAGGGAGGCCGCGGTGGCGCCCTCGGGGAACTGGAGCGGGAGGACGCCCATGCCGATCAGGTTCGAGCGGTGGATGCGCTCGTAGGACTCGGCGATGACGGCCTTGACGCCGAGCAGCGCGGTGCCCTTGGCGGCCCAGTCGCGGGACGAGCCCGAGCCGTACTCCTTGCCCGCCAGGATGACCAGCGGGATGCCGGCGGCCTGGTAGTTCTGCGAGGCGTCGTAGATGAACGCGACCGGCGCGCCCTCGACGGTGAAGTCGCGGGTGAAGCCGCCCTCGGTGCCCGGCGCGATCTGGTTGCGCAGGCGGATGTTGGCGAAGGTACCGCGGATCATGACCTCGTGGTTGCCGCGGCGGGAGCCGTAGCTGTTGAAGTCGCGGCGCTCGACGCCGTGCTCCGTGAGGTACTTGCCGGCCGGGGTGTCGGCCTTGATCGCACCCGCCGGGGAGATGTGGTCGGTGGTGACCGAGTCGCCCAGCTTCGCCAGCACGCGGGCGCCGGCGATGTCGGAGACCGGGGTGGTCTCCATCGTCATGCCCTCGAAGTAGGGGGGCTTGCGGACGTAGGTGGACTCGGCGTCCCACTCGAAGGTGTTGCCGGTCGGGATCGGCAGCGCCTGCCACTGGGCGTCACCCGCGAAGACGTCCTGGTAGGACTTCGAGAACATGTCCTCGCCGATGGCGTTGGCCACGACGTCGTTGACCTCGGCCTCGGAGGGCCAGATGTCCTTGAGGAAGACCGGGTTGCCCTCGGTGTCGGTGCCGATGGCCTCGGTGGTGACGTCCACCTTCATGGAGCCCGCGATGGCGTACGCGACGACCAGCGGCGGGGACGCCAGGTAGTTCATCTTGACGTCGGGGTTGATGCGGCCCTCGAAGTTGCGGTTGCCCGAGAGGACCGAGGTGACCGCGAGGTCGTGCTCGTTGATCGCCTTCGAGATCTCCTCGTCCAGCGGACCGGAGTTGCCGATGCAGGTGGTGCAGCCGTACCCGACGAGGTTGAAGCCCATCTTGTCGAGGTACGGGGTCAGGCCGGCCTTGTCGAAGTAGTCGGTGACGACCTTCGAGCCCGGGGCGAGGGTGGTCTTGACCCACGGCTTGCGGGTCAGGCCCTTCTCGACCGCCTTCTTGGCCACGAGCGCCGCGGCGACCATGACGTAGGGGTTCGAGGTGTTGGTGCAGGAGGTGATCGCGGCGACGGTGACGGCGCCGTGGTCGATCTCGAAGGAGGAGCCGTCGGCCAGGGTGACCAGGGTCGGACGGGTCGGCACGCCGTTGGTGGCGGCCGGGGCGTCGGAGGCCGGGAAGGACTCCTTGCCCGCCTCGTCGTCGTCCTCGACGTAGTTGCGCACGTCCTGGGCGAACTGCTGGGCGGCGTTCGCGAGGACGATGCGGTCCTGCGGGCGCTTCGGGCCGGCGATGGACGGGACGACCGTGGAGAGGTCCAGCTCGAGCTTCTCGGAGAAGTCGGGCTCGGCCTTCGGGTCCAGCCAGAGGCCCTGCTCCTTGGCGTACGCCTCGACGAGGGCGACCTGCTGGGCGTCGCGGCCCGTCAGGCGCAGGTACTTCAGGGTCTCGTCGTCGATCGGGAAGATCGCGGCGGTCGAGCCGAACTCCGGCGACATGTTGCCGATGGTGGCGCGGTTCGCGAGGGAGGTGGCGGCGACGCCCTCACCGTAGAACTCGACGAACTTGCCGACGACGCCGTGCTTGCGCAGCATCTCGGTGATCGTGAGCACCAGGTCGGTGGCGGTGGTGCCGGTCGGCAGCTCGCCGGTCAGCTTGAAGCCGACGACGCGCGGGATCAGCATGGAGACCGGCTGGCCGAGCATCGCGGCCTCGGCCTCGATGCCGCCGACGCCCCAGCCGAGCACGCCGAGGCCGTTGACCATGGTGGTGTGCGAGTCGGTGCCGACGAGGGTGTCGGGGTACGCCTGGCCGTTCCGGACCATGACCGTGCGGGCCAGGTGCTCGATGTTGACCTGGTGGACGATGCCGGTGCCCGGGGGGACGACCTTGAAGTCGTCGAAGGCGGTCTGGCCCCAGCGCAGGAACTGGTAGCGCTCCTTGTTGCGGCCGTACTCCAGCTCCACGTTCTGGGAGAACGCGTCCTTGGTGCCGAACTTGTCGGCGATGACCGAGTGGTCGATGACCAGCTCGGCCGGGGAGAGCGGGTTGACCTTGGACGGGTCGCCGCCGAGCTCCTTGACGGCCTCACGCATGGTGGCGAGGTCCACGACGCAGGGGACGCCGGTGAAGTCCTGCATGATCACGCGGGCCGGCGTGAACTGGATCTCCTGGCTGGGCTCCGCCTGGGAGTCCCAGCCGCCGAGCGCCCGGATGTGGTCGGCGGTGATGTTCGCGCCGTCCTCGGTGCGGAGCAGGTTCTCCAGCAGGACCTTCAGGCTGTAGGGAAGGCGCGCGGCGCCCTCGACCTTGTCCAGCCGGAAGATCTCGTACGACTCGTCGCCCACCTGCAGCGTGCTGCGGGCGTCGAAGCTGTTCGCCGACACGACAGTCTCCTTCATGCATGATTCGCGCGTATTACCGCAATCCTGCCGCCACGCCCTGTGGCCAATCCGCTAAGGTAAGGCTAAGTTAGGTAGCCCTTACTCGCGGGGGCGGCTGCGGTACGCCTTCGGCAGATATCTCGATGTCGAGATAACTCTAGTACATGGCCGCACCTCGGGTCAGCACGCCTCCGTGTCCGTCTCGGCACGTCGCGCCGCCCCGCACTCACCGTCCACTGCTGCCGCACATCTCGTCACGACGCCCTCAACGGCGGGACGAGGCCCGGTGGAGCAGGGTCGCCGGGACGGTGAGCCCGCCGGGCGCCGCCGCGGCGCCCCGCTCCACCAGCGCGACCAGGGCCGCCACGGCCGTCTCGGCCAGCGCCTCCGGATGGAGGGTGAGCGTGCTGACCGGAGGGTCGCAGTCCGTGTATGCCGGGTCCTCGCTCGCGCAGACCAGCAGCAGCTCCCGCGGTACACGGAGGCCGTGCCGGGCCGCGGCCGCCAGGGCCTGGCGGCCGCCCGGGTCGTACAGGGAGTACACGGCGTCGGCCCCGCCGGCGGCGAAGAGCCGGTCGAAGGCGTGGCCGGGGCCGTCGTGGGGGTCGAAGCGGACCGGCAGCGGGGTCCGGCCGCGCCGGGCGCACCAGTGCTCGTACGCCTCGGTGACGGCACGGGTGTAGTGCTCGTCACCGAAACCGGTGTGCAGGGCGATGCGGCGGGCTCCGGCGGCGGCGAGGTGGTCGAGGACCTCGTGGGTGGCGGCGGTGTGGTCGTTGTCCACCCAGACGTCGCCCGGGCGCGGGTCGGCCGGGCGGCCGTCGAAGACCAGCGGGATGCCCCGGGCCCGCAGGGCGCGCAGCACCGGGTCGTCGTACGGGCTGTCGAGCAGCAGCATCCCGTCCACCGCGAGGTGGTGCCAGTCCGTCCCGGCGCCCCGGTCGGCGGGCAGGGTGGTCAGGGCGTAGCCGTGGGCGTGGGCGGCGGAGGTGGCGGCGGTCAGCCAGCGGGAGAAGTAGGCGACGGCCACGAAGTTCCAGGGGGCCCCGGCGAAGGTGGTCACGGCCAGGCCCAGGGTGCGGGTGCGGGGCGCGCGCGGGGCTCCGTAGCCCAGGCCGGTCGCGATCTCGCGGACCCGGCGGCGGGTGCCCTCGCCGAGCCGTCCGGTGCCGTTGAGGGCGTGCGAGACCGTGGCGGTGGACACCTCCGCGGCGCGGGCGATGTCGGCGAGGGTCGGTCCGGGCGGCACGCGGGTCATCGTACGGATTCCGCGGGCGGCGGGGTACGGGAAGCCGTGCGGAATCCGTCGCCGGGGGCGGGTTCTGGTTAAGGGGTTAATCACCGAGTGTCCTGGCCACAGCCAACGGTTTGGAGTGGTCATGACGTCTTCTGTTTCCCGGCGCGGGCTCCTCGCGGCGGCCGGCGCCGCCGGGGCGGCGGGTCTGCTGGGCGCCGGCGCCGCCGACGCCTCGGCGTCCCCCTCGCGCGGCTCCGCCGCGCTGGTGGTGCACGGAGCGCGGGTCTTCACGGGCACCCCGGGCGGCGCGCCGGCCACGGCCGTGGCGGTCGGCCGCGACGGGCGGATCCTGGCGGTGGGCGGCGACTCCGAGGTGCGCCGGCTGGCGGGGCGGGACACCGAGGTGGTCGACGGGCGCGGCGCCACCCTGATGAGCGGCATCCACGACGGGCACGTGCACCCGCTGGGCGCGGGCGACCGGTCGCTGCGGCCCTCACTGGAGGGAGCCGAGACCACGGCCGCCGAGCTGACGCAGATCCTCACGGGCTTCCTCGCCGACACCGGCGGCGCCGGGGCCGAGCCGGACACCTGGCTGGTGGTGGAAGACTGGAACCCGGTGGGGCTGCTGCCCGCCGGCACCCTGCCGCACCACGCGCTGCTGGACGCGCTCCCGACCCGCCGGCCGGTGGTCCTGGTCGGCGGCGACGGGCACAACCTGTGGGCGAGTCAGCGGGCCCTCGACATCGCCGGCATCACGGCCGCCACGCCCGACCCGGCGGGCGGCAGGATCGTCAAGGGCGCCGACGGGCAGCCCACGGGCGTGCTCAAGGACGACGCCCAGGACCTGGTCAAGCGGCACGTCCCCGAGCCCACCCGGGCCGCGCTGGTGGAGGCGTGCGCCAAGGTGCTGGCCCAGGCGGCGGCCTCCGGGGTGACGACGATGATGGACGCCCTGGTCGGACGGCACGAACTGGAGCTCTACCAGGCCCTCTCGGCGGCCGGGCGGCTCCCGCAGCGGATCGTGCCGGCCATCCGGCTGGACGTGGGGCAGACGAAGGACCCGGCGGCATCGAAGGCCTACGCGCTGGGGCTGGAGCGGGAGTTCCGGGGCGTGGCCGGGCTGCGCTTCGGCACGGTGAAGGTGTTCCTGGACGGGGTCATCGAGTACCCGGCGCAGACGGCCGCGCTGCTGGAGCCGTACCTCGACGGCCAGGGCCGGCCCACCGCCAACCGCGGCGAGCTGTACACCTCGGCCGCCGACTACGGGCGGCTGACCGCCGCGTTCAACGCCATCGGCTGGCAGATGCACGCCCACGGCCTGGGCGACCGGGCGGTCCGCACCGCGCTGGACGGGTACGAGGCCGCCCTGCGCACCACCGGCAGGCGCGACCTGCGCAACACGGTCGCGCACCTCCAGCTGGTGGACCCGGCCGACCTGCCGCGGTTCGCCCGGCTCGGGGTGGCCGCCTGCATGCAGCTCCAGTGGGCCACCGCCGACACCTGGACGATGGAGGCGCTGCTGCCGTACATCGGGCCCGAGCGGCACCGGCGGATGTACCCGGCGCGCAGCCTGGAGCGGGCCGGCGCCCGGCTGACGGGCGGTTCCGACTGGCCGGTGGACGCCCTCCAGGTGTGGAACCAGCTCCGTACCGCCGTCGACCGCCAGGGGGCGTACGGGGCGGGCGCCCTGCACCCGGAGCTGGAGGCACTGGGCCGGACCTCCACGCTGCGGATGCACACCCTGGGCACCGCCTGGCAGCTGCGCCAGGACGGGCTGACCGGGACCGTGGAGCGGGGCAAGGCGGCGGACCTGGTGCTGCTGGACCGGGATGTGACGCGCTGCCCGGTGGCCGACATCAGCGGGACGCAGGTACGGATGACCCTGGTCGGCGGACGCGTGGTGCACGACGCCGGCTCGGCGGCGGGCCGCGCGGCCGCGGCCGGCCTGGCCCGCCGGGCGGCGGCACCGCGCCCGGCCGCGTACGCGGCGGTCCACGGCGGCCGCCACCGCGCCTGCGGGTGCACGGACCACTGAGCCGGCGGCGGGCCCGGGGCGGGGGTGAGGCGGGGGTGCTCCACGCCCCCGCCACGGGCCGGAACCTGACGGCCGGCAAACCCGATATGGGCGACAACACCCGCCTATCACCCATCTGTACCACCCGATGCGATCACCATCTCATATCTGAGATACCGTGCCCCCATGGCAGACGACTACCTCGTACGCATCGGCAAGCTCATCCGTGACGCCCGGCAGCACCGTGGCTGGACCCAGACCCAGCTCGCCGAGGCGCTCGGCACCAGCCAGAGCGCGGTGAACCGCATCGAACGCGGCAACCAGAACATCAGCCTTGAGATGATCGCCCGTATCGGTGAAGCGCTCGACAGCGAAATCGTCTCCCTGGGCTACGCCGGCCCGATGCACCTGCGCGTGGTCGGCGGCCGCCGACTGTCCGGCGCCATCGACGTCAAGACGAGCAAGAACGCCTGCGTCGCCCTGCTGTGCGCCTCGTTGCTCAACAAGGGCCGCACGGTGCTGCGCCGGGTGGCGCGCATCGAGGAGGTCTACCGGCTCCTCGAGGTCCTCAACTCCATCGGCGTCCGCACCCGCTGGATCAACGACGGCGTGGACCTGGAGCTGATCCCGCCGGCCGTCCTGGACATGGACGCCATCGACGCGGAGGCGGCCGTCCGCACCCGCAGCATCATCATGTTCCTGGGCCCCCTGCTCCACCGCATGGACCACTTCCGCCTGCCCTACGCCGGCGGCTGCGACCTCGGCACCCGCACCATCGAGCCGCACATGATCGCCCTGCGCCGCTTCGGCCTGGACATCACCGCGACCGAGGGCATCTACCACGCCAAGGTCGAGCCCGGCGTCTCCCCCGGCCGCCCGATCGTCCTGACCGAGCGCGGGGACACCGTCACCGAGAACGCCCTGCTGGCCGCGGCCCGCCACGACGGCGTGACCGTCATCCGCAACGCCTCGTCCAACTACATGGTCCAGGACCTGTGCTTCTTCCTGGAGGCGCTGGGCGTCAAGGTCGAGGGCATCGGCACCACCACCCTCACGGTGCACGGCGTGCCGGTCATCGACGCGGACGTGGACTACTCCCCCTCCGAGGACCCGGTCGAGGCCATGAGCCTGCTGGCCGCGGCGGTCGTCACCGAGTCCGAACTCACCATCCGCCGGGTGCCGATCGAGTTCATGGAGATCGAGCTGGCCGTCCTGGAGGAGATGGGCCTGGACCACGACCGCTCCGCCGAGTACGTCGCCGACAACGGCCGCACCCGCCTGGTCGACCTCACGGTCCGCCCGTCCAAGCTCGAAGCCCCGATCGACAAGATCCACCCGATGCCCTTCCCCGGGCTGAACATCGACAACGTCCCGTTCTTCGCCGCCATCGCGGCGGTGGCCCAGGGCCAGACCCTGATCCACGACTGGGTGTACGACAACCGCGCCATCTACCTGACGGACCTCAACCGCCTGGGCGGCCGCCTCCAGCTCCTGGACCCCCACCGCGTCCTGGTCGAGGGCCCCACCCGCTGGCGCGCGGCCGAGATGATGTGCCCGCCGGCCCTGCGCCCGGCGGTGGTCGTCCTCCTGGCGATGATGGCGGCGGAGGGCACCTCGGTGCTGCGCAACGTCTACGTCATCAACCGCGGCTACGAGGAACTGGCCGAGCGCCTCAACTCGGTGGGCGCCCAGATCGAGATCTTCCGGGACATCTAGGGAGCGACGAGGCCGGCATCGCCTGCGACAAGTGGCCGGCCGGCCACGGCGGGGTCGGTATTCGGACGTCGGGTGGGCGGGGCTCGCCCTGAGGGCGGGCGGGCGGCAGAATCCCCTGGTCGGTACGGGCGTACGAAGTCGAGGGGGCGGCCATGGCAGCGGGTACGGGGGTTGGTGCGGGGGCGGGGCTCCCCGTCCTGGAGGGGGTGCCGCTGCTCGGGTCGCTGCCGGCCCTGAAGGCCGATTCGCTCGGCACCTATCTGCTCGCCCGGCGGCGCCACGGTGACGTCGTACGGATCGACGCCGGGCCGCCCGGGCTGCGCATGGAGCTGTACTGCGTGTTCTCCGCCGAGGGGGCCCAGCAGGTGCTCGCCTCGGAGTCGGCGAACTTCCGCAAGGACAACCCGTTCTACGGGGAGATCCGGGAGTCCTTCGGCAACGGCCTGCTGACCGCCCAGGACGCGGACTACCTGCGCCAGCGCCGGCTGGTGCAGCCGCTGTTCACCCGCAAGCGGGTGGACGGCTACGCCGGGGCGGTCGCGGAGGAGACCTCCGGCACCCTGGCCTCCTGGGCGGGGGCGCGGGACGGGATCGTCGACGTCTCGGACGCGATGACGCACCTGGCGCTGCGCGCGGTCTCCCGGATCCTGTTCGGGGCCGATGTGGACGCCACCGCGGACGTCGTCCACCGCTGCTTCCCGGTCATCACGGAGTACGTCCTGCGCCGCGGCTACTCCCCCCTCAACGTCCCGCGCAACTGGCCCACCCCGGGCAACCGGCGGGCGGCCGCCGCGATGGAGGAGCTGTACGGGGTCTGCGACCGGATCATCGCCGAGCGGCGGCGGACGGGCGGCGAGGGCGAGGGCGGCGCCGAGGACCTGCTGACCCTGCTCGCCGGGGCGCAGAGCTCGGACGACGCGGCCTTCGACGACACCGAGCTGCGCGACCAGGTGCTGATCTTCCTGCTGGCCGGGCACGAGACGACGGCGACCTCGCTGGCCTTCGCCCTGCACCTGCTGGGCCGCCACCCCGAGGAGCAGGCCCGGGCCCGTGAGGAGGTCGTCCGCGTCCTGGGCGACCGTACGCCGCAGGCCGCCGACCTGGAACGGCTGCCGTACCTCACGCGGGTGCTCAAGGAGGCGATGCGGCTGTATCCGGCCGCGCCGGTGATGGGCCGCAACGCGGTGGCCGCCACCGAGATCGACGGGTACGCCGTCCCCGCGGGCGCCACGGTGATCCTGGCCCCCTGGGTGACGCACCGCCACCCCGACTACTGGAGCGACCCGGACCGCTTCGACCCCGACCGCTTCACGCCGGAGGCGGAGGCGGGCCGGCCCCGCTACGCCTGGTTCCCGTTCGGGGGCGGGCCGCGGGCCTGCATCGGCCAGCACTTCTCGATGCTGGAGTCGGTGATCTCGCTGGCGATGCTCCTGCGGGCGTACGAGATCGAGACCGTGGACACGGAGGTGCCGCTGAGCGCCGGCATCACCCTGCGGGCCACGGGCCCGATGCGCTGCCGGATCCGCCCCGTGGAGCGGTAGGGGTCAGCGGTAGTCGTCGGGGTGGTCCTGCATCCAGGTGTTGATCTCGTCCCGGGCGCCGAACACCGAGGGCTGGTGCCGCTTGAGGTTCTCGACGCCGTGGTCGGCGCCCAGCTCCTGGTCCAGCCGGGCGATCAGGGCGATCGGCTCGGGGAAGTGGCCGGGGCCCTTGGGGTCGGCCTTCATCGCGCGGTCGACGCGGTGGAGTTCGTCGTGGACCCGGCCCAGGAGGTACGCGCAGTTGGCCGGGGTGCAGGAGTCGCCGAGGGTGGCCTGGAGGGCGGCGAAGGCGTCCCGGACCCTCTCCGGCTGCGGGGACGGCGCGACCGGGCCCGGGCCGGAGGCGTCGGAAGGGACGGGGGGACCGGAGGGGTCGGAGGCAGCGGCGGCCAGGGCGGCCGCGGCGGCCTTCGGACGGTGACCGCCGTCGTCGCCCCCGCCGCCGCAGGAGACGGTGAGGGCCGCCAGGGTGACGGTCACGGCCGTCACGGCGGCGCCGCGCAGGATGGGTCGGAGCATCGGTTTCCCCCCGGTGTTCGATGACCAGGCGACACTACCCGCCGGATTCCCCCTGGATTCCTGCCGGGGTGTGGTTGCCCTGGAGGCGTTGCAGGTCGGACGGCCGGACCTGGATGGCGAACACCGCGATGAGCGCCCCGAGGAGGGTGAAGGCCGACGCCGCCACGAAGGCGGCGCCGACGCCGGAGGTGAGCACCAGGTCCGACCAGGGCTTGGGGAACTGGTGGGTGCGGGCGAAGAAGGCCTTCTGCTCGGGCGTGGAGCCGCGGACGAACGACAGCGCCTGGTCCTTGGCCTCGTGGCGGCTGGCCGTGCCGAAGACGGTGACGAGGATCGACAGGCCGAGCGAACCGCCGACCTGCTGCATGGAGTTCAGCAGGCCCGACGCCGCGCCCGACTCGCGGTCGGGCACGTCGGACAGGGCCATCAGGGTCAGTGAGACGAACTGCATGCCCATGCCGGTGGCGAACACGATGATCGGGCCGAGGATGCTGCCCGGGTAGGTGGAGTGGACGTCGACCCGGGTCAGCCAGGCCAGTCCGGCGGCGCAGCACAGCGCGCCGCAGACCATGAAGGGTTTGGGGCCGAACCGGGGCAGCAGCCGCGAGGTGAAGGTGGCCGAGAGGGCGACCATGACGCTGACGGGCAGGAAGGCCAGTCCGGCCCGAAGCGGGCTGAAGCCGAGGACGTTCTGCACGAAGAGGGTCAGGAAGAAGAACATGCCGAAGATCGCGCAGGCGAGGAAGAGCATGATCCCGTAGGTGCCCGCCCGGTTGCGGTCCGCGAACATGTGCAGCGGGGTGATCGGCTGCGGGGAGCGCCGTTCGTTGCCGAGGAACAGGGTCAGCAGCACCACGGCCGCACCGAAGGAGCCGAGGGTGTAGGGGTCGGACCAGCCGTCCTGGGAGGCGCGGATGAACCCGTAGACCAGCGCGACCATGCCGCAGGTGCCGAGCAGCGCGCCCGTGAAGTCGAAGTGTCCGGCGTGGCGATCGGACTCGCGCAGGACCCGGCGGGCCATGACGGCGATGAGCACGGCGATGGGGACGTTGACGAAGAGCACCCAGCGCCAGTTGAGCCATTCGACCAGCAGGCCGCCCGCGAGCAGTCCGATGGCGCCGCCGCCCGCGGAGACGGCGGCGAACACGCCGAAGGCCCGGTTGCGGGCGGGCCCTTCGCGGAAGGTGGTGGTGATCAGGGCCAGGGCGGTGGGGGAGGCGATGGCGCCGCCGACGCCCTGGAGGGCCCGCGCCGCCATCAGCTGGCCGGCGTTCTGGGCGAGTCCGCCGAGCAGGGAGGCCAGGCCGAAGAGCAGGACCCCGAAGATGAACACCCGCTTGCGGCCCAGGATGTCCCCGGTGCGGCCGCCGAGCAGGAGCAGCCCGCCGAAGGTGAGCGTGTAGGCGTTGACCACCCAGGAGAGGCTCTCGGTGGAGAAATTCAATGCCGTCTGGATGTGCGGCAGGGCTATGTTCACGATCGTGATGTCGAGGACGACCATGAGCTGGCAGGAAGCGATGACGAACAGGGCGATCCCGTTCCCCTTGCCGTTCCCGCCGCCGTTGCCTCGGACCGTGCCGTCGTCGGTCCCGGTGCTGTGCGGCGTTGCGTTCGGGTCCACCCGTCGACGCTACGCCCGCGCCCCAAGGGTCACCACTCGAATGGGCTAGGCCATGTGACATTTCACATGGCAGACTTTCGCCATGGACGACTTCCTCAGGCGATCAGCCGCGACGGCGCGGTTCACCCACGGCGCACCCCGTGCCTTCTCCTTCGGCGACTCCGGCCGCCTCCTGTGGTTCCTGCGCTCGACGGGACCCGCCGACGCCTTCGACAGCCTCTGGGTCCTGGACACCTCCACCGGCACGGAAACCCTCCTCGCCGACCCCCGCGCCCTCTCCCCCGAACCCGGCGAACTCCCCGTCGCCGAGCGCCGGCTGCGCGAGCGCACCCGGCTCGTCGCCGCCGGGATCGGCACCTACGCCCTCTCCGGTGACGGGCGGCGCGCCGTCTTCCCGCTCTACGGCCGCCTCTACGAGGTGACCTGCGAGGGCGGCTCCGCGCCCGCCCCGCTCCCCACCGCCGGCCCCGCCTTCGACCCGCGCCCCAACACCGACGGCTCGCGCACCGCGTACGTGGCGGACGACGTCCTGTACACCGTCCCCGGCGGCCGGATCAGCCCCGACGACGGAGCCCGCTGGGGCGTCGCCGAATTCGCCGCCGCCGAGGAGCTCGACCGCACCCGCGGCCACTGGTGGTCCCCCGACGGGGTCACCCTGCTCGCCGCCCGCGTGGACGAGAGCGCCCTCCAGCGGCGCCACTTCACCGACCCCGCCCACCCCGAGCTGCCGGCCGAGGACTTCGCCTACCCCGAGGCGGGCGGCCCCAACGCCGACGTCCAGCTGTGGGTCCTGGGCCCCGACGGCGGCCGGGTCCGGCTCGACTGGGACGCCGAGGCCTTCCCCTACGTCTCCGACGCGGGCTGGGAGTCCGAGGACGAGATCCTGCTGACGGTCCAGGACCGCCTCCAGCAGAACGTCCTCCTCCTCACCGCCGACCCCGCCACCGGCCGCACCCGCGAGCTCTCCCGCACCACGCACCCGCTGTGGGTGGACCCCCTGCCCGGCACCCCGGCCCGCCTCCCCGACGGGCGCTTCCTCACCTCCACCGACGTCGCCGACGGCGCCGCGCGCGGCCTCGCCGTCGACGGCAAGCCGCTCACCGGCGAGGGGCTCCAGGTCCGCTGCGTGGCCGGCACCCACCAGGACCGGCTGCTGGTCGAAGGCGCCCTGCGCGACCCCGCCGAGCAGCAGGTGCTCCTGCTGGACCCGGCCACCGGCGAGCTCACCGCGCTCGCCGACGGCCCCGGCGTGCACCTGGTCTCCGCCGCCGCGGCCGGGTCCCTGCTGCTGACCTCCGCCGACGCCGACGGCGTCCGCCGCACCCTGTACACCGCCGACGGCCGCGAGCTCAGCCCCCGCGACCTGTCCGCGCCGCTGCCCTACCGGGTCAGGCCGGCCCTGGAACGGGTCACCGAACGGGGCATCCCCACCGCCCTCGTCCTGCCCCGCCACCACGTCCCCGGCCTGCGCCTGCCCGTCCTGATGGACAGCTACGGCGGACCCGGCGCCCAGGACGTCAGCGCCGAGCCCCGCCGCTGGCAGGCCCGCCAGTGGTGGGCCGACCAGGGCTTCGCCGTCGTCACGGTCGACAACCGGGGCACCGCGAACGTCTCCCCCGCCCACACCCACGCCATGTACCGCGGCTTCTCCGAGGTCACCCTGGACGACCAGGTCGCGGCCCTGCGGGCCCTCGGCGCCCGCCACGCCGACCTCGACCTCGGCCGGGTCGGCATCCGCGGCTGGTCCTACGGCGGCTACCTCTCCGCCATGGCCGTGCTGCGCCGCCCTGACGTGTTCCACGCGGCGGCCGCCGGCGCCGCGCCCACCGACTTCCGGCACTACGACACGGCGTACACCGAGCGCTACCTGGGCCTCCCCCAGGACCACCCGGAGGTGTACGAACGGGACTCCCTGATCCCGGACGCGCCCCGGCTCACCCGCCCCCTGCTCCTGATCACCGGCCTGGCCGACGACAACGTCCACCCCTCCCACACCCTGCGCCTCTCCCAGGCCCTCATCGACGCCGGCCGCCCCCACCAGCTGCTGGCACTCCCCGGCGTCACCCACATGACCCCGGGCGGAACCCGCGAGAAGCTGATGGCCCTGGAACTGGAGTTCTTCCGCCGCGAACTGGCCTAGGCCGTCTCTTCCGGATCTTGCTCCCCCAGCTACCGCTGGGAGGGGCCCCCAGACCCGCGCCGCCCGGCACCGCACCTCGCCGCCTTGGCAGGGCACCAAGTACGTCCAGTACGGCGGCGCCCCGCCAAGGCGCCGATGCACGGCACCGGACAACGCGGGCTTGACCGGCAAGATCCGAAAGAGACGCCCTAGCCGTGGCCGAGCGGCCCCGGTCCGGCGATCAAGGCCGCGGGGCGAAGACCATACGCATCAGGGCCGTGCCGATCAGGGCGGCGGCCGGCGCGTACCACCAGCGACGCAGCCCGCTCGTCGCCACGCCGGCCGCCGTCGCCGCGACGGCCCCCAGCTCCACCACCAGCCCGAGCCCCGCCATGAGGCGCACGGTGTCCGTGACCGTGTGGTCCCAGGGCCCCTCGGACTCGGTGAGCAGTGCGTTGAGGACGAAGAAGCCCGCCACCGCGTGCAATCCGAGCAGGACCACCGCCCAGGCGGCCGCCGCCACCGGATGAGGTCGGGCAGACCCCGCCATCCGCTGCTCAGCCATCCAGCGCCCGCCTCGCGTCGTCGATGTTCCTACCGAAACCACCACCGTAGGCGGCCTGGGCCTCGTCCTACGACACACGGCGCCGCTCGGACGATGCGAGAGCGGGAGGACCCGGGTCGGTTGTGCCGGCCCGGGCCCTTCCCCTTCCCCGAGATCCCCGTCAGTCACCGGGGAAGTGACAGGCCACCTCTCGTGAGGCGGCGAGCTGGAGGAGCGGGCGCTCCGTGCGGCAGAGGGGCTGCGCCTTGGGGCAGCGGGGGTGGAAGGTGCAGCCCGGGGGTGGGGCGGCCGGGCTCGGGGGGTCGCCGAGGAGGACGATCCGTTCGCGCCGGCGCTCCGCCGCCGGGTCGGGCAGCGGGACGGCGGACAGCAGTGCCCGGGTGTACGGGTGCTGGGGGTTCTCGTAGAGGGACTTCTTGTCCCCGATCTCCACGATCCGGCCGAGGTACATCACCGCGACCCGGTCGCTGACCCGCTTGACCACCGACAGGTCGTGCGCGATGAACACGTAGGCCAGGCCCAGTTCGGCGCGCAGCCGCTCCATCAGGTTGACGATCTGCGCCTGGACGGAGACGTCCAGGGCGGAGACCGGCTCGTCGGCGATCACCAGCCGGGGGTTGGTGGCCAGCGAGCGGGCGATGCCGATGCGCTGGGCCTGGCCGCCGGAGAACTCGTGCGGGTAGCGGTCGATGTGCTCGGGGATCAGCCCGGTCAGCTCCATCAGCTCGGCGGCCCGGCGCCGGGCGTCGGCCGCGCTCCAGCCCTGCACCAGCAGCGGGTCGGAGATGATCCGGGCCACGGTCTGGCGGGGGTTGAGGGAGGAGTGCGGGTCCTGGAAGACCATCTGGATGTTCTTGCGCAGGGGCCGCAGGGCGCCCTGGGAGAGCCGGCTGATGTCGCGGCCCTCGAACTCGACGCTGCCGGCGGTGGGTTCCAGCAGCCGCACCAGCATCCGGCCGGTGGTGGACTTGCCGCAGCCGGACTCGCCGACCAGGCCGAGGGTCTGCCCGGCCTCCAGGTCGAACGAGACCCCGTCGACGGCCCGCACGGGCGCCGAGCGGCGCCCGGTCAGGGTGCGCTTGCCCGGGAAGGTCATCGTCAGGTCGCGGACGCGCAGCAGCGGTGCGGACGGCGGGCCCTCCCGTTCGGCGGCGGGGTTGGGTCGGGTGGCCGGGGCCGTCATCGGGACACCTCCGGGGCAGGGGCGGCGGCAGCGGGCGCCGCGCCGGCGAAGTGACAGGCCGCCAGCCGGTCCGCCGAGCCGTACGGGAGCAGCTCGGGCCGCTCCCCGGCGCAGCGGGCCGCGTCGTCGGCCGGGGCCGCGGCGGCGACCGCGCAGCGCGGGGCGAAGGCACAGCCGGGGGCCGGGTGGAGCAGGGACGGTGGGGAGCCGGGGATGGACGGCAGCGGGACGTCGTCGGCACTGTCGAGGCGGGGCAGCGAGTCGAGCAGGCCCCGGGTGTAGGGGTGGGCGGGGTCGGCGAACAGGGCGTCGGCCGAAGCCTGTTCGGTGGCCCGGCCGCCGTACATGACCAGCACCTCGTGGGCGACCCGGGCCACGACCCCCAGGTCGTGGGTGATCATCACGACGCCGAGGCCGCGCTCCTGCTGGAGACGGGCGATCAGCTCCAGGATCTGCGCCTGGACGGTGACGTCGAGGGCGGTGGTGGGCTCGTCCGCGATGAGGAGGTCGGGTTCGCAGGCCAGGGCCATGGCGATCATCGCGCGCTGGCGCATGCCGCCCGAGAACTGGTGCGGGTACTCCCCCGCCCGGCGGGCGGGTTCGGGGATGCCGACTTCGCCGAGCATGTCGACGGCCCGTCTGCGGGCGGCGGCGCGGCCGGCCCGGAAGTGGACGCGGAAGTGCTCGGCGATCTGTTCGCCGACCGTGTAGTACGGGTGGAGGCTGGAGAGCGGGTCCTGGAAGATCATGGCCATCTTGCGGCCGCGGACCTTGGCGAGCTCCTTGTCGGGGAGTCCGGTGAGCTCCTGTCCGGCGAGCCGCACGGAGCCCCGCACCTCGGCGCCGGTCCGGTGCAGGCCCATGACGGCGAGGGAGGTGACGGACTTGCCGGAGCCGGACTCGCCGACGATGCCGAGGGTGCGTCCGGCCTCGACGGTGAAGCCGAGGGAGTCCACGGCGCGTACGGTGCCGCGCGGGGTGGAGAAGGTGACGCCGAGGTCGCGCACTTCGAGGAGGGGGGCAGGGGTGGTCATCAGTACCTCACCCTCGGGTCGATGACGGCGTAGAGGAGGTCGACGACGAGGTTGGCGACGACGATGAAGAAGGCGGCCAGCAGGGTGACCCCGAGGACCACGGGCTGGTCGGAGCTGACGAGCGCCCCGTAGAACAGCCGGCCGATGCCGGGGAGTCCGAAGATGGACTCGGTGATCACGGCTCCGGCGAGCAGGCCGCCGAGGTCCATGCCGAAGATGGTCAGGATCGGGGTCATCCCGGAGCGCAGCCCGTGCTTGACGACGACGGTCCGCTCGGGCATGCCCTTGGCGCGGGCGGTGCGGATGTACGGCTCGGCCATCGCCTCGATCATCGAGCCGCGGCTCTGCCGGGCGTACATGGCCGCGTAGAGCAGGGCGAGCGCGGTCCAGGGCAGCAGCAGGTTGCCGGCCCAGCCGAGCGGGTCGGAGGTGAGCTCGTGGTAGCTGGGGTAGGGCAGCAGCCCGGCGATGCGGATCACCCCCCAGATGAGCATGACGGAGGTGAAGTAGACGGGCAGGGAGGCGGCGGCGACGGCGCCGACCATCAGGGCCTTGTCGGTGGCGGTGTCCTTGCGCAGGGCGGCGGTGACCCCGGCGCCCAGGCCGAGCAGCAGCCACAGCACGGCGGCGCCGAAGGCGAGGGAGGCGGAGACCGGGAGCCGGTCCATGAGCAGGTCCCAGACGGGCAGCGAGTTCTCGTACGAGTAGCCCAGGCAGGGGAAGTCGCACTGGACGGCGAACTGGCCGGTGCCGAGGGTGCGGCCGGTGAAGATGCCGGTGAGGAAGTGGGTGAACTGCTCCCAGAGCGGCTTGTCGAGGCCGAGGTAGGCGCGGACGTCGGCGAGCCGCTCGGGGCTGCAGGTCTTGCCGCAGGCCGCGGCGGCCGGGTCGGTGGGCAGGACGTAGAAGATCAGGAAGGTGACGGCGGCAATGGCGAGGAGCACGCCGGCCAGCGCGAGGAGCCGGCGCAGGAGGTAGAGGATCAACTGCGGCCGCCCCTCGGGTCGAGGATGTCGCGCAGGGCGTCGCCGAGGAGGGTGAAGGCGAGGACCGCGAGGAAGAGGAAGACGCTCGGGATGACGAAGTACATCGGGTCGGTCTCGTAGAAGGCCACGGACTCGGCGATCATCTGGCCCCAGGAGGGGGTCGGCGGGCGGACGCCGACGCCGAGGTAGCTGAGGGCGGCCTCGGTGCTGATCATTCCGGGGATCAGCAGGGTGGTGTAGGCGATGACCGGGCCCGAGACGCCGGGGAGGATGTCGCGGGTCAGGATCCGCCAGGCGCCGGATCCGCCGACGCGGGCGGCGTCGACGTACTCGCGGTGTTTGAGGGAGAGGGTCTGGCCGCGGACGACGCGGGCGACGCCGGGCCAGCCGAAGAGTCCGATGACGGAGGTCATCAGCACGATCCGGTTGACGTCCTTGGCCACCGACAGCATCGCGATCATGAAGATGAGGGAGGGGAAGGACATGGTGAGGTCCATGAGCCGGGACAGGACCGCGTCGGTGCGGCCGCCGAAGTAGCCGGCCGCGATGCCCGCGGCGGTTCCGGCGAGGACCACGATGGCGGTGGCGGCGAAGGCGATGAGCAGGGAGACCTGGGCGCCGTGGACGACGCGGGCGAACAGGTCGCGGCCGGTGACGGGTTCGACGCCGAGCCAGTGCTCGGGGCTGATCCCGCCGAAGGAGCCGAGCGGCTGGCCGCCGAGGTAGGGGTCGATGGCGGCCTTGTCGAACTCCTCGGGGGACCAGCCGCCGAGCGCGCCCAGCCAGGGGGCGGTCAGGGCCATCAGGACGAAGAGGAGGACGACGCCGAGGCTGACGCGGACGGCGGGGCGGCGGCGCAGTTCCCGCCGGGCGAGCTGCCAGGGGCTGCTGCCCGGCGGGACGTCCTTGGCGGGCGCCCCGGCCGGGGCCGCCTCGGGGGCGGCGCCGGGTGCGGTGGTGGTCATGGTGTCTTCCGGTCCCGGCTCCCTCAGCCCTGGCTCTTCGAGGGGTCCTTGAGGCCGACGGTCCCGTAGTCGACGGTGCCGGTCCACACGGGGTGCCCGTAGGCGCCGGCGATGTTGGGGCCGACGAGCAGCGGCTTGCGCTCCAGCAGGACCGGGATGGACGGGGCCTTCTTCATGACCTCGGCGTCGAGGTCGATCCACGCCTGGTTGGCCTGCTTGGCGTCGGCCATGGCGTTGATCTCGTCGATCCGCTTCATGACGGCGTCGTCGCGGAACTGGGAGTAGTTGCCCTGGTTGCCCTTGTCCTTGATGGTGCGGCCGTCGAAGACGAAGGGCATCCAGGTGGAGCCGGAGGGGTAGTCGGGGCACCAGCCGGTGTAGGTCATGTCGGGGGTGGTGGAGAGGTCGCCGATGACGTCGTAGTAGGCGCCGGGGTCGACGGTGTCGATGACGACCTCGATCCCCGCCCGGGCCAGGCCCTGCTGGAGTGCCTCGGCCTTGGCCTTGTCGCCGGTGGAGACGGAGAGGGAGACCTTGAGGTGCTCCTTGCCGGCGGCCTTGAGCAGGTCCTTGGCCTTGGCGGGGTCGCCGGTGGCGGGGATCTTGAGGGTGTCGGCCTGCTTGCCGCCGGTGAGGGCCGGGGGCAGGTAGGCGGTGGCGACCTCGTTGAGGGCGGGGCCGCCGGCGGCGGTGATGACGGCGTCCTTGTCGACCGCGTACTGCATGGCCTCGCGGACCTTGGGGTCGTCGAAGGGGGCGCGGGAGTTGTTCAGGTGGAGCATGGTCGTACAGCCCTGGGACTCGGCGAGGAGGCGGGACTTGACCTCGGGCTTGGGCAGGACCTTCGGGGCGCTCTCGGGGCGCATGTTGAAGTACTCGATGGCGGAGGCGTCGGCGCCCTCGCCGGCGATGAGCCGGTCGTCGATCTGGCCGCCCTTGAGGCCCATCACGACGACGAACTTGTCCGGGTAGGCCTTGCGGACCGAGTCGGTCTTCTGGTCCCAGTGCTCGTTGCGGACGAGGACCAGCTTCTTGTCCCGCTCGTAGGACTCGATCTTGTACGGGCCGGAGGAGAACGGGCGGGCGTCGTACTGGGTGCCCTTCTCCTGGGACTGCGGGACCGGGGCGAAGGTGGGGAGGGTGACGGTCTGGGAGAACTCGGCTACGGGGCGCTTGAGTTCGAAGACGATCGTCCGGTCGTCGGGGGTCTTGACCGAGTCGAGGTGCTGTCCCTGGAGGGGGCCCTTGTAGCCCTCGGTACCGGCCAGGTACTGGGCGGCGTAGTCGGGGCCGCCGGTGAGGTCGGGGGCGAAGGAGCGCTCGACGTTGTACTTGACGTCCTGGGCCTTGATCGGGCTGCCGTCCTCGTACTTCAGGCCCTCCTTGAGGGTGAAGGTCCAGGTGCGGCCGCCGTTGGAGGGGGTGCCGAGGTCGGTGGCGAGGTCGGGGACGAGCTCGCTGCCGCCCTTGCCGGGCTCGGCCTTGAAGGTGACGAGCGTGCGGTAGAGAAGGCGGGTGCCGAAGTCCATGGCCGGCATCACCCAGTTGCGCGCGGGGTCCAGGTGGGAGAAGTCCTGGTTGGACAGGACGGTGAGGGTGCCGCCCTTCACCGGGGTGCCGCCGATGGTCTTGCCGGCGTTGGCGGCGACCGGGTTGGCGCCGCCCTTCCCCTCGGATCCCTTCTTGGGGTCGGAGCAGCCCGAGGCGCCGAGTGCGAACGTCGCCACCAGGGCGGTGGCGAGGGCGAGTTGCATGCGCTTGGTCATGGGTCACTCCAGTGAAGGGACGCGCTTTAGGATGTGACCGGTAACATAGTAATGTGAAATTGTACTGACAACCCTTTGTCGCCGACGTTATCCAGCCGTGTCCAAATCCCGGGTGGATCGGGCGAGTTGGGTCAGGGTGGAAATCGATCCGCTGCCGGACGAGGTGCGGGCGCGGAGGCCGGACGACGCGAACCCGCGCGTGCGGTTGCTCGCGCCGGCCGGGCTCGGGAAGGTGGACCTCGACGTGGCCCAGGAGCTCGACCGGCGGCAGGGGTGCAGGGTCAAGCACGGCGGCCGGCCCGCGACCTCGTCACCTTCCCGCCCGAGACCCTGCGCCGGTTCGCCACCGATCCGGACGCGTGGATCCGCGTGCTCGCCCTGCGCGACCCGGAGTTGCCTGCCGAACTGCTCGAACGCCTCGCGGTCGACCCGGAGGAATCGGTGCGGTGCGCCGCCGCCGGGCACCCGCGGGTGCCGGTGGGGGCCCTGGGGCGGCTGCTCGGGGACCCGGCGAGGGAGGCGTCGAGGTGGCCGCGGCCTCGCCGGTGCTGCCGGTCGAGGTGATGCGGGCGCTCCTCGACGCGGCCGGCGGGCCGCCGGTCGCACCGGCGGTGCCGGCCGCCTGCGACGGCAACTGCCGGTAGGGGCGGCCGCCCGGCTGCGCGCCGCCGCCTTGGGGCCGCCCGGCTGCGCGCCGCCGGCTTGAGGCTGCCGGCTCGGGGCCGTTCGACTGCGGGCCTCCGGCCTGGGGCCGCCCGGCTGCCGGCCGCCGGGCGCCCGCGGCCGGATCCGCGGCGTGGGGCGGGCGCGTCGCCCGGCCGTTACAGGCCCGAGCCCAGGCCCCCCGCCGGGCGGCCCACCGGCTCGTCGCGGCCCTGGGCCCACAGGGAGCGCACATGGCCGAGGTGGCGGACCATGCAGGCCTCCGCCGCCTCCGCGTCGCCGGTCAGCATCAGGTCCAGCAGTTCCAGGTGCTCCTCGGCGGAGGAGACCAGCTTGCCGGCCTCGTCCAGGCCGGTCAGCCCGTAGAGGCGGGAGCGCTTGCGCAGGTCGCCGACGGTCTCGACCAGGCGCTCGTTGCCCGCGAGGGAGAGCAGGCTGAGGTGGAAGCGCCGGTCGGCTTCCAGGTAGCCGATGAGGTTGTGCTCGCGGGCGCTGGTGACGATCTCCTCGGCGATCGGGCGCAGCTCCTCCAGCTGCTCGCGCGTGGCCGTGCGGGTGATCCGGCCGATGGTCGGGACCTCGATCATCGTGCGCAGCTCGGTGTACTGGTCGAGGTCGCGCTCGCTGACCTCGGTGATCCGGAAGCCCTTGTTGCGGACCGGCTCGACCAGGCCCTCGCGGGCGAGGTCGAGCATGGCCTCGCGCACGGGCGTGGCCGACACGCCGAGCTCGGCGGCGAGGCCCGGCGCCGAGTAGACGCTGCCGGGGCGCAGCTCGCCCGCTATCAGCGCGGCCCGGAGGGCATGGCCGACCTGGTCGCGCAGCCGCTCCTGGGCCTTGATGAGACTGTGCTGCTTCAGGTCACCCATTGCTCTTCCTCCGAGACCCCGCACACCACCGACGTGCGGAGGAACAGCGTACAATGTCACGTTTCGCTGTTCGCTCCGGTCGCGTGGTAGATCGCCACCGCGACGGCAAGATCCTCCCAGGCCATGCCCACGCTCTTGAAGAGCTGTGGACAACTCTGCCGCCCCGCGGGGGAATTGCGTCCCGCGACCAGGTCGGCCAGGGTGGCGCTGATATGACCGGGACCGATCGCCCCCTCGGCCTCCGGGATCAGCAGGTCCCCCGCCTCGCGCAGCGCCGCCGCCCGCGACTCCACGTACACCGCCGCGCGTCGCACGAGGGCGGTGTCCGTCTCCCGGGCATCCGGCTCGTGCGAGCCCACCGCGACGACCACCGCCCCCGGCGCCACCAGACGCCCGTCGAACAGCGGCTCGCGGGCGGTGGTGCAGCACAGCACCAGGTCGGCGCCCGCCACGTCCTCGGGCGTCCCGGTGCGGGCCGGGACACCCAGGGCCCGGGCGTGCGCGGCCAGCTCCCCGGCGCGCCCGGGGTCGCGGGCCACGACCACCGCCTCGGCGAGCTCCCGCAGCTCCAGGACCGCTTCGAGGTGCCCGTACGCCTGCGGGCCCGCGCCGAAGACCACCAGCCGCAGCGGGCGCCCCGGTGCGGTGAGGTGGCGCAGGGCCAGGGCGGAGACCGCCGGGGTGCGCAGGGCGGTCAGGGCCGCGCCGTCCAGGAGGGCCAGCGGGCGCAGGGTGGGGCCGTCCAGGAGGAGGTAGCTGCCGGTGATCCGGGGCAGCCCGCGCGCCGGGTTGCCCGGGGCCACCCCGGCGATCTTCACCCCGGCGTACGCGCCCGACGCGGCCGGCATGAGCAGGAGTTCGCCGCCGGGCGCGGGCACGCTGGTGCGCTGCGGGCAGGCCTCCGGGTCCAGCCCGTCACGCAGGGCGCCGGCCAGGGCGTCGGCCGCCTGCGCGGTGGTGAGCAGGCCCGCCGTCCGGGCGGCGTCCAGCTGGAGGATGCCCTCGGGGGTGCCCGTCACAGCAGGAAGCCCGCGCCGAGGGCGTCGTACGGGTCGGCCGTGAAGGCGTGCTCCCCCGTGCGGTAGGCGGTGCCCGTGACCTCGGTGACCCCGCCCTGGAGGATCCGGCCGGTGAAGACCGTGCCCGTCACCGACTCGTGCAGCAGGTCCTCCCCCGCCCCCAGCCGGCCGTCCTCCGCCAGCAGGGCGAGCCGGGCGGAGGTGCCGGATCCGCAGGGCGAGCGGTCGATCTGCCCGTCGGCGAAGACGGTGACGTTGCGCTGGTGCGGACCGAAGGGGGTGTCGGGCAGCTCCTCGTAAAGAACCACCCCGTAGACGCCGGAGAGCAGCGGGCCGTCCGGGTGCCAGGTCGCCGGGTGGGTGGCGAGGGCCGCGCGGATCTCCCGTCCGGCGCGGACCAGTTCGGGCAGGGCGGCGCGGGTCACCTCCAGGCCGAGGTCGCGGGCGCGGACCGAGGCGTAGCAGGCCCCGGCGTGGGCGATGTCCACCTCGGCGATGCCCAGGGTGGTGGCCACGGGGACCTTGCGGGCGCCCACCCGGGCCGGGACGTTGCGGAAGGTGACCCCGCTGGTGCGGCCCTGGGCCCGGTGGACGGTGGCACAGACCCGGCCCGAGGGCACGTCGATCCGTACCTGGACGTCGCCCTCGTCGGGGGCCGCGACCCGGCCGGAGTCCACGGCCCAGGCGCCCAGGGCCATGGTGCCGTGGCCGCAGGCGGTGGAGTAGCCGTCCTTGTGCCAGAACAGCACCCCGAAGTGGGCCCCGTCGTCGTCCGGGGGCACCACGAAGCCGCCGTACATGCCGGCGTGCCCGCGCGGCTCCTGCACCAGCAGGCGCCGTACCTCGTCCAGCGGGCCGCGCCGGGGCGCGGTGCCGGAGCCTCCGGGGCCGATGACGGTGGCGCAGCGTTCGGCGACGGTGTCGCCGGGGACGGGCGGCAGGCCCTCCGCGACGATCCGGAAGGGCTCGCCGGCGGTGTGGTAGTCCACCGTGCGGACGGTGGTGGGGGCGGTCACAGGAGGAACCCTCCGGGGAAGGGGTCGGACGGGTCGAGGAAGTACTGCGCGGTGCCGGTGATCCAGGCCCGGCCGGTGACCGTGGGGACGACGGCCGGGCGGCCGCCTACGGTGGTGGAGGCGGTCAGGCGGCCGGTGAACTCGGTGCCGATGAAGGACTCGTTGACGAAGTCGGTGTCCAGCGGCAGCAGGCCCCGCGCGTGCAGCTGGGCCATGCGCGCGCTGGTCCCCGTACCGCAGGGCGAGCGGTCGAACCAGCCGGGGTGGATGGCCATCGCGTGCCGGGAGCGGCGGGCGTCGGAGCCGGGGGCGGCGAGGTAGACGTGCTTGACGCCGGCGATGGAGGGGTTCTCGGGGTGGACCGGCCGGTCCGGGGAGGCGTTGACCGCGTCCATGACCGCCAGTCCGGCGGCGATCAGGTCGTCCTTGCGGGCCCGGTCGAAGGGCAGGCCCAGGGCGTCCAGTTCGACGAAGGCGTAGAAGTTCCCGCCGTAGGCGAGGTCGTAGGTGACCGTGCCGAAGCCGGGGACCTCGGCCTTCAGGTCGAGGCCGACGCAGAAGGAGGGGACGTTGGTGAGGGTGACGGCGGTGGCGGCGCCGTCCTCGACGCGTACGTCCACGCTCACCAGCCCGGCCGGGGTGTCGAGCCGTACCGTGGTGACCGGCTCGACGACCGGGACCATGCCGGTCTCGACCAGGACCGTGGCCACCCCGATGGTGCCGTGCCCGCACATGGGCAGCAGGCCCGACACCTCGATGTACAGCACGCCGTAGTCGGCGTCGGGCCGGGTGGGCGGCTGGAGGATGGCACCGCTCATCGCCGCGTGACCGCGCGGCTCGTACATGAGCAGCGTGCGGAGGTGGTCCATGTGCTCGATGAAGTGGAGCCGCTTCTCCGCCATGGTGGCGCCGGGGATCACCCCGACTCCCCCGGTGATCACCCGGGTCGGCATGCCCTCGGTGTGGGAGTCCACCGCGTGGTAGACGTGGCGTGTGCGCATCAGGTCGCCCCTCCGGCCGGTCGCTGGTTCGTGCTGGGTGGCTGGTTAGCCCGTTAGCCGGGTGGCTAGTTGAGGCCCTCGGCGAGCGCCTTCTCGGTGGCGGCGCGCACGGCGGCCTCGATCTCCCCGGTGAGCGGGAAGCGCGGGGGCCGGGTGGCGCCGCCGGGGCGGCCGGCCAGGTCCATGGAGAGCTTGATGGCCTGGACGAACTCGGTCTTGGAGTCCCAGCGCAGCAGCGAGTGCAGGGACTTGTAGAGCGGCAGGGCGGTGGCGGTGTCACCGGCGACGGCGGCCCGGTAGAGGTCGGCGCAGGAGCGCGGCAGGGCGTTGGGGTAGCCGGCGATCCAGCCGACGGCTCCGGCCAGGGCCAGTTCGAGGAGGACGTCGTCGGCGCCGATGAGCAGGTCCAGGCCCGGGGCGAGTTCGGCGATCTCGTAGGCGCGGCGGACGTCCCCGCTGAACTCCTTGACGGCGACGATGCTGCCGTCGGCGTGCAGGCGGGCGAGGAGCGAGGGGACCAGGTCCACCTTGGTGTCGTACGGGTTGTTGTACGCGACCACCGGGAGGCCGGAGCGGGCCACCTCGGCGTAGTGGGCCCGGACGGTCTCCTCGTCGGCGCGGAAGGCGTTGGGGGGCAGGAGCAGGACGGAGCCGGCGCCGGCCTCGGCGGCCTGGTCGGCCCAGCGGCGGGCCTCGGCGCTGCCGTACGCCGCCACGCCGGGCATGACACGGGCGCCGTCGCCGGCGGCCTCGACGGCGGTGCGGACGACGCGGGCGCGCTCCTCGTCGGTGAGGGTCTGGTACTCGCCGAGGGAGCCGTTGGGGACGACGCCGTCGCAGCCGTTGGCGATGAGCCAGGCCACGTGTTCGGCGTAGGCGTCGTAGTCGACGGAGAGGTCCTCGCGCAGGGGAAGGGCGGTGGCGACCATGATGCCGCGCCAGGGGCGCGTGCGGGTGTCGGGGCCGGGGGTGGTGGAGGGCGCGGGGGTGGGCGCGTCGGTCATGAAGGACTCCCTAGTGTGGTGTGTGACATTTTACTAGTGGGTGTGGATCGGCCACAAGGGGCCGGTCAGGGGTTGATGGAGGGGAGTTGGTCCGCGGGCCGCGGGCCGCTCAGGGGGTCGGCGGGGCCGGCTCCGCCGGGGGCAGTGCGGCCAGGTGTCCCAGCGGGACGGGGCAGGAGAGCGGGCGCCGGTCCGGGGCGGGGGCCTCACCGGCCAGGGCGGCCACCGCCGGGCCGCACATCCGGCCCTGGCACCAACCCATGCCGGCCCGGGTGAGGAGCTTGGCCGTGCGGGCGTCCCGCGCGCCGAGCTCCTCGACCGCCTCGCGGATCCGGCCGGCCGGGACCTCCTCGCAGCGGCACACGTCCGTGTCCTCGCGCAGCCAGCCGGTCCAGCCGGAACCGGGGCGGTGCGCGGCGGCCATCGCCCCGGCGAACGCGCGCAGCCGGGCGCGGCGGCGGGTCAGGGCGGCGGGGACCGGCCGGCCGGCGATCGCGTGGGCGGCGATCTCGCCCTCGGTCAGCGCCAGTTGGGCCCCGCCGATGCCGCCGGTCTCACCGGCCGACCAGATGCCGGGGACGGAGGTGCGCTGGGCGGCGTCCAGTTCGAGGGCGACCGTGCCGTCGGGGGCCTGGCGGGTGACGCAGCCGAGGCCGGTGGCCAGCTCCAGCTGGGGCACGAGGCCGTGGCCCACGGCCAGGGCGTCGCAGGGGATCCGGCGGGCGGTGCCCGGCAGCGGGCGCCAGTCCTTGTCGAGGCGGGCGACGGTGACGGCCTCCACGCGGGTGGTGCCGTGGGCCTCGGTGACGGCGTGCCGGGTGAGCAGGCGGACGCCGTGGCGCAGCAGGGCCCCGCCGTACGTGGCGCCTTCGGCGAGTTTGGCGGGGTTGCGGAGCAGGGCGGGGGTCTGGGGGGCGTACGCGGTGTACGAGGCGGCCTCGACGACGGCCGGGACGGTGGCCCCGGCGGCGGCGAGGGAGCCGGCGACGGCGAGGAGGAGGGGGCCGCTGCCGGCCACCACGACGCGGTGGCCGGGGAGGACGAGGTTGTTCTTCAGCATGGCCTGGGCGCCGCCGGCCCCGACCACGCCGGGGAGGGTCCAGCCGGGGAAGGGGAGCTGGCGTTCGTAGGCGCCGGTGGCGAGCAGGACGCGGCGGGCGCGGAGGGTCGTCTGCGTTTCGTCGGGGGTGTGGCCGGTGAGCGCGTGGAGGGTCCAGGTGGGGGGTGTGTTGTGCGGGTGCGGGTTGGGGCTCGGGTGCGGGTTGGGGACCACCGTCCACACGTGGTGGCCGGGGAGGTAGGTGATGCGGCCCGCCCTCTCGTGGGCGCGCAGGGCCGCCTCGCGGGCGGTGAAGGCCCGCCAGTCGTGGTGCAGGGCCTGGGGGCGGGTGGCGCCGAGGGAGGCGGCGGGGTGACGGTAGTACTGGCCGCCGGGGCGCTCCGCGGTGTCGAGGAGGGTGACGCGCAGGCCGAGCCGCGCGGCGGTGACGGCCGCCGCGAGGCCGGCGGGGCCGGCGCCGATGACCGCCAGGTCGGTGGTGGCGGTGGAGTCAGACGGCGAGGTCGGCATGGCCGGTGCCTTCCTGGGTGGTGACGGTGTCTCCGGGGCGGGCCGGGACGAGGCAGGCGCGCTGGTTGGGGCGGCCGTTGACGGTGACGAGGCAGTCGTAGCAGGAGCCGATGCCGCAGAAGGCGCCGCGGGGGGTGCCGCCCTGGCGGGTGGTGCGCCAGGCCAGGATCCCGGCCGCCCAGAGGACGGCGGCGATGGTCTGGCCCTCCTGGGCGGGCAGTTCGCGGCCGTCGAACGCGATGGGGTACGTGGCCGCCGGGCTGCCGCCGACCAGCTCGCGGGGGCTGCGCATCGTGGGCTCCTCGGGGGTGGGGGGTTACGGGGTCGGGGGTGGCCGGGGTCGGGGCCGGGGCGGGGTGCCGTCCGGGGCGGGCTTCGATGTTCGGCGCTCCGGGCCGGATCACTGTCGTGGAACTCCCCAGGGCGCCGAAGTCATCTCGTTTTAGCCCCGGACGACACCCCACCCCGCCCCCGCCCCCGACCGCCGTCTCACGGGCCGAAGCGGTCCGGGCGGAAGGGGGTGGGGGCGAGGGGTGGTTCGGTCTGCGTGAGGGCCGCTGCGATGAGGGCTCCTGTTGCCGGGGCCAGGCCGATGCCCGCGCCCTCGTGGCCGCAGGCGTGGAGGAGGCCGGGGGCGCGGGGGTCCGGGCCGATGGCCGGGAGGTGGTCCGGGAGGTAGGGGCGGAAGCCGTGGTACGTGCGCATGGCGCGGATGTCCGCCAGGACCGGGAAGAGGGCCGCGGCTTGGGCGGCCAGTCGGCGCAGGGCGTCGGTGGAGAGGGTGCGGTCGAAGCCGACCCGTTCGCGGGTGGCGCCGATCAGGACCGGGCCCGAGGGGGTGCCCTCCACCACGGCGGAGGACTGGAGGGCCGCCGAGTCGCTGGCCACGTCCGCGATGTAGTCCGCCGCGTAGACCTTGTGGCGGATGAGCGGGGGCAGGGGTTCCGTGACGAGGACGAAGCCTCGGCGGGGGAGGACGGGGAGGGTGGTTCCGGCGAGTTCGGCGATGCGGGCCGCCCAGGTGCCCGAGGCGTTGACGACCGCGGGGGCGTGAAGGGTGCGGCGTGTGGTGCGTACGCCCTGGACGGTGCCCGCCTTCAGGAGGAGTCCGGTGACCTCCTCGTTCAGGTACACCGCGGCGCCCGAGGCCTTCAGGAGGTGGGCCGCCGCGAGGGCCGGCTGGACCTGGGCGTCCTGGGGGTAGTGGAAGCCGCCCGCCAGGCCCGGGGCCAGGTGGGGTTCCAGGTCGTGCAGGGCCGTGACCTCCGTGGCGACGACGCCCGCGGCGCGCTGTCCCTCGGCGAAGTGGCGCAGGGCCTTGAGGGTGGTCTCGTCGGGGGCCACCACCAGGCCGCCCTTGGGTTCGTACTCGACGGTGTGCGGCAGCTCGGCCGAGAGGTCCTGCCAGAGGCGGGCGGAGAGGAGGGCCAGGTCGAGCTCCGGGCCCGCCTCCTTGTCGGAGACGAGCAGGTTGCCCTCGCCCGCGCCGGTGGTGCCGCCGGCCACGGGGCCCCGGTCCACCACTGCCACGGAGAGACCGGAGCGGCTCGCGTAGTACGCGCACGCGGCTCCGACGACGCCGGCGCCGATGATCACGACGTCCATGTCAGTAATATGTCACATTCTTTTGGTGGTGCCTAGGGCCGGTTCCGCCCCCCGCCGGAACCGGCCCCGGGCGCGGGGTCAGCTGCGGAGGGGACCCTCACAGCTGTAGGAGGAGGTGCCCGCCGTCTTGTTGTCCCAGATCTGCACGGGCCCGAAGGAGCAGTTCATGTCCGCCAGGTTGTTGGAGGCCGCGCCGGCCCGGTCGAGGATGAAGTAGTCGACCGTCTCGGACATGTCCTTGAAGTTCTGGTCGTCGCTGCGCCAGTTCTTCAGGTTCGCGGTGATCCGGCCCGTACAGGTGAAGCGGCGCTTGCCGGGGTCGCCGTTCTCCACGCAGTCCGGGGTGTTGTACGTCGCCGAGGCGAAGGAGGACTTGACCGAGGTGAGGGCGGAGTCGCGCAGCTGGTCGTTGGCCGTGAAGGCGGTGTTGGGGACGTAGAGCTGGTCCACCTTGGCGATCTGGGCGTCCAGGAAGCGGTTGTAGTCGCGCTGGAGGTAGGTGTCGGCGCCCATGCGGTTGCGCCAGGCGTCGAAGCCGGCGACGTCGTTGGCGCGCTGGTAGCCGTACATCTCGCGCAGCAGGGAGGGCTTCTCGGTCCAGAGGAACTCGAAGAAGGTGCCCGCGTAGTTGTAGAAGCGGAAGCCGTCGCCGTCGTAGGTGGCGTGCAGGAGCTGGTCGACGCTCATGCGCGGGCCGCCGCCGGCGGTGTCGTTGATGATGCCCTTGACCAGGGACTTGCGGACGGCGATGCCGTTGTCGCGGGTGGAGCCGTCGAAGAACTCGGCGGTGCCCTCGTCCATGGCGGTGGTGCGGTCGCCCTGGTACCAGTCGCCCTGGCCGAAGGTGCCGGGGACGGCGAAGCGGCCGTTGAGGTAGTGCGTGTACTCGTGGCGGAAGAGCTCTTCCAGGGTGAGGGAGGAGTCCTGGGGGACGCGGCGCTGGTAGGTGTAGAAGGTGGCGCCGTTCTCGATGTAGATGCCGCCGTTGTTGGTGCCGTACCCGGTCAGGATCGGGTGGTAGTTCTCGTAGTCGGCGCGGGAGGCGTAGAGCACGATGTTCAGCGTGCTGTTGGGGTCCCCGGCGAGCGGCTGGTCGGTGCCCAGGACGCGGTGGAACTGGGTCTTGACCTGCTTGCTCGCGTAGTAGAGCTGGTCGACGGTGGCCCGGTCGAGGGCGGTGCGGACCTTGATGCCGCCGTTGTCGTAGGTGTAGGTGTTCGGGAACAGCTGCTTCTCGATGTCCTCCTTGCACACCCCGTACGGCTTGCAGGCCTCGTAGAAGTTGAGCCAGGAGACCAGCTTGGCCCACTGCTCGCTGCCGTTGCCCCAGCGGGACTTGACGGTTTCGAGGAGGGCTCCGAGGTCGGCGACGACCTGGTCCTTGAGGCCGTCGACCTGGCCGAAGCGGCCGTACTCGCCGAGGGCGTCGCGGGCGGCCCAGGCGTTGGCGCCGCCCTTGAGGTGGGTGTAGTCCGCGAAGGCCTTGAAGGAGGCCCGGTACGCGGGGTCGGCCTTGACCGCGGAGTGGAAGGCCGCGTCCTGGTTGCCGGGGTAGATGCCCAGGTAGTTGACGGAGAGGGCCGCGAGGGCGGCGCCGCCCCAGGAGGCGTCCTGGCTGGTGGCCGGGTGGGAGGCGTCCAGGGTGGCCAGGACCTTCTTGATCAGGCCGAGCTGGTGCTGGCGCAGGCCGGGGGCGCTGCCCGCGTAGAGGGCCTCGCGCAGGGTGCGGGCGTTGGAGGCGGTGGCGTCGAAGGTGTGGGCGGCGCCCCCGAAGTCGGCGATGGCCTGGCGCATGGCGTCGACGGTGGGGGCGTCGGTGACGTCGATCTCGGTGCGCGAGTAGTCGTGGTAGGCCACGGCGTGCAGGTAGGTGAACATCTCCTCCAGGTGGGAGGAGTTCCGGCCGTCGTGGGCGGCGGCCAGGCTGGATATCCGGCGGGAGACGGCCTGGACGTGGGCGTCGGACATGACGGGCGCGAGGCGCGCGTCCCAGGTCCATATGAGGGTGCGCAGGCAGCCGTCGGCGGTGACGGCCGGGTCGGCGAGGAAGTCTGCGAACTTCTCCGGGCTGAGGCCGGTGATCCCGTCAAGGGTGCAGGGGACGCCCGCGGCGACGCTCTTGGCGGTGGGCGCGGCCTGGGCGGTGGCCGCCTTGCGGCTCTTGTCGGCGCCGGGGGCCGGGTCGGCGGCGCCGGGGACCCGGTTGTCGGCGACGGACTTGCCGCCGGGGGCCGGGGCGGGGGCCGGGGCGAGCTGCTTGGCGTCGGCGAGGCGGTCGACCTCGTCGAAGGGGTTCGGCGCGGCGGCCGGGCCGGCGGCGAAGGCGGCGGGCGCCGACGCGGCGGGTACGGCGGCGGGGGTGCCCCGCTCGGCGGCCTGGGTCACTGCCTGGCCGGCGGTGGCGAGGAGGGTGACCGTGACGGCGGCGGAGAGGAGAGACGTACGCACAGCTCTGTGCTGGGACACCTTGATGCTCCTGTGGGAAGGGAGGTGGGGGTAGTGGTGCGTGAACTGCCCTGCGTCACACGGCGTTTGACGGGGATTAACGTGCCGCGGTGTGAGCTGTAACATAGTAATGTGAAATTGCACTGACAAGACCTGTGCGCACACCAGTTCAGTCCTTCTCGAGGGAGCCTCCGTGACCGACACCCCCTCCCGCCTGAACACCGGCAGCCACGACCTTCCGGTATCGGCAGAGTTGTCCCGCTTCATGGCCGGGAATTGGGCACCCTCACCGCTGCCGGCCGGCTCCCGGGTGACCGCGTACGAGGTCACCCCCGCCCGGCGCGCCCGGCTGTCCGCCCGCTTCCCCGGCGAGCGGCTGATCGTCCCGGCCGGTGAGCTGAAGGTCCGCTCCAACGACTGCGACTTCCGCTTCCGGCCGCACAGCGCCTACGCCTGGCTCACCGGCCTGACCGGCGAGGACCAGGTGGGGCACGTCCTGGTCCTGGAGCCCGCCGGGGCGCACGGGCACGAGCCCGTCCTCTACCTGCGCCCCCGCTCCGACCGCTCCGACGGCACCGAGGAGTTCTACCGGGACCGCCGCTACGGCGAGTTCTGGGTGGGCCGGCGCCCCGACCTCGCCGAGGCCGAACGGCTCACGGGGCTGCGCTGCGCCCACCTCGACGCACTGGGCTCCCCCACCGGACGCAACGCCGCCACCGACGCCGAACTGGCCGCCGCCCTCTCGGAGCTGCGACTCGTCAAGGACGCCTGGGAGGTCGACCAGCTCCAGCTCGCCGTGGACCACACCACCTCCGGCTTCGAGGACGTCGTACGGGCCCTCCCCGCGGCCCTCGCCCACCCGCGCGGCGAACGCTGGATCGAGGGCGTCTTCAACCTGCGGGCCCGCGCCGAGGGCAACGGCCTCGGCTACGAGACCATCGCCGCCTCAGGCGCGCACGCCTGCGTGCTCCACTGGATCCGCAACGACGGCCGCCTGCACCGCGACGAACTGCTGCTGCTGGACGCGGGTGTGGAGACCGACAGCCTCTACACCGCCGACATCACCCGCACCCTGCCGCTGTCCGGACACTTCTCCCCCGTCCAGAAACAGGTCTACGAGCTGGTGCTCGCCGCCCAGGAAGCCGGCATCGCCGCGCTCCGGCCCGGCGCCAGCTTCCGCGACTTCCACCGGGCCGGCATGCGCGTCATCGCCGAGGGACTCGCCGAGTGGGGCGTGCTCAAGAACGCCGAGGGCGACCTGCACCGGCGCTACACCCTCTGCAGCAGCGGCCACATGCTCGGCCTCGACGTCCACGACTGCGCGAAGGCGCGGGCCGACGCCTACCTGGACGGCGTCCTGGAGGAGGGCCAGGTCCTCACGGTCGAGCCGGGCCTCTACCTCCAGCCGGACGACGAGACCCTCCCCGCCGAACTGCGCGGCATGGGCGTGCGCATCGAAGACGACCTCGTCATCACCTCCGACGGGGCCCGCCTGATGTCGGGAGCCCTGCCCCGCACGGTGGCCGGCATCGAGGAGTGGATGGGCACCCTCCTCGACTCCGCCTCCTAGACCGTCCCCTCCGGGGTCACGGGAGCACCGCGATCCCGTCCATTTCCACCCGGGCCTCGGTGTCCCAGAGGCGGACCACGCCGACCACGGCCATCGCCGGGTAGTCGCGCCCCGCCAGCCGGCGCCAGATCCGGCCCAGCTCGGGGGCGTGGGCACGGTAGTCCTCCACGTCCACCGCGTACACCGTCACCCGGGCCAGGTCCGAGGGGCCGCCGCCCGCCGCCGCGAGGGCCGCCAGCAGATTGGACAGGGCGCGCTCGAACTGTTCCGGCAGGGTGTGGCCCACCACCTTGCCCGAGCCGTCGAGCGCGGTCTGGCCGGCCAGGAACACCAGCCGGCCCCCGGTGACGGCGACGGCGTGGGAGAAGCCCGTCGCCGGGGAGAGCTCCGCCGGGTTGATCCGCTCCGGGCGGCCGGCGCGGTCGGGGCTCATCGGGCCGCCACCCCCCGGTAGAGCTCCTTGGCGATGATGCCGCGCTGCACCTCGCTGGCCCCCTCGTAGATCCTGGGCGCCCGCACCTCCCGGTACAGGTGCTCCAGCAGATGGCCCCGCCGCAGGGCGACCGCCCCGTGCAGCTGGACGGCGTGGTCGACCACGTACTGGGCGGTCTCCGTCGCGAGGAGCTTGGCCATCGCCGCCCGCCCCGGCACGTCCGGCGAACCGCTGTCGTAGGCGCCGGCCGCCGCGTACACGAGCAGCCGGGCGGCCTCGGTGCGGGTGGCCATCTCCGCCACCCGGTGCCCGACCGCCTGGAGGTCGGCCAGTACCCCGCCGAAAGCGGTCCGGCCGGCGGTGTGGGCCAGCGTGGCGTCCAACGCGGCCCGCGCCATGCCCACCGCGAAGGCCCCCACGCTCGGCCGGAACAGGTTCAGGGTCTCCATCGCCACCCGGAACCCCTGCCCCGGCTCGCCCAGGACGTCCTCCCGGCCCACCGGCACCCCGTCGAAGGCCAGGGAGCCGATCGGATGCGGCGAGAGCATGTCGAGGGCCTCGCCCGTCAGCCCGGGCCGGTCCCCCGGGACCAGGAAGGCGGTGATGCCCCTGGCACCCGGCGCCTCACCCGTCCGGGCGAAGACGGTGTAGAAATCGGCCTCGGGGGCGTTGGAGATCCAGCACTTGGCCCCCTCCAGCCGCCAGCCGGTCCCGTCCGGGGCGGCCGCCAGGGCCAGCGCCGCCGCGTCCGACCCGGCGCCCGGCTCGCTCAGCGCGAACGCCGCCACCAGCCGCCCCGCCCGGACCCCCGGCAGCCACTGCTCCCGCTGGACGTCACTGCCCGACCGCAGCACCGGATGACCCCCGAGCCCCTGGAGGGCCAGGGCCGTCTCGGCCTCGGTACAGCCGTAGGCGAGGGACTCCCGCAGCAGGCACAGCTCCAAGGCACCCGAGGAGAAGACCCGCTCCAGCAGACCCAGTTCCCCCAGCTCGGCCAGGAGCGGCCGGTTCACCCGGCCGGGCTCGCCCTTCTCCGCGAGCGGCCTCAGCCGCCGCTCCGCGAGGGCGCGCAACCGCCCGCACCATTGCTCTTGTTCCACTCCGAGCGCGAATCCGGCCATCCGAAGGCCCCCAAGTCCCGTCGTGTTCCTCTATCGCGTCCTGTTGACTGCCGTCACCATCACGATACGCTCTGGACAGATCAGCACGGCCGGCTCCACCCCAATCCGGACGTCGCAAGGGGGCGAACCCGCCTTGGAGCTCAAGCCTTCCGCCCACACCGACACCTTCGCGCGAGACCACCTGCCACCCGCCCACGCCTGGCCGGAGCTCGTCTTCGAGCTGCCCGAACTGGCCTATCCGGACCGGCTGAACTGTGGCGCCGAGCTGCTCGACGCCACCATCGGACGCTTCGGGCCGCAGCGGCCCGCCTTCCGCAGCGGCTCGGGCGAGGTGTGGTCCTACGGAGAGCTCCGCGAACGGGTGGACCGCCTCGCCCACGCCCTGACCACCGACCTCGGCGTGGTCCCGGGAAACCGGGTGCTCCTGCGCGGGCCCACCGGGCCCTGGCTCGCCGCCTGCTGGCTGGCCGTGATGAAGGCGGGCGCGGTGGCCGTCACCGTACTGGCCCAGCAGCGGGCCCAGGAACTGGCGACGGTGTGCGCCATGGCCCGGGTCCGGCACGCCGTCTGCCACACCGACGCCCTCGACGACCTGGCCAGGGCCGCCGTGCCGGGCCTGCGCATCACCCCCTACGGCGGCGACTCCCCCGACGACCTCCTGCGGCTGGCCGAGGCCCACACCGCCCCCTACCCCGCCGTCGAGACCTCCGCCGACGACGTGGCCCTCATCGCCTTCACCTCCGGGACCACGGGCCGTCCCAAGGGCTGCATGCACTTCCACCGCGACCTCCTCGCCGTCGCCGACACCTTCTCCCGCACCGTCCTCAGACCCCGCCCCGACGACGTGTTCGCCGGCAGTCCGCCCCTCGGGTTCACCTTCGGCCTCGGCGGACTGGTCGTCTTCCCGCTGCGGGCCGGGGCCTGCGCCCTACTGCTGGAGGAGGCCGCACCCCGCCGCCTGCTGCCAGCCCTCGCCGAACACCGGGTCAGCGTCCTGTTCACCGCCCCCACCGCCTACCGCTCGATGCTGGACACCCTGGGCCCCTACGACACGGGGGCCTACGACCTGTCCGCGCTGCGCCGCTGCGTCTCCGCCGGCGAGAACCTGCCCGCCGCCACCTGGCAGGCCTGGTACGAGCGCACCGGACTGCGGATCATCAACGGCATCGGGGCCACCGAGCTGCTGCACATCTTCATCTCCGCCGCCGACGAGGACATCCGCCCCGGCACCACCGGCAGGGCCGTCCCCGGCTGGCAGGCCCGCGTGGTGGACCCCTCCGGCCGGCCCGTGCCCGACAACGAGCCCGGACTGCTGGCCGTCCGCGGCCCGGTCGGCTGCCGCTACCTCGCCGACCCCCGCCAGGGCGAGTACGTCCGCGACGGCTGGAACCTGACCGGCGACACCTACGTACGCGACCCCGACGGCTACTTCCGCTACGTCGCCCGCGCCGACGACATGATCATCTCCTCGGGCTACAACATCGCGGGCCCCGAGGTGGAGGAGGCGCTGCTGCGCCACCCCGACGTGGCCGAGGTCGCCGTCGTCGGCCGGCCCGACGAACGGCGCGGGCAGGTCGTGGTGGCCTACACCGTGCCGCGCGAGGGCGCCGTGCTCACGGAGGAGGAACTGCGGACCTTCATGAAGGAGGAGCTGGCCCCCCACAAATGCCCTCGGTCCTTCGTCTTCCTGCCCGCACTGCCGCGGACTCCCACCGGCAAGCTCCAACGCTTCCGGCTGCGCGATCTAGAGTGAACCCGTGGCCGAGCAGCACACTCCGCGATCCCTGATCGTCACCTTCTTCGGCGCCTACGGGCGGTCCTTCGAGGGCGGCGCCGTACCGGTGTCCGCGCTGGTCCGCCTGCTGGGCGCGGCCGGGGTGGACGCGCCCTCCGTCCGCTCCTCGGTGTCCCGGCTCAAGCGGCGGGGCTTCCTCGTGCCCGCTAAGGCCGCGGACGGCTCGGCCGGATACGAGCCCTCCGAGGAGGCCCGGCTGCTCCTGGAGGACGGCGACCGGCGGATCTACGGAGCCGTGCCGGCCTCGACGGAGTGGCTGGTCGCCGTCTTCTCCGTCCCCGAGCAGGAGCGGCACAAGCGGCACCTGCTGCGCTCGCGCCTGGCCCGGCTGGGCTTCGGCGCCGTCGCCCCGGGGGTGTGGATCGCCCCGGCCCAGCTGGCCGAGGAGACCGGACACACCCTGGAGCGGCTGCACCTGACGGCGTACGTGGAACTCTTCCGCGGCGCCCACCTCGGCTTCGCCCCGACGGCCGAGGCCGTGGCCCGCTGGTGGGACCTCGCCGCCCTGGCCAAGCAGCACGAGGAGTTCCTCGACCTGCACGAACCCGTCCTGCGGGCCCTGCAGGCGGGCCCCGAGCCCACCCCCGAGGCCGCCTACCGGGCCTACCTGCCCGCCCTGGACACCTGGCGCCGGCTGCCCTACGCCGACCCGGGGCTGCCACGGGAACTGCTCCCGGCCGACTGGCCGGGCGACCGGGCCGCGGCGGTCTTCTCCGAACTGCACGCCCGGCTGCGCGACACCGGCGCCCGTTTCGTACAGCCCTCGTAGAGTGCTCATGCTTCCTCCTCGTCCGACGGCCCGCCACGGCGGCGGAGCCCGAGTCCTGCTCGCACTCCCAAGATCCCAGCGGCCCGCCGCCCCTTCCTCCCCCGTGCGGGGGGATCGCCTCCCCCGTGCGGGGGGATCGCCTCCCCCGCCCGGGGGAGCGCACCCGTCGCCCCGCACGCCCCCGGCGGCCCAACCCCCGGCCACCCCCGCGAAAACCCGGTGCGGGCCCGCTCCCCGGCCCGCCACGATGGGACATGACCTGGACCTTCAGCACCGATCTGGCGGCCTGCCTGGCCGCCGCGCGCCCGGCCGTGGCAGCGCACCCCGTCGTCAACACCACCCTGCTGAGCGTCATCGACGCCTTGGAGCGGCGCGGCCCGCAGGCCTACGGGGACGCCGAACCCGTCTTCGGCTGGTGGACCGGAGCCGACGGGACCGTCGCCGGAGCCGTCCTGCACACCCCGCCGTTCCCGCTGCTGCTCGGCGTCCTGCCCCCGGAGGCGGTCCGCGCCCTGGGCGCCGCGCTCACCACCGAGCCCCTGCTCTCCCGCGTCACCGACTTCAACGCCCGCCGCGCCGACGCACTGGCCCTGGCAGGGGCGTGGGGCACGCCGACCCGCGTCGCCGAGGAGCTCCGCCTGTACCGGCTGGGCACCCTGACGGCCCCCGACCCGGCCCCCGGCGGCCGGGCCCGGCCGGCCACCGAGGCCGACCTGCCGCTGCTGGCCCGCTGGACCGCGGAGTTCAGCCGGGAGTGCGGCACCCCCGTCGCCCCCTCCGAGGCCTCCCTGCGCGACCGGATCTCGTACGGCGGGTTCCTCCTCTGGGAGCACGACGGCAGACCGGTGTCGCTGGCCGCGTTCTTCCGCCCGATCGGCTCCGCCTCCCGCATCGGCCCCGTCTACACCCCGCCCGCCGAGCGGCGCCGCGGCTACGCCGCCGGGGTGACGCACGCGGCGAGCGAGGCGGCGTACGCGGCCGGGGCCACCGAGGTCCTCCTCTTCACCGACCTCGCCAACCCCACCAGCAACAGCGTCTACCAGCGCCTCGGCTTCACCCCGGTCGAGGACCGCGTCGAGCGGGTCCGCGTCTGAGGCGGTCCGGCCCGGGAACCGCGCACCCCCTCACCCCTTCCCGGTCGGCGGCTTGCGGCTGCCCGCCCGGTAGGGGGCGGGCCAGGGCGCGCCCGGGCCGGCGTACTCCTGGTCGGCGGCCGCGTGCAGGGTCCAGTGCGGGTCGTACAGGTGCGGGCGGCCCAGCGCGCACAGGTCGGCGCGGCCGGCCAGCAGCAGGGAGTTGACGTCGTCCCAGGAGGAGATCGCGCCGACGGCGATGACGGGGATCCCGAGCGCGTTGCGGATCCGGTCGGCGTACGGGGTCTGGTACGAGCGCCCGTACTCCGGGGCCTCGTCCGCGACCACCTGTCCGGTGGAGACGTCGATCGCGTCGGCGCCGTGGGCGGCGAACGCGGCGGCGATCCGCTCCGCCTCCTCGGGTGTGGTCCCGCCGGGGGCCCAGTCCGTCGCGGACAGCCGGACGGTCATCGGACGGTCCTCGGGCCAGACCTCGCGGACGGCGTCGAAGACCTCCAGGGGGAAGCGCAGCCGGTTCTCCAGGGAACCCCCGTAGGCGTCGTCGCGTTGGTTGGTGAGGGGGGAGAGGAAGCCGGACAGCAGGTAGCCGTGGGCGCAGTGCAGTTCGAGCAGGTCGAAGCCGCAGTCGGCGGCCCGTGCGGCGGCCGCCGTGAAGTCGGCGCGGACGGCGGCGAGCCCTGCGGCGTCCAAGGCGCGGGGCACGGCGGAGACGCCGGGCTTGTAGGGCAGTGCGGAGGCGGCGACCAGGGGCCAGTTGCCGTCCGGGAGGGGGTCGTCCATGCCCTCCCACATCAGCCGGGTCGAGCCCTTGCGACCGGAGTGGCCGAGCTGGACGCCGAGGGCGGTGCCGGGCGCCGAGGTGTGGACGAAGTCGGCGATCCGCCTCCAGGCTGCCGCCTGCTCCGCCGTCCACAGCCCCGCGCAGCCGGGGGTGATCCGCCCTTCGGGGCTGACGCAGACCATCTCGGTCATGACCAGCCCGGCCCCGCCCAGGGCCCGCCCGCCCAGGTGCACCAGGTGGAAGTCGCCCGGGACCCCGGCCTCGGCGGAGTACATGTCCATCGGCGAGACGACGACCCGGTTGCGCAGGGTCAGCCCGCGCAGGGTGAACGGGGTGAACATGGGCGGGGTCACCAGCCCGTCGGGCCCCTCCTGCGGGCAGCCGAAGTCGGCCTCGACCGCGCGGGTGAAGCGGGGGTCGCGCAGCCGCAGGTTCTCGTGCGTGACCCGGCGGCTGCGGGTGAGCAGGTTGAAGGCGAACTGCCGGGCGGGCTGGCCGACGTAGCCGCCGATCTCCTCGAACCAGCGCATGCTGGCGGCGGCGGCCCGCTGGGTGCTGGCCACGGCGGGCCTGCGTTCGGCCTCGTAGGCGGCGAGGGCCTCGGGGACCTCGGGGTGGGCGGCGACGGCCTCGGCGAGGGCGAGGGCGTCCTCGACGGCGAGTTTGGTTCCGGAGCCGATGGAGAAGTGGGCCGTGTGGGCGGCGTCGCCGAGGAGGACCACGTTCCCGTGCGACCAGCGTTCGTTGACGACGGTGTGGAACCGGGTCCAGGCGGAGCGGTTCCCGCGCAGCGGCCTGCCCCGCAGCGCCTCGGCGAAGATCTTGGCGCAGCGCGCCGCGGACTCCTCCTCGTCGCAGAGGTCGAGGCCGGCGGCCCGCCAGACCTCCTCGCGCATCTCGACGATGGCGGTGGAGGAGTCGGCGGAGTAGGGGTAGGCGTGCAGCTGCATGATGCCGTGCTCGGTCTCGGCGATCTCGAAGCGGAAGGCGTCGAAGGCGAAGTCGGCGGCGAGCCAGACGTAGCGGCAGCGGCCCGGGGTGACGGTGGGACGGAAGTGCTCGGCGCCGCTCTCGCGGGTGGCGCTGTGCACCCCGTCCGCCGCGACGACCAGGTCGTGGGAGCGGGCCAGGGTCCAGGCGTCGGGGGCCCCGGCACGGAAGCGGAGCCGCACGCCGAGGGCCTCGCAGCGGGCGTGCAGGAGCTCCAGGAGGCGGCGCCGGCCGAGGGCGGCGAAGCCGTGGCCGCCGGAGGTCAGCAGCCGGCCGCGGTGGACGACGTCCACGTCGTCCCAGCGGACGAACTCGGCGGCGAGGGCGGCATGGACGACCGTGTCGGCCCGTTCGATGCCCCCGAGGGTCTCGTCGGAGAGGACGACGCCGAAGCCGAAGGTGTCGTCGGGGGCGCCGCGCTCCCACAGATCGACGGCGTGACCCTGGCGGGCCAGCAGCGCGGCGGCGTAGAGCCCGCCCGGCCCCCCGCCGACGACGGCCACCCGCAGGGCGGGCGGGGCGGAACCGGGCGCGGGGCGGGACGGGGACACGGCGCTACCTGCCCTTCCACTGCGGCGGCCGCTTCCCGGTGAAGGCGGCGTGGAACTCGGCGTAGTCCTGGCCGTGCATCAGCAGGGCCTGGGTGCTGGCGTCCAGCTCGACTGAGGCGGCCAGCGGCATGTCCAGCTCGGCGGTGAGCAGGGCCTTGGTCTGGGCGTGGGCGAGGGCGGGTCCGGCGGCGAGGCGGGCGGCGAGTTCGGCGGCCCGAACGTCGGCCTTGCCCTCGTCGACCAGCTCGCTGAGCAGGCCGATGCGTTCGGCCTCGGGGGCCCGTACGGGCTCTCCGAGCATCAGGATCCGGGTGGCGTGGCCGAGGCCGACGACCCGGGGCAGCAGGTAGGCGGCGCCCATGTCGCCGCCGGAGAGGCCGACGCGGGTGAAGAGGAAGGCGAAGCGGGCGGTGGGGTCGGCGATGCGGAAGTCGGCGGCGAGTGCGAGGACGGCGCCGGCGCCCGCGGCCACCCCGTGGACGGCGGCGATCACGGGGAAGGGGCATTCGCGGACGGCGCGGACCACCTGTCCGGTCATCCGGTTGAAGTCGAGGAGCTGGGAGGTGTCCATGGCGAGGGTGGCGCCGATGATCTCGTCCACGTCTCCGCCGGAGCAGAAGCCGCGGCCCTCGCCGGCCAGGACGAGGGCGCGTACGGAGCGGGTGCGGGAGAGTTCGGCGAGCAGATCGCGCAGGTCGGCGTAGGCGCCGAAGGTGAGCGCGTTCAGCTTCTCGGGGCGGTCGAGGGTGACGGTGGCGATGCCGTCCTGCCGGGTCACCCGCAGGTGGCGCCACCGTTCGGTCGCTGGTGTGGAACCGGTGAAGGGGCTCACGCGTACGACGCTATCACCGACTTGTGACTGCCGTCACGAAAACGCGACAGATGGGGGACGGCAGGTGGGGGCGGAAGCGCGGCCCGAGCCGAAGGTCCCGCCGGGCGCGGCCGTGGGTCCGCCTCCTTCACCCCGGGGTGCCCTACGGGTCGCGCGCGGCGCTCCGTATCGTTGAAGTTGAATCCGGGAGTTCCTGGGGTGCCCCCGGACCTCACACCCCCACCCGACGGAACGGAACGGACGGACCGGTCATGCCCGACGCCTCCGCCTGGCGGCTCGCCCTGCCGCACACGGCCGCCGCCGTACCCATGGCCCGCGCCCTGGTCCGCACCGCCCTGACGGAAACGGAACCGTCCGCCGACCGCGACACCGCGGAGCTGCTCACCGCCGAACTGGTGGCCAACGCCGTCGAGCACACCACCGCGGGGGCGCCGATCGAGCTGGTCGTGGAGATGCTGGCGGACGGCTGCCAGGTGGAGGTCCACGACGGCGACCCGCGGCCGCCGCAGGACCTCGTTACCCGCCCCCACGAGGCAAACCCGGACCCCTGGCAGGAGCACGGCCGCGGCCTGCTGCTGCTCCGGGCCCTGAGCTCGGCCTGTGGCCACCGCCCCACGGAGCACGGCAAGGCCGTCTGGTTCACCCTGTCGGCCTGCGCGACGAGCGCCTGACCGACGGGGCCGGGGGGAGTGCCCGTATGACTATGCGGCGGGCTTCGCCATCGTCGCGACGAGCACGGCCTTGATCGTGTGCAGCCGGTTCTCCGCCTCGTCGAAGACGACGGAGTGCGCCGACTCGAACACCTCGTCCGAGACCTCCAGCCACTCCAGCCCGTGCCGCTCGTGCACCTCCCGCGCCACCTCGGTGCCGAGGTCGTGGTAGGCGGGCAGGCAGTGCAGGAACCGCACGTCCGGGTTGCCGGTGGCGCGCAGCACGTCCATGGTGACGGCGTACGGGGACAGGGCCGCGATCCGCTCGTCCCAGACCTCCTTCGGCTCGCCCATCGAGACCCACACGTCCGTGGCGACGAAGTCGGCCTGCGCCACGCCCTCCGCGACCTCCTCGGTCAGGGTGATCCGCGCCCCGCTGGACGCGGCCAGCTCGCGGGCGCGCGCCACGACGGCCTCGGCCGGCCAGTACTCCTTCGGCGCCACGATCCGTACGTCCATGCCCAGCAGCGCGCCGGTCACCAGGTAGGAGTTGCCCATGTTGAAACGGGCGTCGCCGAGGTAGGCGAAGGCGATCCGCTCCAGCGGCTTCGCGCAGTGCTCGGTCATGGTCAGCACGTCGGCCAGCATCTGGGTGGGGTGCCAGTCGTCGGTGAGGCCGTTGAAGACGGGCACGCCGGAGGAGGCGGCGAGCTCCTCGACCGCCTGCTGGCTGTCGCCCCGGTACTCGATGCCGTCGAACATCCGGCCGAGCACCCGCGCCGTGTCCCGGACGGTCTCCTTGTGGCCGATCTGGGAGCCGGAGGGGTCGAGGTAGGTGGTGTGGGCTCCCTGGTCGGCGGCGGCGACCTCGAAGGCGCAGCGGGTGCGCGTGGAGGTCTTCTCGAAGATCAGCGCGATGTTCCTGCCCTGGAGGCGGCGCTCCTCGACGCCCGCCTTCTTGGCCGCCTTCAGTTCGGCGGCGAGCTCGACCAGGCCGCGGAACTCGGCGGCGGTGAAGTCGAGCTCCTTGAGGAAACTGCGGCCGAAGAGGTCGGTGGACATCGGGACTCCAGGGGGACGCTGACAGGGGATTGCGGAAGTCTATACGATCCCCTGCATTGATATGCAGTCTGGTGGATCACATGTGCGACATCCGCACCTGTGATCACCAGCCCGTCCCCCTCAGCCTGCGCTCAGCCCGCGTCCCGTTCCACCGGGCAGCTCATGCAGCGCGGCCCGCCGCGGCCCCGCCCCAGCTCGCTGCCGGGGATCTCGATCACCTCGATGCCCTCCTTGCGCAGGTGCGTGTTGGTGGTGACGTTGCGCTCGTAGGCGACGACCACCCCGGGCTCCACGGCCAGCACGTTGCACCCGTCGTCCCACTGCTCGCGCTCCGCCGAGTGCACGTCCTGCCCCGCGGTCAGCACGCGCACCTTGTCCAGGCCCAGCGCCGCCGCGATCGCCTGGTGCATCTGCTCCGGCGGGTGGTCGCTCACCTGGAGCTCGCTCGCCCCCCGCCCCGGCCGGATCGTGTAGGAGCGCAGCATGCCGAGGCCCGCGTACTGGGTGAACGTTTCCTCGTCGACCATCGTCATCACCGTGTCCAGGTGCATGAACGCCCGCCGCTTGGGCATGTCGAGCGCCACGATCGCCGAGGCCGACCCGGCGGCGAACAGGCCACGGGCGAGCATCTCCACCGCCTGGGGGGTGGTCCGCTCGCTCATCCCGATGAGCACCGCGCCGTTGCCGATGACCAGCACGTCCCCGCCCTCGATGGTCGAGGGGTAGTCCGACTGCCCCTGCGACCAGTAGTGGAAGGGGCCCGAGCCGGTGAAGAGGGGGTGGTGCCGGTAGATCGCCTCGAAGTGCACGGTCTCGCGCTGACGGGCCGGCCAGCGCATGGCGTTGATGGACACCCCGTCGTAGATCCAGGCGGAGGTGTCACGGGTGAAGAGGTGGTTGGGCAGCGGCCCCAGCAGGAAGCCGTCCGTCTCCAGCGCGTGGAAGCGCACCGACACCGGCTCGCTGTGCCGCTCCAGGAACTCCCGTTTCGTCATGCCGCCCACCAGCGCCTCCGCCAGCTCGGCCGAGGTCAGTCCGTCGAAGACCGAGCGCAGGTGGTCGGTGGCGAGGGGTCCGTACTCCTTCTCGTCGAAGACCCGGTCCAGGACGAGGTGGCGGGCCTCGGTGATGTCGAGGACCTCGCGGAGCAGGTCGCCGAAGAGGTGGACGGCCACGCCCCGGTCGCGCAGCACGTCGGCGAAGCCGTCGTGCTCCTGGCGGGCCCGGCGCACCCACAGCACGTCGTCGAAGAGCAGGGCGTCCTTGTTGCTGGGTGTGAGGCGCTTCAGCTCCAGGTCGGGGCGGTGGAGGATGACGCGGCGGAGCCGCCCGGTCTCGGAGTCGACATGGAATCCCATGCCGTAGACGTACCCAGACCGGACGGCTTTCCGACCCGGCGTCGGGTGTGCCTCTCAGCGCAGGCCGAGGAGCGCCGACGGGGTGCCGATGAGCTCCGGGGCGACCACGCCCAGCTTGGGGGCGGTCAGGTTCGGGATGCCCCGGTTGCCGGCGTCCGGCATGGTCAGCGGGGCGCCGACGACCGCGCCGGGCGTCCGGGTGAGCAGGGTGGTGGCGGGCGACTCGAGGGAGCCCTCGCCGTCCGTCTCCTTGGAGCCCAGCAGGTTGGGCACCGGGGAGGTGATCCTGGTCAGCCCGAGGTCGGTGGCCACCGGGACCGCCGGGAGCAGTGGGTTGGGGAGCAGGTCGCCCTTGTGGAGGACGGGTGCCTCGGGCGCGCCGACGACCGGCATCGGGACGGCGGTGCCCACCTGCGGCGTGGGTACGCCGAGCGTGGTCTCCACGGCGTCCAGCGGGACACCCACCGGAACCGTGGCGGCCGTGGCCGGGGAGGCCGCTGCGGCCGCGGCCATACAGGTCATGAGCGCCGCAATGCTTCCGCGCGCGGTCATCTTCATAGGTGACGTTCCGTCCTTCCAGGGTCGCGGACATTCCGCTGCCCTGGTTGAACGATCCCGCCACCGGTTTCCCCGGCCTTCTCGGCGAAAGTTCCCCCATACGACCTAATTCCGGGCCGTACGGGGGCCTTCGCTTTACGCGGTCCTCCCGCCGCGCGGCGGGGGCCGGCTCACAGCCGGGGGTCGACCGGCTCCGACTCCAGGGCGAGGACGGCGAACACCGCCTCGTGGACCCGCCACAGCGGTTCCGCCGCCGCCAGCCGGTCCAGCGCCTCCAGCCCGAGCGCGTACTCGCGCAGGGCCAGCGAGCGCTTGTGCCCGAGGAACCTCTGCCGCAGCCGCTCCAGCTGGTCGGGGCGGGTGTACTCCGGGCCGTAGATGATCCGCAGGTACTCGCGCCCGCGGACCTTCAGCCCGGGCTGGACCAGCCGCCCCTTGCCGTCCCGGGCGTACGCCTGGAGGGGTTTGACGACCATGCCCTCGCCGCCCGCCCCGGTCAGCTCCAGCCACCAGTCGGTGCCCGCCCGGACGGAAGCGGCGTCGTCGGTGTCCACGTACACGCGGCGGGTGCGGCGCAGCAGCGGGGCGGCGGACCGCTCGTCGGCGTCGGCGAGGCGGTCCAGCCAGGCCAGCTGCTCGTCGTGCGGTACGGCCGCCAGCGACCGCCCTGCCGCGGCGAGCAGCTGGAACGGCGCGAACCGTACGCCGTCCAGCCCGTCGGTGGTCCAGCAGTAGCGGCGGTACGCCTCGGTGAAGGCCTCGGCGTCGCCGGCCCGGCCGCGCTGGCGCTCCAGCAGCCCGCCCGTGTCCACGCCCCGGGCCTCGGCGGCCGCGAGGGCCGCCACGGCCTCCGGGAGGACCGTGCGGGAGGCGGCTCCCACCGCCGCGTACTGGCCCTGCAGCAGGCCGGTCGACTTCAGGGACCAGGGCAGCAGTTCCCCGTCCAGCAGCAGCCAGTCCGTGCCCAGCTCCTCCCACAGGCCGGCGCCGTCCACGGCGGCGCGGAGCCGGGCGAGGAATTCCTCGGCGAGCTCCCGCTCCTGGAAGAAGGGGCGTCCCGTGCGGGTGTAGACGGAGCCGGTGGGGCCGTCCTCGACGCCGAACCGGGTCCGGGCGGTGGCCGCGTCCCGGCACAGCAGGACGGTGGCACGGGAGCCCATGTGCTTCTCCTCGCACACGACCCGGCCGATGCCGTCGGCCCGGTACTGGGCGAAGGCCTCGGCGGGGTGCTCCAGCCAGCCGTCCTCCGCGGAGGTGGCGGTCGGCGCCATGGTCGGCGGCAGGTACGGCACCAGGCGGGGGTCGACGGCGAACCGGCTCATGACCTCCAGGGCCGCGGCCGCGTTCTCCTCGCGGACCCCGACGTTGCCCAGGTGGCGGGTCTCCACGACCCGGCGGCCCTGGACGTCGGCCAGGTCGAGCGGGCGTCCGTCCAGCCCGCCGGGCGTCGCGGCGGCCAGCGGCCTGACCGGCTCGTACCAGACCCTCTCGGCCGGTACGTCGACCAGTTCGCGCTCGGGCCAGCGCAGGGCGGTCATCCGGCCGCCGAAGACGGCGCCGGTGTCGAGGCAGATGGTGTTGTTGATCCAGGAGGTGTCCGGGACCGGGGTGTGGCCGTAGACCACGGCGGCCTTGCCCCGGTAGTCCTCCGCCCACGGGTAGCGCACGGGCAGGCCGAACTCGTCGGTCTCACCGGTGGTCTCGCCGTACAGGGCGTGCGAGCGGACCCGGCCGGAGGTGCGCCCGTGGTACTTCTCGGGCAGCCCGGCGTGGCAGACCACCAGCCGGCCGCCGTCGAGGACGTAGTGGCTGACCAGGCCGGAGATGAACTCCCGCACCTCCTTCACGAACTCCTCGCTCTCCCGGGAGAGCTGCTCGACGGTTTCGGCGAGGCCGTGGGTCTGCTGGACCTTGGAGCCCTTGAGGTAACGGCCGAGCTTGTTCTCGTGGTTCCCGGGCACGCACAGCGCGTTGCCGGACCCCACCATGCCCATCACCCGGCGCAGCACGCCCGGGCTGTCCGGCCCGCGGTCGACGAGGTCTCCGACGAAGACCGCGGTACGGCCGGCGGGGTGGACCCCGTCCTCGTAGCCGAGCTTTGCGAGCAGGGTCTCCAGCTCGGAGGAGCAGCCGTGGACGTCGCCGATGATGTCGAAGGGGCCGGTGAGGTGGGTGAGGTCGTTGAAGCGCTTCTCCAGCACCACCTCGGCGGAGTCGGCCTCCTCCGGGGTGCGCAGGACGTGCACCTTGCGGAAGCCCTCGCGCTCCAGTCCGCGCAGCGAGCGGCGCAGTTCGGAGCGGTGGCGCTGGATGACGCGGCGCGGCAGGCCGGCCCGGTCGGGGCGGGCCGCGTTGCGTTCGGCGCAGACCGACTCGGGCATGTCGAGGACGATCGCGATGGGCAGGACGTCGTGTTCGCGGGCCAGGCGGACGAGCGCGCGGCGGGACTCCTGCTGGACGCTGGTGGCGTCCACGACGGTGAGGCGTCCGGCGGCCAGCCGTTTGCCGGCGATGTAGTGCAGGACCTCGAAGGCGTCCTTGCTGGCGCTCTGGTCGTTCTCGTCGTCGGCGACCAGGCCGCGGCAGTAGTCCGAGGAGAGGATCTCGGTGGGCTTGAAGTGCTTGCGGGCGAAGGTGGACTTGCCCGATCCGGTGGCCCCGACGAGGACGACGAGGGCCAGGTCGGTGACGGGGAGTACGCGGTGGTCCGTACGGGTGGTCATGCTGCCTCTCCCTCCTTCGGGGTGGCGGTGGTCGCGGTCTCCGCGCTCTGTGCGGTCTCTGCGCTCTCGGCGGGGGCGTCGGCGCGGGTGAAGACGGCCATCTGGGTCGGCGGGCCGACCTCGGGGTCCTCGTCACCCACGGGCCGGTACGCGACGGCGTAGCCGTGCCGGGCGGCGACCCGCCCGGCCCAGGCCCGGAACTCCTCGCGGGTCCACTCGAAACGGTGGTCGCGGTGGCGGACGTGTCCGGCCGGCAGGGACTCCCAGCGGACGTTGTACTCGACGTTCGGGGTGGTCACGAGGACCGTGCGGGGGCGGGCCGAGCCGAAGACGGCGTACTCCAGGGCGGGCAGCCTGGGCAGGTCCAGGTGCTCGATCACCTCGCTGAGCACGGCCGCGTCGTAACCGGCCAGCCGCTTGTCGGTGTAGGCGAGGGAGCCCTGGAGCAGCCGGACGCGCGAACTCTGCCGCTCCCCCATGCGCTCCAGCCGCAGCCGGCGGGAGGCGGTGGTCAGGGCCCGCATCGAGACGTCCACGCCGACGATCTCGGTGAACGCGGTGTCCTTCAGCAGCGCCTGGACCAGCCGGCCCTCCCCGCAGCCCAGGTCGAGGACCCGGGCCGCACCGGCCTCGTGCAGCGCGTCGAGGACGGCATCGCGGCGGCGTACCGCGAGGGGCACGGACCCCTCGCGGGCCGCGTCGGCCGCGTCGTCCTGCCCGGCCGCGGTGCCGTCGACGGCGTTGTCGAGTTCTTCGGCCTCGCTGCCGTCGGCCTCGGCGAGGCGGGCCAGTTCCAGGCGTTCCATGGCCCTCTCGGTGAGCCGCTTGTGTCGGGCCAGGTAGCGGGAGGTGATGAGCGCGTGCTCGGGGTGCGCCGCCAGCCAGCCGTCTCCGGCGCGCAGGAGCTTGTCCACCTCGTCGGGGGCGATCCAGTAGTGCTTGGAGTCGTCGAGCACCGGCAGCAGCACGTACAGCTGGCGCAGCGCGTCCTCCAGTCGGAGCTCTCCCTCCAGGACCAGCCCCAGGTAGCGGCTGTCGCCCCAGTCGGGGAACCGTTCGTCCAGGACGATCGGGGTGGTCTCCACGCGGTCCCAGCCCAGCGGGGCGAACAGCCTGCGCACCAGGCCGGCGCCGCCGCGGGCGGGCAGCACCGGGATCTCGACGCGCAACGGACGCGGCTGCCCGGGGAGTTCGGGCCGGGCGGCGCACTGGCCCTTGAGGGCGGTGCGGAACACCGCGCTCAGGGCGACGGCGAGCAGCGAGGAGGCCGCGTACGGGCGGTCGTTGACGTACTGGGCGAGGGTGGCGTCCGGGGCCGCGCCCCGGCCCTTGCCCTGGCCGCGCCGGACGAGCGCGACCGGGTCCACTTCCAGGAGCAGCGCGGCCGTGCACTTCCGGTCACTCGCCTCGGGATAGAACACGTGGGCCGTGCCGTGGGAGGTGGCGAAGGCCTGCGTCTTCCCGGGATGCTTGTGCAGCAGGAATCCCAGGTCAGTGGCGGGTTTCTCCGGGGAGCCGGTCGTGCTGATCGTCAGGAACATGCGCTTCAGTATGTGCCGGGGCTCCCCGGCGGCCCACTGGTTTTCATACCTCCGGCGGCGGGGGTCCGAGGGCTGCGCGGAGCCCGGCGATCCAGGGCGGGCCGACCCGGCAGCAGCCGCCGACGAGGCGGGCGCCGGCCGCCCGCCAGGCGGCGACGGGCCAGGGGGCGGGGTGCGCGGGGACGTGCCAGGTGCGGGTGGCGGCCTCCCACACGGAGCCGTCGTTGGGGTACGCCAGCAGCGGCTTGGCCGTGACGGACGCGGCCGCCTCGAGCGCGGGCAGCACGTCGCGCGGATCACAGCAGTTGACGCCGACCGCGATCACCTCGGGGGCGTCGGCGGCCAGGGCGAAGGCCTCCCGCAGGGGCTGCCCGGCCCGGGTCCGGCCGCCCTCGACGGTGTAGCCGAGCCAGGCCCGCGCCCCGGTGCCGGCCAGGACCCGCAGCAGGGCCTCGGCCTCGTCGGAGTCCGGGACGGTCTCCAGCGCCAGGACGTCCGGCCCGGCCGCGAGCAGCGCCTCGATCCGGGGGCGGTGGAAGGCAACCAGCGCGTCCCGGCTGAGCCCGTACCTGCCCCGGTACTCGGAGCCGTCCGCCAGGACGGCCCCGTACGGGCCCACCGAGGCGGCCACCCACACCTCGTGCCCGGCGGCCCGCGCCGCGCCGTCGGCCACCCGGACGGAGCGCTCCAGCAGGCCGGGGTCGTGGCCGAGCTGGTAGCTCGCGGTGCTCACCACTTCGGCGCCGGCCCGGACGTACGCCGTGTGGGCGGCCGCCACCTGTTCCGGGCGCTCGGCCAGCACCCGGCCGGTCCAGAGCGCGCCGGACAGGTCGCAGCCCTGGTCGGCGAGCTGGTTGCTCAGCCCGCCGTCCAGCAGCACGGGCCTGCGGGCGAGGGCATCGGCGAGCGGGCCGGTGGCGCGGGGCACGGTGCGGTCCTCCGTCCTGTGGTGCGGTGCGGCCGGGCCGGGCGGCTCAGCCGAGCTGGGACATGACCTGGCCGGCGATCAGCTCCAGGTGGTCCAGGTCGTCGAGGTCGAGGACCTGGAGGTAGGCGCGGGAGGAGCCGATGGCGGCGTAGGTGCCGAGCTTCTCGACGACCTCGGCCGGGGAGCCGGCCAGGCCGTTGGCCTTGAGCTCGTCGACCTCGCGGCCGATGGCGGCGGCCCGCCGGGCGACCTCGGCGTCGTCCTTGCCCACGCACACCACCAGGGCGTTCGAGTAGACGATCTCCTCCGCCTTGCGCCCGGTCTCGGCGGCGGCCTCCCGGACCCGGGAGAACTGCCGGCGGCTGTCCTCGACCGAGGCGAAGGGCATGTTGAACTCGTCCGCGTACCGGGCGGCGAGGCGCGGGGTGCGCCGCGCCCCGTGCCCGCCGACGAGGACGGGGACCTTGGCCTGGGCCGGCTTGGGCAGCGCCGGGGAGTTCTCCACCTGGTAGTAGGTGCCCCGGAAGTCGAAGGACGCGCCGGGCTCGGTGGCCCACAGCCCGGTGACGATGGCCAGCTGCTCCTCCAGGCGGGCCATCCGCTCCGCCGGGAAGGGGATCCCGTACGCCTTGTGCTCCTCCTCGAACCAGCCCGCGCCCAGCCCGAGTTCGATGCGGCCGCCGGACATGGCGTCGACCTGCGCCACCTGGATGGCGAGGACGCCGGGCAGCCGGAAGGTGCCGGCCGTCATCAGCGTGCCCAGCCGGATCCGCTTGGTCTCGCGGGCCAGGCCCGCCAGGGTGATCCAGGCGTCGGTGGGGCCGGGCAGCCCGTCGACCGACCCCATCCGCAGATAGTGGTCGGAGCGGAAGAACGCGTCGAACCCGAGTTCCTCGGTGGCCTTGGCTACGGTCAGCAGGGTGTCGTAGTCGGCGCCCTGCTGCGGCTCGGTGAAAATGCGAAGATCCATGACTCCATCCTGCCCCGCCCGCTCCCCTGCCGGGTGAATCTGCGTCAACCGGGAGGCGCGCGCCCCGCCGCGTCAGTGACCAGCGCGGATGGGGCTCGTTGGCTCGGACGGGGCCGGACCGCCCGGCCCGCGCGCCGGCGGCCTCCCGCCGGTACGACCACCGCCCCCTTCCGCACCGGAAGGGCCAGGGCCGAGGAGGCCGCCATGTCCCACGAGTCCGTGCCCGAGTACCCCGGACAGACCGGACAGGCAGCACACGACCACGCACACCAGGAGCCGGCGGTGCCCGCCCAGGGCGGCGCACCGAAGGGCCTGCTGCAGCAGATGGAGGAGCTGATGGCCGCGCTCAACGCCGACCTGTCCCAGCTCGACGCCGACCTCCAGCACTCCGCGGACCGCACTCCCCCCGCCGAGCCGGTCACCCCGGGCAGCCGCGCCCACGAGAGCGAGCGCAGCTCCGACCGGTCCTTCTGACCGGCCGGGGGTCCCGTCGCACGCGGCGGGACCCCTCCACCGCACACGCCTCCACCGCACACGCCTCCACCGCACACGCCTCCGCCCGCCCGTCTCAGAGCACGCCCGAGGCCGACCCCCGTTCCCTGACGGCCATCCGGCGCAGCAGGGCCCGCACCCGGTCGCTCGACTCGTCCGCCGCGTCGATCGACTCTATGCACTGCCAGTAGAGGCCCTCGTCGTCCGTCGCGCAGGCCACTCCGACGAGCGCTATACCGACCTCGCCGAGCAGCGCCTGGAGTCCCAGCAGCGCCTGCCGTACGTCGGCCACACCCGTCAGCTGCGCCGCCCGCGGCGGCTGGTCGGGCGCAACTCCCTCCCCCTCGCCCAGGGCGGAGCGGTCTATGGCCCCGCAGCCTCTGCCTCCGGCTTCCCCCAGCCCCCTCGACTCCGCTCTGAGCTCCGGCGGCCCCTGCACCGCCAGCCAGCTCCCCACTCCCTGGGCCAGCGCCTGGGCCTGCCAGGCCTCGCCCACGATGTCCCACGCGGCCGCGCTCCTTGCCAGCGCGTGCCGGCCGGCCGCGATGAGCCGTACCGCATCCATATGCCGTCCCCCGTCCGCACGACACCCCGCCAATCTCCACTACCCAGAGTGAAGGCAACGAGCCAGTAAAGCCAGGGGTATTCGGAAATCTGTGGACACAATCAAGGTTGTGGACGACGCCATCACTCCGAAGAGTGACGATCTGGGGTCCATGTCTCGCTCGCCGGGAAACGGTGTTCGTTCCGTTCGATCTTCGCGGCGAGCGCATCCAGCACATCCACCCCGAGAACCTCACAGAACTGCAGCAGATACGCCAGCACGTCGGCCACCTCATCGGTCACCCGGTGGGCGCTTTCGGGCTCTTCCATGATCGCCGCCGACTGTTCCGGTGTCAGCCATTGGAAGATCTCGACCAGTTCGGAGGCCTCCACGCTCAGCGCGACGGCCAGGTTCTTGGGCGTGTGGTACGGGGCCCAGTCCCGGGCGGCCGCGAACTCGGCCAGCCGTCGCTGGAGTCGGTACAACCGTTCGCCTCGCGGTGGCGGCTCCGGCCCGTCGTCCGTGGGTGCAGCACTCATGGGGACAGGTCTACCACTGAGACGCCGGGGACCTCCCGGGCGGTTCCCGCGGTGTCCTCGCCGACCGCCCCCACCAGGCGGATGTGGCCGCGTTCCCCGGACAGCAGGGCCAGGCGCAGCAGTTCGGCGGTCTGCCGCCGGTCCAGGCCCCGGTCGATGCCGTCGGCGAGCACGGTCAGCGCCTGCCGGGCGGAGAGGAGTTCGGCCGCCGGGTCCACGGCCAGCACCCCGGGGCCGGTGAGCAGGACGAGGGCCAGGGCCAGGAAGCGGAGTTCACCGTCGCCGAGCCGGGCGAACTCCGTGGCGGGCAGCCCCGAGCCGCGCTCCAGCAGGGCCGTCACCAGCCCGCCGGGCCGCCCGGCTCCCGCCCCGGCGCCGCCCGGGCCGTCCTCCCGTACCTCCAGCCCGGCCACCGGCCCCGCGCACCCGGTCCGCGCCGCCCCGGCCAGCAGGGCGTGGCGGGTGCCGCATTCGTGCCGGGTCCGGCGCAGGACGTCGGCCAGGTTCCCGCAGTCGCCCCGCAGCCGGCCCTCCCCGGGCGGCACCGGCGCCCGCATCGTGGCGGGTCGGGGGTCGCACGGGAACACCGACCGCAGCGCCACCACCACCTGTTCGGCGGCGGCCAGCACCCGCCGCTGCCCGGCCGTGGCCCCGGAGACGCGCAGCGGCAGCAGGGCGGTGCCGAGCCGGTCGCCGGGCAGCGGAGCGCGGGTCATGCCGGCGGTGCCTCCGGTCAGCCAGGCGGCCTGGACGGAGGGCCGGCGGGGGTCGCGCAGGGCGGTGGCGAGGAGCACGGTCCCGTCCTGGGAGAGCCGTTCACCGGCGATCCGCAGCGTGGGTTCCGCCTGTACGGCGAGGTCGAGGCGGACGGGGCCGGCCGGGCCGTCGACGGTGCAGCCGATCCGGAAGCCGCGCCGGCCGCCCGCGTCGGGACGGGCCGCTTCCGGCACCCGGGCCGCCGGGTCCGGGAAGACCTCCTCCAGCGCGGCCCCCGAGGCGAGCCGGGACAGGGCCGCGTAGGCCTCCAGCGCCTGGGACTTGCCGCTGCCGCTGGGTCCGGTGAACAGGGTCAGCGGGCCCAGCGGGAACACCGCTGCCCGGTGCCGCCCGAAGGCGGACAGCCGTAACCCGGTGACGGCGGGCCGCCGGTGCCCGACGGCTCCGCGGGCATCGGCGCGCGCGGGGCCGGCGGCCCGGTCCGGGGCCGTCCCGGCCGCGCCGGAGGGCTCGCACGACAGGTCGTCAGGAGTGGTCGCGGCGCGGGGCGGCGTACCGGGAAGGGCGGCGAGGGCGGGCGTCCCCGCCGTGTCCAGTGTGGCGTCCATGGCCGGACGGTACGGTCCACGGGACCCGGGCCGGGTCCGGCGAACCGTTCCACCGCCGCCACCTTCCTACGATCGGGGGACGGCCGCGGCGGCGATCCCCTCGACCTCGGTCCCGACCGGCGCCAGCAGGAAGACGTTCCGGTCGACCCGGTGCATCCCGCTGCCCAGTCCGAAGACCACACCGCTGCTGAAGTCGAGGATCCGCTTGGCCACTTCGGTGTCCGCGCCGGTGAGGTCCAGCAGCACCGGGATCTGCGCGATCAGGTACTCCGCCACCTCCCGCGCGTCGGCGAAGATCTGGACCCGGATCACCACGAAGCGCCGCTGCCGTTCCGCCGAGGACGCTCCGGCGGCCTTGGGGATCGTGCGGTGGTCCACCCGGGAGGGCCATTCGTTGCGACTGCGCAGCGGCACCACCTGCGCGAGTCCCTCCCATTGCTCGTCGGTGACGTCGTACCTGCTCACCGGGCCCCCTCGGCCGTGCGCTTCATGTGCATCCCCCCATCCTCTCGCGTTTCACCCGTTCGGCCCAACACCGACACGGAGCACGTAGGGTCGCCGCCATGACCAATGGCGACGAGGTCCGCACGTTACGCGACGTCGCGGGTGCGGTTCCCCTCCGGCGCGCCGCCGCGGGGGCGTCCGGCGCGGGTGCCGGGCGGCCGTCGCGGCGCGAGGAGGCGATCCGCAACCACGCCCAGATCCTCGCGGCCGCCGAGCAGTTGTTCACGGAGCGGGACCCGCGCAGCGTGACGATGGACCAGATAGCCAAGGCCGCCGGGGTGGGGCGGGCGACGCTCTACCGCCGTTTCCCCGATCCGCCGGCGGTGGCCGCGGCCCTGCTCGACGAGCACGAGCGCATCCTGCAGGGCCGCCTCGCCTTCGGCCCGCCCCCGCTGGGCCCCGGCGCGCCCCCGGCGCAGCGGCTGGCGGCCTTCTACGGCGCCGCCGTGGACCACCTCGAACGACACCTCCCGCTGACCCTGGGCATCCGTCCCGGTCCGGCCCGCTTCGCCGCGGGCGCCTACCGGCACTGGCGCGCGCACGTCCGGTCCCTGCTGGTGGAGGCCGGCTCCCCCGATCCCGACGTCAGCGTGGACGCGCTGCTGAGCCCGCTCGCCCCGGAGGTCTACCAGTTCCAGCGGCACACCCTCGGCTTCCCGCCCGAACGGATCGCCGAGACCCTCGGGCGGCTGGCCCGCGGGGTACTCCCCGAATCACGGATGGGTTAGGTTAGGCATGCCTAACCTGCTTTCCGCTGAACGAGGGAGAGATCCGCATGCGCCTGCCCGGTGCCCCCGCCGCCACGCCCGCCGCCGCCCGGCCCACCGACGCCGAGCGGGTCCGCTCCGTCCTGGCCGCCGCCCACTCCATGACGGTGGTCGTCGAGGGCGTGCGCCACGAGGTCCGCCACCTCGACGACGGCGACCCCCTCGGCCGGCTCCATCTGCACCCGGCGGCACCCGCCGCCGGGGACCCCGCCTCCCTCCTCGGCGACGGCCGGCCCTCCATCCGGCTGGAGTTCACCGACATCGCCCCGACCCCGGTCCGCGACCGGGTGCGGGCCCGGGTCACGGTGCTGGGCCGCCTGCTGGGCCCGTACGCCGACCGGGAGGCCGGCCCCGGCGCCACCACCTGCGTGGAATACGGCCAGGCCGTCCTGGAGACCGCGGAGGGGACCTCGTACCTCGGACTGGAGGAGCTGGACGGGGCCTGGCCCGACCCGCTCGCCCCCTACGAGGCGGGCATGCTGACGCACCTCCTCGACGAACACCCCGAACTGGTCACCCTGCTGTTGCGGCTGGTCCGGCCCCGACCCACGGCCGCCGTCCAGCGCGCGCTGCCGCTCGCCCTGGACCGGTACGGGATCACCCTGCGCCTGGAGGAGCGCTCCGGGCACCGCGACGTACGGCTGCCCTTCCCCTCGCCGCTCGACGACGTGGAGCAGTCGGGGGCGCAGATCCAGGCCCTGCTCAGCGCGGCCCGGCGGCGCTCGCACCCCAACACCCTGCCCGCATGACCGTACCGCGCGCCCGAAGGCCGCCGGAGGGTTGCCGAAGGAGTGCCGGAGAAGCGGACGAAGGCCGGTGGAGGACCGCCGGAGCGCGGGAACCGGGCGGAACACCTTCCCCCGCACCGTTCGTTGCCCCCTACATGAAGGCAATCACCTACAGCAGCTACGGAACTCCCACCGCCCTGGGGCTCGTTGAGGTACCCGAGCCCAAAGTGGGTCCCGGCGAGGTGCTGATCCGGGTCAGGGCCGCCGGGGTCAACCCCGTGGACTGGAAGCTGGCCGCCGGCTTCCTCGGGCACGTCCTGGAGGTCCGCCACCCGGTGATCCCGGGGTGGGACGTGGCCGGCGTCGTCGAGGCGGTCGGCCCCGACACCGACGACTACGCCGTGGGCGACGAGGTCTACGGGTACGTCCGCAAGGAATGGGTCCAGCTGGGCACGTACGCGGAGCTGGTCTCGGCCCCCGTGCGCACGCTCGCCCGCAAGCCCGCGACGCTCTCGTTCGAGGAGGCCGCGGGCCTGCCCCTGGCCGGACTCACCTCCTACCAGGCCGTCACCCGCGCCGGTGTCGGCGCCGGACAGACCGTCGTCATCCACTCCGCCGCCGGCGGGGTCGGCTCGCTCGGCGTCCAGATCGCGGTCGACCTCGGCGCCCGGGTCATCGGCACCGCGAGCGCCCGCAACCACGACTACCTGCGCTCGCTCGGCGCCGAACCGGTGCTCTACGGGGACGGCGTGGCCGAGCGGGTCGCCGCGCTGGCCCCCGAAGGCGTCGACGTCGGGCTCGACTTCTACGGCGAGGGCGGCGTCGAGCTGCTCCAGTCCATCGTCCGGCCGGGCGGTCCGGTGATCTCCGTCGCCGACAACGACGCGGGCGAGAAGGGCGCCAAGCACATCTGGGCGCGCTCCTCGGCCACCGACCTCACGCGCCTCGCGGAGCTCGCCGACACCGGGAAGATCACCGTCAAGGTGGGGCACGTCCTGCCGCTGGCCGAGGCCGGCCGGGCCTGGGAGCTCAGCGCGGCGGGCCAGGCCCGAGGCAAGATCGTCCTCTCGGTCTGACGCCTCCTCGCGGCCTCCTCCCACGGGGGCGACGCGCCCGGGGGCGGGTGGAGCTCCGCGTGCGGGACTCCACCCGCCCCCGGGCGTGGGACGGCAGGGTCAGGCGTACCGGTTGGCGGGGCGCGCCAGGCCGTAGTGCTCGCGCAGGGTGCTGCCGGTGTACTCGGTGCGGAAGAGGCCGCGGCGCTGGAGGACCGGTACGACGTGGTCGACGAAGTCGGTCAGGCCGGTGGGCAGGACGGGCGCCATGATGTTGAAGCCGTCGGCGGCCCCCTGGGTGAACCACTCCTCCAGCTGGTCGGCGATCTGCTCCGGGGTGCCGGCGTACACGCGGTGGCCGCGGCCCGCGCCCAGGCGGGCGATCAGCTCGCGCAGGGTGAGCCCGTCGCGGCGGGCGAGTTCGGCGACGAGGGTGAAGCGGCTCTTGTTGCCGTTGATGTCCCGTTCCTCGGGGAGGTCGGGCAGGGGGCCGTCGAGCGGGAGGCCGGTCAGGTCGGTGCCGAGCATGCCGGAGAGCTGGGCGAGGCCGTACTCGGGGACCTGGAGCTCGGTGAGCTCCTGCTCCAGCGCCTTCGCCTCGGCCTCGGTGGAGCCGATGACGGGGGCGATGCCGGGCAGGACCAGGAGGTCCTCCTCGGCCCTGCCGTACCTGGCGAGGCGGGACTTGAGGTCCTTGTAGAAGGTCTGGCCGTCGGCGAGGGTCTGCTGGGCGGTGAAGACGGCCTCCGCGTACCGGGCGGCGAACTCCTTGCCGTCCTCGGAGGAACCGGCCTGGACGAGCAGCGGCCGGCCCTGGGGCGAGCGGGGCACGTTGAGCGGTCCGGCGACGGAGAAGTGCTCGCCGCGGTGGGCGGCCGGGTGCAGCTTGTCGGTGTCGGCGTAGACGCCGCGCTCCTTGTCGAGGACGATCGCGTCGTCCTCCCAGCTGTCCCAGAGCTTGGTCGCGACGTCGAGGAACTCGTGGGCGCGCTCGTAGCGCACCGCGTGCTCCAGGTGTTCCTCGCGGTTGAAGTTGCGGGCCTCGTCGACGGTGCCCGAGGTGACGATGTTCCAGCCGGCCCGGCCGCCGCTGATGTGGTCGAGGGAGGCGAACTTGCGGGCCAGGTTGTAGGGCTCGTTGAAGGTGGTGGAGACGGTCGCGATGAGCCCGACGCGCGAGGTGACGGCGGCGATCGCGGACAGCAGGGTCAGCGGCTCGAACCCGCCGAGGGCGTTGTGGCGGGCCTTGCCCCACAGGGCGACCCCGTCGGCGAAGAAGATCGAGTCGAGCAGGCCGCGTTCGGCGGTGCGGGCGAGTTCCTGGAAGTACGCGACGTCGGTGATCCGCTCGGGGCTGGCGGCCGGGTGGCGCCAGGCGGCGTCGTGGTGGCCGGCGTTCATCAGGAAGGCGTTGAGGTGGAGGGTGCGGGGAGCTGCGGGCATGTCTGTTCCCTTGGGACGGCGGGGCGGGTCAGGCGGGGACGCGCCAGAGGCTGAGGCGGCGTTCGACCGCGACCAGGAGCTGGTTGAAGGCCACCCCGATCACGGAGATCGTGACGATCCCCGCGTACATCTGGGGGATGGCGAAGTTGAACTGCGAGGCGTTGATCAGATAGCCGAGCCCGGCCTTGGCGCCGATCATCTCGGCGGCCACGAGGACCAGGATCGAGACCGCTCCGGCGAGCCGGATGCCCGTGAAGACGGCGGGCACCGAGGCCGGGAGGATCACCTTCTGGAACAGCCTGGGGGTGGACAGGTCCATCGAGCGGGCCAGCCGGACCAGGGTGGGGTCGGCGTTCCCGACGGCGCTGATGGTGTTCAGCAGGATCGGCCAGACGCAGGCGTAGACGACGATCGACACCTTCGAGGTCTCCCCGATGCCGAGGAGGAGCACGAAGACGGGCAGCAGGGCGAGGGCCGCCGTGTTGCGGAACAGCTCCAGCAGCGGCCCGAGGAAGACGGCGACGGGCCGGTACCAGCCGATCAGCAGGCCGAGCGGGACGGCGATCAGCACGGCGATGGCGAAGCCGCCGAACGAGCGGGTGAGGCTGGCCCGGGTGTGCTCGCCGAGCTGCCCGTCGGCGAGCAGCTCCCACCAGGCCCGGGCCACCTCGCTGAAGGGCGGCAGGAACGTGGCGTCGACCAGCCCGAGCCGGGGCGCGGCCTCCCACAGCACGAGCAGGGCGAGCACCGCCGCCGACCGCAGCAGCCCGGTCCGCAGCCGGCGCAGCACGGCCGCGGCCGCGCCGGGGCGGCGGACGGGGGCCGCGGGCTCCGCGGGGGCGGGGGCGGGGGCGGCCGGCCGCGGGCGGACCCCGGCGGGCCGTGCCGGGTGCGCGGGGTCCCGTACGGCTGCCCGGGCGGGGGCCGGGGCGGGGTCGAGGGCGGGTTCCGCCCCGGGGGCGGGACGGACGGGAACGGGGGTCTCGGTGCTCATGCGGCGGCCTCTTCCTTCTCCAGTTGCCGGGCGCGGGCCACCTCGTCGTGGAGCAGGGTCCAGATCTCGTGGCGGTGACGGGCGAACTCGGGGCTGGAGCGCAGGTCCTCGCCCGTCGCCCCGGTGGACCGGTCGCCGAGGGAGACCGGCACGACCTCCTTGACGCGGCCCGGGCGGGAGGTGATGACGGCCACCCGCTGACCCAGGTACACGGCCTCCTCGATGCCGTGCGTGATGAAGACGACGGTCTTGCCGGTGCTCTGCCAGATGCGCCGCAGCTCGTCCTGGAGGGACTCGCGGGTCTGCGCGTCGAGCGCGGCGAACGGTTCGTCCATGAGCAGCACGTCCGGGTCGTACGCCAGCGAGCGGGCGATCGCGACCCGCTGGCGCATTCCGCCGGACAGCTCGTGCGGGTGCCGGTCCTCGAATCCGGCCAGGCCCACCAGCTCCAGGAACTCACGGGCCCGCGCCGCGCGTTGTCTGCGCGGGACGCCGGTCGCCTCCAGGCCGAAGGCGACGTTGCCGAGCGCGGTGCGCCAGGGCAGGAGGGCGTACTGCTGGAAGACGATGCCCCGGTCCAGGCCCGGGCCGGTGACGGGCCGGCCGTCGAGGAGGATCTGTCCGGAGGTGGGGCGGGTGAGGCCGCCGAGGAGGTCGAGGAGGGTGGACTTGCCGCAGCCGCTGGGGCCGACGACGACGAGGAACTCCCCTTCCCCGATCTCCAGGTCGATGCCGTCGAGGGCGGTGAACTCCTCCCTGCTCCTGCCCTTGACCGGGAAGGTCTTCGTCACCGACCGGAATTCGATCTTCGCCATGGCCGGTTCAGCCCTTCCCGTACCCGTTGAACTCGTTCGTGTACAGATCGGACGGCTTGAGCTGCCCGGCCTTGATCTCCCCGCGCTCGGCGAGCCAGTCGAGCCAGAGGGCGAACTCCTTGTCCTCGATGCGGCCGCCGGTCTCGGCGACCCCGTACGAGCGCCAGTACTTGAGCGTGGCCGTGTCCTCGTTGCGGCCGCGCTTCTTGATGATCGACTCCATCCGGGCTACGACCTCCTCGCGCGGGGTGGTGCGGGACCACTCGATGGCCTTGGCGACGCCGGTGGTGAAGGTGCGGACGGTGTCCGGGTTCTCCTTGATGAAGCGCTTGGTCATCACGTAGGAGCCCGCGCTGAACTTGCCGAGCAGGTCGAAGTCGCTGAACAGCGGGCGGATCCCGCCGGCGGCGAGGGCCTTGTCGCGCAGGACGCCGCCCAGCACGCCCACGTCGATCTGCTTCTGGCGCAGCGTCTGCTCGGTGTTGACGGGCGGTACGACCAGGGCTTCGACCTTGGCCGCGTCGGCCTTGGCGACGCCGCCCCGGCCCAGGTAGATGTCGAGGATGGCCTGGGAGTGCGCGCCCAGGGTGTTCATGCCGACCTTCTTGCCGAGCAGGTCGCGCGCGGAGCGGATCGGGCTGTCCTCCAGGACGTAGTAGCCGCTGAAGACGTCCTTGTCGACCCCGTAGTAGGAGATGACGGCCTGGATCGGGGCCTTGCCGGCGGCCAGTTTGATGATCGCCCCGTTGAAGGCGCCGCCGAAGTGGATCTGGCCGGTCGCGGCGGACTGGATGTCCTGCGGGCCGCTGATGGTGTTGCCGACCCACTCCAGGGTGAGGCCGCCCAGGTAGCCGAGGTCGGCGGCCAGCTCGGGCAGGGTGACGGCGCCGACGTTGCCCTGGTACTTGAGGGTGGTGACCTGGCCGCCCGGCCGGGCGGACCCGCCACTGGCGGTGGCGGTGCCGCAGCTCACCGCGGCCGCCGAGATGCCGAGCAGGGTGAGGAACTGGCGCCGGGTGCGGGTGGCCGGGGTGACGGGTGCTGCGGGCATGGCGGGTCCTTGTCGGTACGGGTTACGGGGTGGCGGCGAGGGTCGGCGCCGTGGCGCGCAGGGCTTCGGCGAACTCGTCGACGGCCTGGTAGAGGTCCAGTTCCGCCTCGGGGCGCAGCCGGTCCGGTCCGGCGCCGCGTTCGACGGAGGAGTCCAGGACGAAGCGGCCGGCGGTGACGTGGCGGGCGCCGAGGGCGGCGAGGACCGGGCGCAGGGCGTAGTCGATGGTCAGGACGTGCGCGAGGCTGCCGCCGGTGGCGAGCGGCAGGATCGTCTTCCCGGCCAGGCCGTCCTGCGGGAGCAGGTCCAGGAAGGCCTTGAGCAGTCCGGTGTACGAGGCCTTGTAGACCGGGGTCGCAATGACCAGGCCGTCGGCTTCGGCGACGGCCTCCAGGGCGCGGCGGATCTCCGGCTCGCCGCGCCGGGCCGACAGCAGGTCGGCGGCGGGCAGCAGGCGTACGTCCAGGTGGGCGGTGTCGAACCCGGCGTGGTCGAGGCGGCGCAGCACGTGCTCGGCGACGACGACGGTACGGGAGTGGGCGGAGGGGCTGCCGGTCAGGGCGAGCAACTTGGGCACGGGGGCTCCTCGTGGACGGGTCAGGCGGAGGTGGAGGCGCCGGAGGCGATGCCGAAGGCGGGGTCCGGGACGGTGTCGGGGCTGATCAGCCGGGAGGGCGTGCCGTCGGGGCCGACGGGGACGTCGCCGTCGACGGTGACGCGGCGCAGGGTGCGCTCGTGGTCGTCGGAGTCGTCGACGCCGTAGTGCTGGGTGGCCCGGTTGTCCCAGATGGCGACGTCACCGGTCCGCCACTGCCAGCGGACGGTGTTCTCGGGGCTCTCGATGTGGGCCTGGAAGAGGTCGAGGAGGGCGCGCGAGTCCCGGCCGGTCAGTCCGGCGATGCGCTGGACGAAGTTGCCGAGGAGCAGGGTGCGTTCGCCGGTCTCGGGGTGGACGCGGACCACGGGGTGCTCGGTGAGGAAGGTGGTGGAGGTGAACACCTCGCGGTACTGGGCGAGGGCCTCGGGGAGGGCGTCCGGCTTGAGGGCGGCGTAGTCGTACTCGTTGGAGTGAACGGCGCGCAGTCCGTCGGCGAGGGCGCGGAGCGGGGCGGGCAGCTGGGCGTAGGCGGTGGCGGTGTTGGCCCAGAGGGTGTTGCCGCCGTACGGGGGGACGGTGACGGCGCGGAGGATGGAGAAGGCGGGGTAGGCGGGGACGAAGGTGACGTCGGTGTGCCACTGGTTGGCCCGGGCGCCGTGGTGGGAGTCGATGCCGAGGGCGTAACGGCCGTCGGCGGAGGGGACGGTGGGGTGCGCGACGGGGGTCCCGAGCAGCCGGGCGAAGTCCTCGTGGGCGGCCTCGTCGAGGTGCTCCTGGCCGCGGAAGAAGACGACCTTGTGGGCGAGGAGGGCGGCGCGGACCTCCGCGACGGTGGCGGGGTCGAGGTCGCCGCCGAGGCGGACGCCGCCGATCTCGGCGCCGATGCGGCCGCCGAGGCGGGTGACGGTCGTGGCGGTGGCGGTGGTCATGGGGGCTCCTGGAATACGGCGTGGCTCCGCCGGACGGCGGGGCGGGACGGCGGCTCCGCCGGGGCGGCCGAGCCGAGGGCTCTGCCGGGGGGGGCGGGGAGGTGAGCGGGCGGCGCGGGTCCGCGGCGGACCGGTCCCGGGATCACCGGGCGGCGGGTCCCGGCCGCCGACGCGCTGCGGGGTCCGGGCCCTCGGGGCCGGCGGGCGGACGGTGCGCCGCCCTCCCGGCGGGCCGGCCCTACCGGGCGGGCCCCGCCGGGGTGGCGGGTTCGGGGGTCAGGCCCCGAGGAGGGCCGGACAGCGGCCCGGACACGCGCCCGGCGCGGTACAGGGGCCGGGGGTGTGGAGCCGCGGGGCGAGGTGCGCGGTCGCGGTCATGGCTCGGAGCGTGTCAGCGGGGGCCGACGGGGTCAAGCCGCGGCCGGGGGCGCGGCGGGGGGCGGCGTACCCGGGCTGAGCTGGGCTTTTGCCGGGCGGGGCGGCCGGAAAGGCGTGGCTGGATTTCATGGGGCCGCAACGCCGTTGCCATCCGGCTTTCGTGTGGCGCCGTCGAGCGGCTGCGCGAGCAGTCCCCGCCCCGCCCTTCCCCCGTTCCCTGGAGCTCCGCCCCAGCCCCCTCCGGGACCGCAGCCCGCCCGCCTGCGGACCGCGTCCTGGGGCTCCGCCCCAGACCCCGCGCCTCAATCGCCGGCGAGGCTGGATTTCGCCCAGCCGGGACCAGACAGGCACCCCCAGCGCCGGCTAGGCGGATTTTGGCGGCCGGGGCCGAACACGGACCCCCAGCGCCAGCCAGGCTGGAATTTAGCGGCCGGCACCACACAGGGACCCCCAGTGCAGGCCAGGCTGGAATTTGGCGGCCGGGGCCGAACAGGGACCCCACCCCAGGCGCTGATGAGGTTTCCCGGTCTGCCCGGTCGGGGGCGGGGACGGGGTGGGGTGTCGTCCGGGGCTAAAACGAGATGACTTCGGCGCCCTGGGGAGTTCCACGACAGTGATCCGGCCCGGAGCGCCGAACATCGACGCCCGCCCCGGACGGCACCCCGCCCCGGCACCGACCCCGGCCACCCCCGACCCCGCCAACCCCCACCCCGCCCGGCCAGGGCAAAGGCCGACCCCGTAACCGCCCGGCCAGGGCACGGGCTCATCTGAGAGGGGGAGATCACATCCGGTGGTTCTGGTACCGCCGAGTAGCCACCCCTAGCATTCGGGCCATGACGGTCCTGCCTGACGACGGGCTCTCCCTGGCCGCCGAGTTTCCTGACGCGACACATGAGCAGTGGCAACGCCTCGTCGAGGGCGTACTGCGCAAGTCCGGCAAGGAAGTCTCCGGCGAGGCAGCGGAAGCAGCGCTGTCCACCACGCTCGAGGACGGGCTCACCACCCGCCCGCTGTACACGGCGCCTTCCGGCGCGGACGCGGAGGCCCGCACCCCCGGTACCGGCTTCCCCGGTTTCGCGCCCTTCGTCCGCGGCGGCACCCCGGACGGAACCAGCGCCTCCGGCTGGGACGTGCGCCAGCGGATCGCGGGCAGTGACCCCGTACGCGTCAACGAGGCGGCCCTGGCCGACCTGGAGAACGGCACCACCTCCCTCTGGCTGACCGTCGGCCGCCACGGGATCCCGGTGGCGCAGCTCGGCCGGGCCCTGGACGGGGTGTACCTCGACCTGGCGCCCGTCACCCTCGACGCCGGCGCCGACTTCGCCGAGGCCTCCCGCGCGCTGCTCGCCCTGTACGCGGAGCGCGGCGTGGCCCCCGAGGCCGCCCGCGCCGCGCTCGGCGCCGACCCGCTGGGCCACGAGGCCCGTACCGGGGAGGCCCTGGACCCCGCACCCGCCGTCGAGCTGGCCCGGGAGGCGGCCGCGTCCTGGCCGGGCGTGCGCGCCCTGACCGTGGACGCCCTGCCCTACCACGAGGCCGGCGGCTCGGCCGCCGAGGAACTCGGCCTGTCCCTGGCCACCGGGGTCGCCTACCTGCGCACCCTCACCGACGGCGGCCTCGGCACCGAAGCCGCCCTCGGCCAGCTGGAGTTCCGCTACGCGGCGACCGCCGACCAGTTCCTGACCATCGCCAAGCTGCGCGCCGCCCGCCGTCTGTGGGCCCGGGTCGCCGAGGCCTGCGGCGCCCCGGAAGCCGGCGCCCAGCGGCAGCACGCCGTCACCTCGCCGGTGATGATGACCCGCCGCGACCCGTGGGTGAACATGCTGCGGACCACCGTCGCCTCGATGGCGGCCGGCGCGGGAGGCGCGGATTCCGTCACCGTGCTCCCGTTCGACAGCGAACTCGGCCTGCCCGACGCCTTCGCCCGGCGCATCGCCCGCAACACCTCCACCATCCTCCTGGAGGAGTCGCACCTGGCCCGGGTGATCGACCCGGCCGGCGGCTCCTACTACGTGGAGCAGCTCACCGACGAACTGGCGCACGCCGCCTGGGAGTTCTTCCAGACCGTCGAGCGTGCCGGCGGTCTCGCCGCCGCCCTGCGCTCCGGCCTGGTCGCGGAGCGCCTCGCGGCCACCTGGGCGGCCCGCTCGAAGAAGCTGGCCACCCGCCGCGAACCGATCACCGGCGTCAGCGAGTTCCCGCTGCTCTCCGAGAAGCCCGTCGTGCGCGAGGCCGCCCCGGAGGCGCCGTCCGGGGGCCTGCCCCGGGTGCGCCGGGACGAGGCGTACGAGGCGCTGCGCGCCCGCGGCGACGCCCACCTGGAGTCGACCGGCGCCCGGCCGCGGATCTTCCTGGCCGCCCTCGGCCCGGCTTCCGCGCACACCGCCCGCGCCACCTTCGCCTCGAACCTCTTCCAGGCCGGCGGCATCGAGCCCGTGCACGACCCGGTGTCGGTGGACGCGGCGACCGCCGCCGGGGCCTACGCGGCCAGCGGCGCGGACGGCGTGGCGGTGCTGTGCTCCAGTGACGCCCTGTACGAGGAGCAGGTCGAGGCGGTGGCGGCGGCCCTGCGCGCGGCCGGCGCCTCGACGGTGTTCCTCGCCGGCCGGCCGGGCACCGCGGCCGGCGCCGTGGACGAGTACGTCTTCGCCGGCTGCGACGCGGTCGCCGTGCTGTCCTCCGTACTCGACCGGATGGGAGTCTCGGCATGAGCATCCCCGATTTCTCCGAGCTCGCCCTCGGCGCGGCCGCTCCGGCCGCCACCGAGGACCAGTGGCGCGCGGCGGTGAAGGAGTCCACCGGGGCCGCCACGGGCGACCTGGTGTGGGAGACCCCCGAGGGCATCGGCGTGCAGCCGCTGTACACGGGCCGGGACCTGGAGGGCCTGGACTTCCTGGGGACGTACCCGGGCGTGGCCCCGTACCTGCGCGGCCCGTACCCGACGATGTACGTGAACCAGCCCTGGACGATCCGGCAGTACGCCGGCTTCTCCACGGCCGAGGAGTCCAACGCCTTCTACCGGCGCAACCTCGCGGCCGGCCAGAAGGGCCTGTCGGTCGCCTTCGACCTGCCCACGCACCGCGGCTACGACAGCGACCACCCGCGCGTGACGGGTGACGTCGGCATGGCGGGCGTGGCGATCGACTCGATCTACGACATGCGCCAGCTGTTCGACGGCATCCCGCTGGACAAGATGTCGGTGTCCATGACGATGAACGGCGCGGTGCTGCCGGTCCTCGCCCTGTACATCGTGGCGGCGGAGGAGCAGGGCGTCTCCCCCGACAAGCTCGCCGGGACCATCCAGAACGACATCCTCAAGGAGTTCATGGTCCGCAACACCTACATCTATCCGCCGAAGCCCTCGATGCGGATCATCTCGGACATCTTCTCCTTCACCTCGCAGAAGATGCCGCGGTACAACTCCATCTCGATCTCCGGGTACCACATCCAGGAGGCGGGGGCCACGGCCGACCTGGAGCTCGCGTACACCCTCGCCGACGGCGTGGAGTACCTGCGGGCCGGGCAGGGCGCCGGGCTGGACGTGGACGCGTTCGCGCCGCGCCTGTCGTTCTTCTGGGCGATCGGCATGAACTTCTTCATGGAGGTCGCCAAGCTGCGCGCGGCGCGCCTGCTGTGGGCGAAGCTGGTGAAGCAGTTCGACCCGAAGAACACCAAGTCCCTCTCCCTGCGCACGCACTCGCAGACCTCGGGCTGGTCGCTGACCGCGCAGGACGTGTTCAACAACGTGACGCGCACCTGTATCGAGGCGATGGCCGCGACCCAGGGCCACACCCAGTCGCTGCACACCAACGCCCTCGACGAGGCCCTCGCCCTGCCGACGGACTTCTCGGCGCGCATCGCCCGCAACACCCAGCTGCTGCTCCAGCAGGAGTCGGGGACCTGCCGGTCGATCGACCCGTGGGGCGGCAGCGCGTACGTGGAGAAGCTGACGTACGACCTGGCGCGCCGGGCCTGGCAGCACATCCAGGAGGTCGAGGCGGCGGGCGGCATGGCGCAGGCCATCGACGCGGGCATCCCGAAGCTGCGCGTGGAGGAGGCCGCGGCCCGCACCCAGGCGCGGATCGACTCGGGCCGGCAGCCGGTGATCGGCGTCAACAAGTACCGCGTGGAGAACGACGAGCAGATCGACGTCCTCGTGGTCGACAACTCCTCGGTGCGCGCGCAGCAGATCGCCAAGCTGCGGCGGCTGCGCGAGGAGCGTGACGAGGCGCGTACGCAGGACGCCCTGCGGGCGCTGACGAACGCGGCCGAGCGCGGGGCGGGCCAGGGGCTGGAGGGCAACCTGCTCGCCCTGGCGGTGGACGCGGCGCGGGCCAAGGCCACGGTCGGGGAGATCTCGGACGCCCTGGAGAAGGTGTACGGGCGGCACGCGAGCCAGATCCGTACGATTTCCGGTGTGTACCGCACCGAAGCAGGCGAGTCCCCGTCCCTGGAGCGCACCCGTGCGCTCGTCGACCGGTTCGAGCAGGCGGAGGGCCGTCGTCCGCGCATCCTGGTCGCGAAGATGGGCCAGGACGGCCACGACCGCGGCCAGAAGGTGATCGCCACGGCCTTCGCCGACCTGGGCTTCGACGTGGACGTGGGCCCGCTGTTCCAGACCCCGGCGGAGGTGGCCCGCCAGGCCGTCGAGGCGGACGTCCACGTGGTGGGCGTCTCGTCGCTGGCGGCCGGCCACCTGACCCTCGTACCGGCGCTGCGCGAGCAGCTGGCGGAAGAGGGCCGTGAGGACATCATGATCGTGGTGGGCGGTGTCATCCCGCCGGCCGATGTCCCCACGCTGCTGGAGATGGGCGCGGCGGCGGTGTTCCCGCCCGGAACGGTCATCCCGGACGCGGCCCACGACCTGGTGACGCGGCTCGCCGCGGACCTGGGCCACGAGCTGTAGGCGGACGCGGGATGCCCCCGAAGATCGACATCGACGTGTACGTGAAGGGCGTGCTCGACGGGAAGCGCGCGCAGATCGCGCGCGCCATCACCCTGGTCGAGTCCACCCGGGCCGACCACCGGGCCCTGGCGCAGCGGCTGCTGACGGAGCTCCTCCCCCATGCGGGGAAGGCGCGCCGGATCGGCATCAGCGGGGTGCCGGGGGTGGGCAAGTCCACCTTCATCGACGCGTTCGGCACGATGCTGACGGGCCTGGGCCACCGGGTGGCCGTCCTCGCGGTCGACCCCTCGTCCACGCGGACGGGCGGCTCCATCCTGGGCGACAAGACCCGGATGGAACGCCTGTCGGTGGACCCGTCGGCCTTCGTCCGCCCCTCCCCGTCCGCGGGCACCCTGGGCGGGGTCGCGAAGGCCACGCGCGAGTCGATGATCGTGATGGAGGCGGCGGGCTACGACGTGGTCCTGGTGGAGACGGTCGGCGTGGGCCAGTCGGAGACCACGGTCGCCGGCATGGTCGACTCCTTCCTCCTCCTTTCCCTGGCCCGCACGGGCGACCAGCTCCAGGGCATCAAGAAGGGCGTCCTGGAACTGGCGGACGTCCTGGCGGTGAACAAGGCCGACGGCCCGCACGAACGCGACGCGAAGGCCGCCGCCCGGGAACTGTCGGGCGCCCTGCGCCTGATGCACCCGGCGGACGCGGCGTGGACCCCGCCGGTGCTGACGTGCAGCGCACGGGAGTCGGCGGGGCTGGACGAGGTCTGGAACCGCCTGGAACAGCACCGGACGGTCCTGGAGACGGGCGGCCGCCTGGCCGCGAAGCGGGCGGCGCAGCAGGTGGAATGGACCTGGTCGATGGTCCGCGACGCACTCCTGGAACGCCTGCGCGCCAACCCGTCGGTCCGCGAACTCGCCCCCGCCCTGGAGGCGGGCGTCCGAACGGGCACGATCACCGCCACGTCGGCGGCGGACAGGATCCTGGCCGCGTTCACGGGTGGTTGACCGCGGGTGCGGGCCCGGGGTACCGGGCCCGCACCGGGATCGTTGCGGGGAACCCGATGGCGCCCGGGGCTCCGGCGGGTCGGAATCGGCTCAGGCGTCGACGAGGGCCGGGTCGTCCTCCGACAGGGATGCGCGCAGGACGCGGGCCTGTTCGGCCGGGTCTTCGGAGGACAGGAGGGCGGAGAGGACCGCGATGCGGGCCTGGCCGGCGCGCAGGGTGCCGGTGGGGACGGCGCCGGCGGCGACCAGGTCGACCGCGCCGCCGTGGGTGTAGATCTCGGTGACCGGGCCGGCCGGGACGCGGGTGGTCAGGGCGACGAGCACGCCGCGGGCCACGGCCTGCCGCACCGCTTCGACGATCTCGGGGGTGGCGTTGCCCGCGCCGGTGCCGACGAGGACGATGCCCCGGGCGCCGGCCGCCACGGCGGCGTTCAGGAGCACCGGGTCGCCGTCGGCGTGGTGCATCACCATGTCCACGCGCGGCGGGAGCTCCGGCATCGCCGGGAGGGAGAGGGGCTGCGGGCGCCGCGGGTGGCGCAGGACGGTGACCTTGCCGAAGCCGATCTTGCCGAGGAGTTCGCGCGAGGGGTCCGCGAACGCGTCCAGGGCCACGGCCTGGGTCTTCATGGTGCCGCGGGCGGCGTGGACGCGGCCGGCGAAGGCGACCAGGACGCCGAGCCCGCGCGTGGTCGCCGCGGTGAGCAGGGCGTCGTACAGGTTGCCGGGGCCGTCGCCCTCGGTGGAGCCCATGGGCAGCTGCGAGCCGGTGAACACGACGCTGCGGGGGTCGTGGTGGTGCAGGTCGACCAGGAAGGCGGACTCCTCCAGGGTGTCCGTGCCGTGGGTGACGACGATGCCGTCGACGGCCGGGTCGGCGAGGACCTCGTGGACGGTGCGCAGCAGGGTGAGCTGGTGGGCGGTGGTCAGGCGGGGGCTGTTCACGCTGAACAGGTCGACGACCTCGACGGTGATGCCCTCGGGCAGCGGCGCGGTGGCCATGACCTCGCGGCCGTCGGCCTCGGCGGCGAAGCCCGAGCCCGTCCACCGGCTGGCTATCGTCCCGCCGGTGCTGATGACGACGATGCGCCCCATGGCCACCCTTCCCTGACTCTGTCTGGACCCCCGAGCGGGGCTCGCACGAATTTTCTGGAAAGGGCAATGATAGTGAGATCTACGCGCAATGCGATTGCGCGTTGGCGGTCCAGCCTGTGAAATCGTGGGGGATAATTGCGCGATGGACGCCATTGATCGTGAAATCTTGCGCGAGCTTCAGCGCGACGGAAGGCTCAGCAACCAGGAGCTGGCCCAGCGCGTGGGGCTGACCCCGTCCCCGTGCATGCGCCGGGTGCGGCAGCTGGAGCAGGACGGGGTGATCCAGGGGTACCGCGCGGTGATCGACCCCGAGGCGGTGGGCCGGGGCTTCGAGGTGCTGGTGTCGGTGGAGGTCCGCCGCGACCGGGAGGCCGTCGAGGCCTTCGAGGCGGCCCTCCAGGACATCCCCGACGTGATCGAGGCCTACCGCCTGTTCGGGAGCCCGGGCTGCCTGCTGCGCATCGCGGTGGGCGACCTCCGGGCGTACGAACGCCTGTGGATCGAGCGGCTGACGGCCCTTTCCGGGGTGACGGAGGTCAACTCGCAGATCATCATGAAGCGGATCAAGGAGCCGACGGGTCTGCCGGTGTGAGGCCACGGCCACCGCCGGGCCTGCCGCTTCCCGGGCCTCGGACGTCGCCCTGGACCAGGGCGTGCAGGTGCTCGTCGTGCCAGCCGTCCTCGTGCAGCAGGGCGCTGCGCATCGTCCCCTCCAGGAGGAAGCCGGTCTTCTGCGCCACCCGGCACGAGGCCGTGTTGGCCACCGCGTGGCACAGCCGGAGCCGGTGCAGCCCGAGGTCGTCGAACGCCCACCGGCTGACCCGCTCCACGGCCTCGGCCACCGCCCCGCGGCCGCGCCCCTCGGGCAGGATCCAGTACACGATCTCGGCGCTCCCGCCGGCCAGGTCGACGTCGCCCCAGCCGATCAGGCCCACGGCCCCACCGCCGCCGGGCCGGGCCAGCGCCCACAGCACGCTCTGCTCGTTGCGCCGGCGCTCGTGCATCCGCCCGATCCGCAGGCGCGCCTCCTCCTCGGACGCGACCACGAGCCGGTTCCACTGCCGGATGGCCGGCTCCCGGGCCGCGGCCACCAGCACGCCGGCGTCGCCCGCCTCCCACGGCCGCAGCTCCAGGCCGCCGGGGAGCGGGAGCACGGGCTGTTCCATGGCGGCCAGGCGGCCTGCGGGGACGACGGGCGGGACGGGCGGGACGGGCGGGACGGGCGGGACGGGCGGGACGGGCGAAGTGATCATCACCGCATCGTGCCGGATCCCTTCCCGCGGCGGAAGGCCAGCAGGACCACCACCGCGCCCGCCGCGGCCACGGCCCCGCCCAGGACCGAGGCGACGTGCATCGCGTGGACGAAACCGTCGTCGGCCGCCGCCCCGAGGTCCGGGCGGGAGAGCCGGGCGGCGAGCTGGCGGGTCGCCTCCGCCGAGGCACCCGCCGCCCGGGACACGGGGGCGGGCAGCGGGGCCAGGGCGGGTTCGATCTGCGCGCGGTAGGTGGTGGTGAGGAGGGAGCCCAGGACGGCGACGCCCAGGACGCCGCCGATCTGACGCATGGAGTTGTTCACGGCCGACCCCGCACCGGTCCGCTCCGGCGGCAGGACCGCCATCACCGCCTCGGTGGTCGGCGCCATGGCGGCGCCCATCGCGGCGCCCTGGACGAACAGCAGCAGCCAGAACCAGGCCATCGGGGTTCCCGTCCCGATGCCCGTGTACGCCAGGAAGGTGCCGGCGGCGACCAGCATGGCCGGGCCCACCACCGGACCGAGGCCGAAGCGGCGGACCAGGCCGGCCGACAGGGGCGCGCCCGTCAGGACGCCGGCCGCCACCGGCACCAGGTTCAGCCCCGCCTCGAACGGGGTCTGGCCCCGGACGCCCTGGAGGTAGAAGGCGGTGTAGAACATCGACCCGGAGAGGCTGAAGTAGGTCAGCATCACCGAGACGGTCGCCCCGGAGAAGCGGGCGTTGCGGAAGAGGCGCACGTCGAGGCTGGGGGTGCTCACCCGCAGCTCGACCAGGACGAAGACCACCAGCACGACCGCGCCGCCCGCGATCGGGGCGAGGACGGCGGGATCGGTCCATGCGTTGCGGTGGCCGCCCTCGATCAGGCCGTAGACGACCGCCAGCAGGCCGACGGTGGACAGCAGGACGCCCAGCGGGTCCAGCCCGGTGCGGCTCGTGCTCCGCGCCGCCGGCAGCAGGAGGACCGCGCCGAGGACCGTGACGGCCGCCAGCGGCAGGTTGACCAGGAAGACCGACCCCCACCAGAAGCGCTCCAGCAGCGCCCCGCCGACCAGCGGGCCGGCCGCGATGGCCAGTCCGCTGGAGCCGGACCAGACGGCGATGGCCATGGCCCGCTCACGGGCGTCGAACACGGCCGAGATCAGGGAGAGGGTGGCGGGCATGATCAGCGCGCTGCCGACGCCCATGGCCCCGCGTGCGGTGATCAGTTCGCCGGGTCCCCCGCTGAGGCCCGCCCACAGGGACGAGGCGGCGAAGACCGCCGTTCCCACGAGCAGCATCCGGCGGTGGCCGTACCGGTCGCCGAGGACCCCGCCGCTGAACAGCATCACGGCGAAGATCAGCGTGTAGGAGCTGATGCTCCACTGGAGCTGGTTGGTGCTGGCGCCCAGCCCCTCCCGCGGGTCGGCGAGGGTCTTGAGGGCCACGTTGAGGATGGTGTTGTCCAGCCAGACCGTCAGCTGCGCGAGCACCAGTACGGCGAGGGCCAGGCGCCGACGCCCCGCCGGGATCCGGGGGGCGTCGGGCGCGGACTGCTCCGGCTCCTGCCCGGCAAGCTGCTGAACCACGGGGATGCGACCTCTCGATGCGATCGGGGAGGAGCCGGGAGGCCGGCCCGCGACCGATCGTCCAGGGCGGCCCGGAGGAGGGTCAATTGATCGCGCCCTACTGGCAGTTAGCTGCCAACGGGCCCTTTCCGCGCCGCCGCTGTCCGCTCGGCGAGGGCCCCCAGGGTGGCGAGCTGGCGGCGCATCATGAACAGGTCGCCGCGGGCCATGATCCGGAGCCGGGCGGCCCCGAGGCGGCCGGGGCGGCGGCCCACCATCAGCTTGACGACGAGCCGGGTGGTCCGCGCGTCCACCGGGTCCGCCCGGTAGGTGATCGCGAACTCCCCGAAGGCCCGGACCGCCCAGGGGGTGGTGAGCAGCAGGGTGAGGTGGCGGTCCGGTTCGAAGCCGACGAGTTCGAAGATGGTCATGACCCGTTGCCCGGTCTCCAGCCGCTCCGCCCCCGGGGTGAGCGTGCGGGGGCTGCGGCGGCCGAAGTTGTCCAGGCTGTCGTAGCTGTACGGGGCCACCTTCAGCTGGCACAGCCAGCGGAAGACCACGGGGGCCGGCGCCCGTACGGTCACGGCTCGCAGCCAGGGCTCGGCCGAGGGGCCGAGCAGGTCGTCACAGGGGTAGGCGGCGCCCCGTTCCCCGGGCGTCGCCCCCCATACGCGAGGGTCTCCCACGGCGGCCGCTACCCCAACGCCCGCTTGAGGAAGTCCAGGACCGCCGTGCGGTACCGGTCGGGGTCGGTCTTCATCCCCTGGAGGTGTTCCGTACCCGGCAGGACCTCGATCTCCGCCCGCGGGTAGCGGGCCGCGAGGGCCCGCGCCCCCTCGACGGGGATGATGCTGTCGTCCTCCCCGGCCAGGATCAGCACGGGGGTGTCCATGTAGGCGCCCTCGGCCGGCGGCGGCCACTGGGCCCGCAGCATGGCCGTGCCCAGCCGGGAGAACACCGCCGTCAGCACCGCCCAGGAGGGGCCCGAGCGCAGCGGGCGCGGTACCGGGAGCCCCTTGGCGCGCAGGAAGTTGCGGAACAGCGGCTCCAGTTCGAGCGCGGGGCCGCTGTCGCAGACGATCGCGTCCACCGGGAGGTCCGGGCGCCGCAGCAGGTAGAGCGAGGGGAAGGTGGAGAAGGAGAAACCGAAGACCGCGAACCGCGCGTCCTGGTACCCGTCGCTCCCCCGCAGGTGGTCGACGACGGCCACCACGTCGTCGGTGTGGCGCTCGCTGAGCCCCCAGAAGGCCTTGTCGGAGTCGCTGAGCCCGTGGTTGCGGTGGTCGAACAGGGCGACGGTGTACCCCGCTTCGTGCAGGAAGGCCGCCTGGGCCAGGCTCGCCGACTTGCTCAGGCCGATGCCGTGGCCGATCACCACGACCCGGTCGGCGCCCCCGCGGCAGAGCCAGACGTGGAGGGTGCGGCTGCCGCCGGGGAGGGGGACGGAGACCTCCTCCAGCGGCAGGCCGAAGTCCCGCGGGTGCTTGTGGTGGGGGCGGCGGGGCGGGTGGTAGACGAGGTACGAGAGCAGCGCCCCGTACACCGGCGCCGCGGGCACCGCCAGGGCCGGGAGGAGACCGCCCACGAGGCCGCCGCGACGGGGCGGTTTGGAGGATCCGCTTTCCGTCGCCGCGCTTTCTCGTATTTCCGTCCCGTTGCCTCTTGCCTGCATGTGAATTCCCTCCCGGTGAATACCGTGGTGCGGCCGTCCGGACCGTTCGCTTCAGCCGCAGCCGCCGGCGTGACCCCCGTCAGCCGACCTGGCCACGGTATCCGCCGGGGCGTTCGGAGAACCGGATTTCACGCTTTTCCGATTCCCGCCCTCCGCCGCCCGCCCGCGAACCGAGCGGGCGAAATCGGATATCCGGTCCGTTCCCCAGAATTTGTCGTGTCCGTCGATGAGAAAGGGGACGCCGAACACCCCGTCCCGCCAGACGTCGAGGAGCGCCGACACCCCGCGCCGGCGCAGCTCCGGGTCACGGGCGGCGCCGGCCAGCCGCTCGGCGGGCAGGCCCAGCTCCGCGCCGAGCTCGCCGATCACCGAGGGGTCGCAGACGTCGCGCCCCTCCTGCCAGCGCGCCCGGTAGACCCGGCCGACGAACTCCGGTCCGCGTCCCGCGTCCTGAGCCACCAGCCAGGCCAGGTGCGGGACCTCCCAGCAGGGCTCGCGGTCCACCGGCCAGGTCGGCTCCAGCCCGCGCTCGCGGGTCAGCCGCCGGACGTCCTGGAGGATGTACAGGTGCTTCTCGCGGGACATGGCCACGTACGGGAAGCGGCCGCCGGAGGCTTGCAGGGCCCGGGCGCTCTCCTCGTCCGGCTCCCAGAACGGCCGCCATTCGAGCCGTTCCACCACGTCCGGGTGGTGGGCGAGCAGGTCCTGGTGGGCGAGCCAGGAGTACGGGCTGCGCAGGGAGAAGTAGAAGCGCGGCGGGGTCTGCCCGCGCGCCCTGGGTGACGGGCCTGCCTCAGACAACGAGGCCCCCGTCGATCTGCAGCACCGAGCCGGTCACGTACTCGGCCCCGACCAGGTACGCGACCGTGTCCGCGACCTCCTCGGGACGGCCCAGCCTGCGCAGCGGGATGCCGCGCAGCGCCTTCTCCCTGACCTTGCCGGACAGCCCGGCGGTCATGTCGGTCTCGATGAACCCGGGGGCGACGGCGTTGGCCCGGATGCCGTAGGGGCCGACCTCCTTGGCGAGGGCCTTGGTGAAGCCGATGATGCCCGCCTTGGACGCGGAGTAGTTGGTCTGGGTGGCGTGCCCGTAGACCCCCGCGACCGAGGAGATGTTGACGATGCAGCCGCTCTTGCGCTTCATCATCTCGAAGACCACCGAGCGGCAGACGTGGTAGGTGCCGTCCAGGTTGACGCGGAGCACCTGCTGCCAGTCCTCGTCCGCCATCATCAGCAGCGGCTGGTCGCGGACGATGCCGGCCGAGGTCACCACGACGTCGATGCCGCCGAGCCGGTCCTCGACCCCGGCGACCAGGGCCCGTACCGCGTCCGGGTCGGAGACGTCCGCCTGGTGCCCGTGGACCCGGACCCCCAGTTCGGCGGCCTCCTTCTCCAGTTCGGCGGCGGCGTCCGGCCGCGAGGCGTAGCAGAAGGCCACGTCGTGGCCGTCGCGGGCGAGGCGCAGGACGGTGGCCCGTCCGATGCCGCGGGTGCCGCCGGTGACCAGGGCGACCTTGGGCGTGTTGTCCGACATGTGCGTACTCCTCACTGCACGCCGGCGGGACGGGCCGCCGGGCTCTGTTCGCGGGCTCCGGTCAGCTCGGCGGCCGGGCGCATGGCCATGACCACCCGTCCGACCTCCATGACGGTCTCGCCGCCGACCAGGGCCTCGCCCTCGAAGATCACGGTGTCGCTGAGGGCCCGGACCAGCCGGACCCGGTGCTCCAGTACGTCGCCGGGGTACACGGGCCGGTGCAGGACGACGTCGGAGATGCTGCCGAAGAGCATCACCTGGCCCGACAGCACGTCCGGGTTGGGCGTGTCCCACGCGGCCAGCACGCCGGCCGCCTGGCACCAGGACTCGACGAGCAGGGTCTGCGGATAGCCGTGCCCCTCGTCGTCCGCGTCCTCGGCGAGCCCCTCGTACCAGGGTTCGTTGCAGGTGACCGCCTTGAGGGCGGTGAGGCGTTCCTCGGGGACCAGTTCGGTCACCCGGTCCACCAGCAGCATGGGGTAGCGGTGCGGCAGCACCCGCTTGATCCCGGTGGTGGTCAGCACGGGGTGCTCCCTTCGGTGAAGCGCAGCCGGACCGTCGCGGCGCGGCCCCGGTCGGTGGCGGCGACCGCCTCGCAGCGCCAGTGCCCGTCGCGGGGCGTCCACTTCAGTTCGATCGTGAGGCGGTCGCCGGGGAAGACGGGGCTGAGGAAGCGGGTGGACTCGACGGCGCGGAGCGTGAGGCGGGCGCCGGGTGCGGGGGCGGTGGCCAGTGCGCTGCGGTGGACCAGTTCGACGACGCACACGCCGGGGAAGATGGGGAAGCCGGGGTAGTGGCCGGGGAAGACCCGTTCGTCCGCGTCGATGCGGACCGTGGTGCGCGGGGCGCCGTCGGCGCCGTCCCGGTCGAGGAGCGGGACGGCGCGTACGGGGCCGGCGGCGGGAGCCGCCATCAGGCGGCCGTCAGCTTGGCGTCGAGCAGGTCGTACGCCTTGCGCAGGCAGGTGACCTCCTTGAGTTCGGACTCGCCGAGCTTGACGGCGTACTTCTTCTCCAGGACGACCATGACCTCCAGGGCCATCAGGGAGTCGACCCCGAGGTCGTTCACGAAGTCGGCCTCGTCGGTCAGTTCGGCCTCCTCGACGTCGAGGACGTCGGCGACGGTGCGGCGCAGGTTCTCGAGTTCGAGGACGGCGGGAGCGGTGGTCTCGGACATGTGTTTCTCCTTGGTGTGCTTCGGACGGTTGGGGTGCGGCGGTTCGGTCGGTCGGTCAGCGCAGGCGCAGGACGGCGCAGCCGACCACGCCGTCGCGGTCCACCGAGGTGATCAGGCCGACGGAGCCGGCCAGGCCGGGACGGCCCTCGGCGGTGGCGAGCAGGGCGGCGGTCTGGAAGGACGCGGAGGCGGCGTGGGTGTCGCCGATCAGCTCGGCTCCGGGGACGCGTTCGGGCTCGTGGTCCGCGAACACCGCCGCGAGGGCTTCGCGTTCGGCGGCGCCGCGGACGCCGTGGGCCCGGGAGTCGGCGACGAGGGCGACCTCCCGCACCTGTACTCCGGCCCGGTCCAGGGCGCGGCGGACGCTGTCGGCGAGGACGGGGGCGACCTGGGCGTCGGTGTGGAAGACGCCGAACTCGAGGGCGAGCACCTCGGCCAGGCCGGGCCGGCCGTGCTCGGCGGCGGCCTCGGCGGACTCCAGGAGCAGTACCGCGGCGCCCTCGCCGAGGATCCCGTCGGCCTCGTCGGGCCTGCGGGTGTGGAACTCCAGCCAGGCCCGGGCCGGGGAGAACTCCTCGACCGCCCCGCACAGCACGGTCCTGGTGTGCCCGGACTTCTGCAGCCGCAGGGCGTAGTTGAGGGCGAGGAGCCCGGAGGCCCGGCCGCCCGCGACGGTGGTGTTGGGGCCCTTGAGCTTGTGCCAGATGGCGCACTGGCCGGCGGCGCAGTTCATCACCGTGTTGGGGAAGCGCATCGGGTCCACGTAGAAGGGCTTCTCCTGGACCACGGAGTCGCGGGTGAAGTCCATCATGCTCTGGGCGCTGCCGGTGTTGGTGCCGAGGACCAGTCCGGCGTCCTCGCCGACGCCGGGGATGCGCGCTCCGTCGGGGTCCTGGAGGAGCCGGCCGACGGCGGTGACGGCGAGGCCGGTCACCCGGTCCATGGAGCGGGTGCCCTTGCGGCCCAGCACGGCCTTGCTGTCGAAGCCGGGCACCAGGCAGGCGGTGTCGACGGGGCCGTCCCAGACGCTCCGGTCCAGTGCGGCCGCCGCGCTGCGCCCGGCGGTGATGCCGGCGGTGAACTCCGGGCGCTCCAGCCCGTACGGCGAGACGGCCGACCAGGCGGTGATGAGCGGCCCTCGGCGGGCGGTGGCGGTTTCCATGGGTCGCGGTGCTCCTTCGGTGGCTTCGGTGGGGCGTACGGGCCTGGGCCCGCCGGTCGCGGTCACGGCCGCGGGGGTGGTCACAGGAAGTGCACGCCCTGGTAGGCGGACCAGTCCGGGCGGCTGTCGGGGCGGGCCCGGCGGACCCCCGGGAGCAGCCGGTCCGGGGCCGTTCCGAGGCCGGCCAGGTCGGCCTCCTCGGCCCAGACGCCGGCGCCTTCGGCCAGCAGCGTGCGCAGGGAGGCGCGCGGGTCGGGGAGGGTGTCGAGGTCGATGCGGCCGATGCGGACGGTCCGCGCCGGGGCGTCGTCGTCGGCGGCGGTGGCGAAGGTGACGGCGAGGCCGCGCAGCAGGACGTCCAGGCCGCCCTGCTGCCGGTTCAGTTCGCGGGCCAGGTAGAGCACGTCGGCGAACTGGGTCTCGACCGAGCCGCGGTAGGCCCGTTCGACGACCAGCAGCCGGCGCCCGGTGGTGGGCTGTGGTGCCACGGTCAGCACACCCCCAGGAAGAAGGCCTTGTCGGCGGCGTCGAGGTGTTCGGTGAACTTGAACGGGGCGCGCAGCCGGATCCCCGGGATGTGGGCGTCGGCGCCGCGCTCCTGGCTGCAGAACCGGCACGCGTACCAGTGCAGGGTGGTGGGGAAGGCCGCCAGCAGTTCGGCGGCCAGGGCGGCCGTCGTCGGGTACTCCCGGGCCCAGTCCACGACGTTGCGCGGTTTGCCGGTGCCCAGGGCCTGCCGGGTGAGGCCCGTGGCGTGGCCGCAGGTCCACAGGTGGACGCGGGCGCCCCGGGCGAGGAGGGCCTGGGAGAGCCGGAAGGCGGAGGTGACCAGGTCACCGGTGTGCGGGGCGCCCATGATCGCGATCAGTAGGTCCGCGCGCGGCAGGGGGTTGGCCATGTCAGTGCCACACTCCCCGCACCTCGGGCCGCAGCAGCCGCTCGGCGACCTCGTCCATCTCCACCGCCCGGACCCCGGGCGCGAGCCGCCGCGCGGACAGGGCGCGCTGGTCCAGCGAGAAGGCGTCCGCCCAGACCTCGCCGCCGGCCGCCAGCACCCGGCCGACGGCCGGTCCGGCGGCGGCGAGGCCCTCGGTGACCCCGTTCTCGATCAGCAGCACGGCCACGCCGTGCCCGGCGCGGGCCAGCCGGACGGCGTCACCGAGGAAGGCCTCGGCGCCGGGTCCGGCGTAGCCGCCCTGGGATTCCACGAGGAGGTACTCAGCCATGGCGGACCGCCTCCTTCCTGCGGTCGGCGGCGGCCTCGAAGGAGGCCTCCAGGAAGCCGAGGACGCGCGCACGGTATTCGGCCGCGTCGAAGCGCAGGGCGTTCATGTGCATGGCCTGGGGCGCGGTCCAGCGTTCGGCGTCGGGGTAGCGGTCGGCGACGCCCATGATCTGGGCCTCGGCGATGACGGGGTCCTGGGCTCCGGCGATGAACATCAGCCGGGTGGGGAGCCCGGCGAGGTCCGGGGGCCAGTTCCGCACGGCCAGCATGTGCATGCAGATCCGGGAGAAGAGGCGGCGGTAGAGGGTGTAGGCGGCGCCCGTCCGCACCGGTTCGGGCAGCTGGGACCGGCGCAGGCCGGCGAAGTCGCGCAGGCCGGCGGCGGTGTCGGACATGGGGCCGCTGTCGCAGACGACGGCGGCGACCGGGGTGCCGATGCGGCGCAGCACGTGCAGGGAGACCCAGGTGGAGAACGAGAAGCCGATCAGCGCGAGTTCCCCGGCGCCTACCTCGGGGTCCCGGCGCACGGCCGCGATCACGTCGGCGAGGTCGCCGGTGTAGCGCTCGGACATGCTGCCGTACTTGCGGTCGCGGCCGCTCTCGCCGTGGTTGCGCATGTCGTACGCGACCACGTGGTGGCCCGCTTCGTGCAGCAGGGCGATGTGGCCGAGGACGCTGGACTTGGTGCGGCCCATGCCGTGGCAGATCACCACCGTGTGCGGTCCGCGCCCGGGTACGACCCACGCGTCGAGGGTCACCCGGTCGCGGGTGGTGGTCACCGACAGGGAGCGGACGGGCAGGCCCTTGTGGGCGGGGGTCCGGCCGGGGCGGGCGGCGGGCGGGTGGTACAGCTCGTGGGCGTGCCGGGCGGCGAGTGCGGCCCCGGTGGCGAGGGCGGACACGGCGGACAGCAGCGCGCGCGGGGAGCGGCGGCCGGGCGGGCGGTGCCCCTGGCCGGGGGCGGAGGGTCGGGTGCGCATCAGGTGGTCAGCGCCTCGCCGCCGTCGACGCCGATGACGTTGCCGGTGATCCAGGAGGAGTCGGTGCGGGCCAGCGCGACGACGGCGTCGGCGACGTCCTCGGGGCGGGTGAGGCGGCCGTGCGGGTTGCTGCGGGCGGCGAGTTCGACCAGCCTCTCGTGTTCGGGGATGCGCTCCAGCGAGGGGGTGACGGTCACGCCGGCGCGCAGGGAGTTGACGGAGACGCCCTGCGGCGCGAGTTCGAGGGCGAGCTGGCGGACGTGCGATTCGAGGGCGCACTTGGCCGCCGAGACGGCGCCGTAGTGGGCGGTCACCCGCTGGTCGCCGGCGCTGGTCATCGCGAAGATCTTCGAGCCCGCGCCCAGCAGTCCGGCCGCGTCGAGGCTCTGGGTCCAGTAGACGAGGGAGTGGGCCATCACGTTGAGCGTCATGTCCATCTGGCGGGCCGTCAGGGCGGGTCCGCCGTCCGCCGGCAGGTAGGGCAGCAGGGTGCCGAAGGCCAGGGAGTGCAGGACGACCCGCAGCGGCGCGCCGCCCGTCAGCTCGGCGAACCGGGGCACCAGCTCGCCGCGGGTGGCCGGGGAGGCCGCGTTGGCGTTGAAGAAGTGGGCCCGTACCCCGGTGGAGCGCAGCTCCTCGACGGCCGCCTCGGCCTTCTCCTGTCCCTCGGCGGTGTCGAAGTGGACGCCGAGGACGTGGGCCCCCTCGCGGGCCAGGGCCCGGGCGTTGGCCAGGCCTATCCCGCTGGAGGCGCCGAGAACGAGGCACCAGGAACCCTCGAGTGACGTCGTCATGAACTCCCTCTCTTCTTCGTGCTGGTGGTACGCGGGGTGCGTCGTGTTCAGGCGGCGGGGGCCGCGGGGACGGCCGCCTGAGCCGGTCCGGCGGGTGCGTCCTGCGCCGGGGTGAGCAGGGCGAGGGCGAGGTTGCCCTGCGCCGCCGCGGTGACGACGAGGACCGGGCCGGGCAGCGCGGCCAGCGCGCCCGCCGCCTGCAGCAGGGGCTCCAGGGCTCCCGCGCCCGCCGGGACCGTCTCGGCGCCCGGGCCGAGGGCCTGGGCCACGGCGCGTCCGACGGGCGAGCCGTCCAGTACGGCGATCACCCGCGCGGCGCCGGCCGGGCCGGCCCCCCATGCGGTCAGGGCGGCGTCGATCAGCTGCCGGGCCCGCTGCGCGCCCCGGCCCGCGGCGGCGGTGCGCGGCGGCAGGAACAGGCTCCGGACCCGGCAGTGCCCGTAGGCCCGGCCGCCGCGCGCCCGGACGGACTCCAGCGGCTCCAGGACGAGCGCGACGGCGCCCCGTTCGGAGTCGGCGTGCCCGGCGTGCGCGGGGTCGAGGGCCTCCTCGGTGGCCCCGGCGAGCAGCCAGGCGGCCCGGCCGGCGGCGACGGCCCGGGCGCCGGTCTCCAGGGATTCCAGGCCGGCGACGCGCGGCGAGGTGACGGTGAGGTTGAAGGCCTTGAGCCCGTGTTCGGTGGCCAGCCGGCTGCCGAAGAGGTTGATGGAGAAGTAGGGCGCGGTGACGGGGCTCAGCGCCGCGGCGCCCTCGGCGAGCACGGTCCGGTCCATGGCCTCGTGCAGGGCGGCGGCCGAGCTGTTGGTCCCCACCGCGGCCCCGCGCAGCTCGGCGGGCCAGTGCTCCGGTTCGTCCCGGGCGTCGGCCAGGGCCTCCTTGGCGGCGGCCAGGAAGTACTGGGAGGCGGCGGGCAGGTACTTGTAGCCGCGCGGTCCCAGCCGGGCGCGGTGGTCGAACCAGTCGCCGGCCTGCGCCGCCGCGGCCGGGCGGGCGCTGCGGGCGGCTTCCACCGGGCGGTCGCCCCGGGGGGTCACCACGCCGATGCCCGACACCACCAGCGGCGCGTCCCGGTACGCCGTGGACGGGGGGGTGGTCATGCGCGGGCCTCCTGGAGGACGAGGGATACGTTGTTGCCGCCGAACGCGTAGGCGTTGACCAGGGCGAAGCGTCCCCGCAGGGGCGCCGGCTCGACGGGCAGCAGCACGTCGCAGTCCGGGTCCCGCTCCTCGACGGGGCGGTTCGGCGGCACGGTGCGGTGGTGCAGGACCAGCGCGGCGGCCACGGCGGCGAGGGAGGCGGCGGCCCCGCCGGTGTGCCCCACCAGGGCCTTGAGGCTGTACAGCGGGGTGTGGCCGGCCGCCGCGCCGAGCACCTCGTGCAGGGCGCGGCTCTCGACGGCGTCGTTGAGTTCGGTGCCGGTGCCGTGGGGCACCACGCAGCCGACCTCGCCGGCGCCCGCCCCGGCCCGCTCCAGCGCCTCGCGCATGGCGCGCACGATCTGCGTGCCGCCGGGTTCCGGCGCGGTCGCGTGGTGGGCGTCGCAGCTCCATCCCTCGCCCGCGAGCCGTGCGTACACGCGCGGGGCCCGGCGGGCCTCGGCGTGCGCGGCGGACTCCAGCACGAGGACCCCGGCGCCCTCCCCGAAGACGGTGCCGCGCCGGCCCGCGTCGAAGGGCCGGCACCGCTCCGGGTCGACGGCGCCCAGCCGGTTGAAGCAGGCCAGCGCCACCCGGGAGTAGGCCTCCGCTCCCCCTGCAAGCACCACGTCGGCGGCGCCCGTACGGATCAGCTCGGCGGCGGCCGAGATGCCGAATCCGCTCGCGGCGCAGGCGTTGCTGATGCTGGTGTTGGGTCCTTCGGCGCCGAGCCACTCGCCGAGGGCGGAGGCCACGGAGAAGACCGGGGCCCACTCCCCGCCCGGCGGGTGCCCCTCCGCCCGCCACCGCTCGTGCAGGGTCGCGTCGCCCATGCCGGTGCCGATGACCACCGCGACCCGCTCCGGCGCCACCTCGCCGAGGGCGGAGTCCGCCAGCGCCTGCCGGGCCGCCTCGACGGCGAAGCGCGCGGCGGGGCTGGGGCCCTCGGCGGGCCCGTCCGGCTCCGGCGTTCCCGGGACGGAGTACATCAGCGGGACGTCCATCCTGGCGTGCGGGTCGGCCGCCGGCTCGGGGTGGCTGCGCGCCCGCATCAGGCCCTGCCAGAGGGCATCGGCGCCGGAGCCGAGGTGCGAGACCGCGCCCAGACCTGTGATCAGCACTTCTTCCATCGGGGTCTCCTCCGGGATGCGGGGGACGGAAAGGGGCAGGGGGGGTCAGGCCTGCGGGAGGCCGCCGTTCAGCGCGCGCACGACCCGCTCGTCGAAGCCGACCAGGCTCCAGTCGCGGCGGTTCTCGAACACCGCGTAGCCGTGGGTGATCCGGCCGGTGGCGGTCTGGACGAGGCGCCCGTCGCGCACCACGTAGAAGTCGGTGCGGGCCGTGTAGGTGAAGTCCTTGAAGACCTCCTCGACGGTGAAGACCGTGTACAGGTCCTCCTCCATCAGGGCCTCGTCCAGGAAGGTGACCCGCGAGCGGGGCACCACGGGGATCCACTTGCGGTCGTCCAGCAGCGTCTTGATCGAGATGCCGCGGTCGGCGAGGAACAGGTCGACGACCTCCTCGACCTGGCGCAGGTAGCCCGACAGCGCGAGGCGCTCGTTGAAGTGGCAGTACGGGTAGGGGATCCGCCACTTCCAGCCGAAGGCGTTCTCTCCGGCGAGCAGCTGCTCCAGCACCGGGTCCGCGCCGGTGGTGCCGCGGCCGGCGGCCAGGGCGGTGTTGTCGGCGACGGCCGTCTCCTTGCCGTCCCAGGGGCCGCGCCCGGTGGCGTCGCCGAGGCGCTCCACCGTGAAGCGGGCGAGTTCCCGGGGGTGGGCGAGCGGGGCGAGGTAGTCGTCGGCGCGCAGGGAGACCTCGGCCTTGGAGGTGACGGCCTTCAGCTCCTTGCCTTCGCGCTCGACGTACAGGGTGACGGAGAAGCGGAAGCGGGTGTCCTCGTCCCGGGTGGTCGGGACGACGACGGCGCGGGCCTCGTCGTCCTGGTGGAAGGCGTGCAGGATGCGGGTGTCGAGGTCGACGACGTCGAGGCCGAGGCCGTACTCCTCGAACAGCTCCCGGGAGGGCAGTCCGGCGCTGCGGAAGTGCTCCAGGACCGCTTCCTCGACGAGGTAGTTGACGTGCTTGAAGCCGATCCAGGTGTTGATGTTGGAGCCCTCGAAGCGGGGGCGCACCCGGACGGTGGTCTCCGTCCCCAGCAGGTACTTGACGGCCGTTTCGGCGTGGGTGGTCATGTCGGTCGCTTCCTTGTCCTTGTCGGCGGTTCGGTTGCGGGTCGGCGGGCGGCGCGGGCGCAGCGGGCGTCGTCAGGCGACGGACTGGAGGAAGTCCTCCGTCAGGCGGGCGAACTCCGCCGTCCGTTCGGTCATCGCGAAGTGCCCGCAGCCGGGCAGGATCTCGGCCTTCGCGTAGGGCAGTGCCGCGCACAGGGCCTCGCTGTCGGCGGGGAAGGACGCGAAGTCCCGTTCGCCGCCGACGATCAGGCAGGGCATGGTCATGCGGTCGGTGCGCAGGTCGGGGGTCCGCAGGTAGGTGTCGAAGAAGCTCACCCAGCCGTACGGGCCGATCCGGTCGCGCACCTTGAGCGCCATCTCCCGGCGCAGGTCGTCCGGGAGGCGGCCGCCGGAGCGGACCCGCAGGCCGTCGGCGAGGATGCGGTCGAAGTCGTTCAGGTAGTACGAGATCGCCTCCCAGCCGAAGTCCTCGGGCCGGGGCCGGTAGAAGGGCGAGACCAGCACCACGGCGCGGGGCCGTGGGGCGGGGCCGCCCTCCTGCTCCTCGTCGAGCAGGGCGAGGAGGGCGTTGGCCCCGAACGAGTGGGCGATCACCACGTCCGGGCCGCCCGGTACCCGGTCCGCCGCCTGCCGGACCCAGTGGGCCGGGGAGTGCCCGGTCCAGCCCGGCACCCCTTCGGCCCGCCAGGGGAGTTCGGCGGTCCAGACCTCGTGCGGGGAGCCGGCGGTGTGCTCCAGGAGGGCGTCCCAGACGTTGGCGCCGCCGGCCAGACCGTGCAGCAGCAGGACGCGCAGCGGGCCGGTACCGCGGCCCGGCCGGCGCAGCCGTACGGACACCGGCGCGGGTCCCCCGGTCACGGGGCGGCCGGCAGGGGGGTGAGCAGGAACCCGGCGGAGGCGTCGTCGCGGTCGCCGCCGGAGGTCACCAGTACGGGCCCGGCCCGGTGGTCCCCGCCGTGGGCGGAGAGCCGGCCGGCGGCGGCCGCGCACTGCAGGACGCCGAGGGCGCCGGAGGCGCTGCCGAAGCGGTGGGTGAGGTCGTGGCGGGGGACGTCGCCGGCCTCGTTCCCCCGGTGGCCCTCGGGGACGAACCACAGCGCCGGTGCGCGGCGGTTGTCGGCCCGGTCGCCCAGGAGCCGGTCCAGGCAGGCCGCCACCCCGGCCTCCCGGGCGTAGGCGCCGAGGACGGCCAGGCCGGGGGTACCGCGCTCGGCGGCGGCGGAGGCCCGTTCCAGGACCAGGGCGACGGCCCCGTCGAGGAGTTCTGCGGAGGGCCGGCCGAGCAGTCCCTCGACGTAGCGGTTGGCGGTCTCGACGCCGACCACGAGGACCCGGTCGGCGCGTCCGGCGCGGATCATCACCGCGGCCCAGTGGACGGCGTCGAGGCCGGAGGTGGCTCCGTTGCAGACCATCAGGTTGGGGCCGCGCAGGCCGTGGCGGATGGCGAGGGAGGAGGCGGGGACGTTGCTGGAGGCGTTGGGCAGGCCCATCGGGCTGATGCCGGCGACCCCGTGCTCCTTGATGCCGTCGGCGACCTCGCAGACGGTGTCGAGGTTGCCCAGGTTCGAGCTGACCACGACGCCCGTGGAGGTGGCGGGGACGGACAGGGCTCCGTCGGCCAGCAGGCCCGCGTCGCGCAGGCCGGCCTCGGCGGCGCAGAGGGCGAGCTGGGAGGCCCGGTCCTTGTAGCGCAGCCCGCGCCGGCCGATCAGGGCGCCGGGGTCGACGGGGTGGTGTTCCCGGGCGGGGCGAGGGTCGAGCAGGCCGGCGGGGCCGGTGAGGCCGGGCAGGGCGGTGCCGATGCCGGTCACCAGGACCTCGGCGGCCGGAACCCCGGCCGCGTCCCGGCCGTTGGGGGAGTGGGTCACCGTGCCGCCCTTTCCACCACGGCGACCGCGTTGACGCCGCCGAATCCGAAGGCGTCGACCTGGGCGAGGACCGGCCGCGCGGTGGTCTCCCGGTCCCGGACGAGCCGGAAGCCGGCCGCCTCGTCGATCGGTTCCCGCAGCCCGATGACGGGCGGTATCCGGCCCGACTCCAGGGCCTTGAGCGCGACGATCAGGCTGAGCAGCCCGGAGCCGCCCGAGGTGTGCCCGGTCATCGACTTCACCGCGGTCATCAGCGGGGTGCCGGCCTCCGGTCCGAAGACGTCGCCGATGGCGGCCGCCTCGGCCTCGTCGTTGAGCAGGGTGCCGGTGCCGTGCAGCATGACCAGGCCGATGTCCTGGGGTTTGACGCCCGCCTCGCGGTGGGCGCCGCGGACGGCTTCCGCGATGCCGTCCCGGTCGGGGGCGGTGACGTGGTAGCCGTCGCAGTTGACGTGCACCGAGCGCAGCCGACTGCGTACCGCGGTGCCGTCGGGCGCGGAGCCCGTACGGTCGCCGCGGCGCAGGACCACGGCGGCGGCGCCCTCGCCCATGAGGACGCCCTTGCGGTCGCGGTCGAAGGGCCGCAGTACGTCCGGGGCTTCCATGTGGACCCGGTCCAGGAGTCCGTACATGCTCTCGGTGAGGGTGTCCACCCCGGCCACGACGACGGTGTCGGCGGTGCCGGCCGCCAGCAGGTCGCAGCCCAGGGCCAGCGCGTAGAGGGAGGCGGAGCAGGCGTTGGAGAAGGTGTGCGTGCGGACCGCCCCGAAGCGCTCGCGCAGGGCGGTGCCGAAGTGCAGGCCCGCCATGTCGAAGTCGGCGCCGTCCCTCCAGCGCAGCTCCGCCGAGCGCAGTTCGCGCAGGCCGGTGCCGATGAGGACCGGTACGTCGGAGAGGTCCTCGCCGAGTCCGGCCTCGCGGGCGGCCTCCTCGATGGCCGCGATCAGCCAGCGGGTGGCGCGTCCCGGCTCGTCGGTGCCGGGGGCCGGACGGTCGTCGATCTCGTAGGCGTGCTGGGCGCGGAAGCCGGAGCGGTCGAAGCCGCGGAGCTCCGCGCGTCCGCTGCGGCCGGCGCACAGGGCCTCGAAGACCTCGTCGACTCCGGTGCCGATGCTGGCGATGGCGCCGAGGCCGGTGAAGACCAGGTCGGGCAGGGCGGATTCCGCCGGGGCGGGGCGTGGGGTCATGTCCGGGCCTCCTCGTACTTGCCGAAGATCACTACGGAGTTGTTGCCGCCGAAGGCCAGCCCGTTGTTCTGGACGACCCGGAGCTCGGCGTCGATGGCGTGGTTGGGTACGCAGTCCACGCTGCATTCGGGGTCGGTCTCGACGTGGTTGATCGTCGGGGGGATGAACCCCTCGGTGAGGGCGAGCGCGCAGCCGATCGAGGCGAGGGCGCTGGCGGCCCCCATGCTGTGGCCCAGCATCGACTTGATCGACACGGTCCGGGGGGTGCGGTCGCCGAACACCTGCCGGATGGCGCGGGCTTCGGTGACGTCGTTGGCCTTGGTGCCCGTGCCGTGGGCGGAGATGAAGTCCACGTCCTCGGGCCCCACCCCGGCCGCGTCGAGGGCGAGCTGCATGCACTGCGCCACGCTGTCCTGGTTCGGGGCGACGGGGTGGTGGGCGTCGCAGTTGAGCCCGTACCCGAGCACCTCGGCGTGGATGCGGGCGCCGCGCGCCAGGGCGGAGTCGAGGGTTTCGAGGAGCAGGACCCCCGCCCCCTCTCCGGTGAGGATGCCCTTGCGGTCGATGTCGAAGGGCTGGCAGCGCTCCGGGGCGATGGTGCCGAGCCGGTAGAAGCCGGTGAAGGTCTTGCGGCAGAGGGCGTCGGCGCCGCCGACGAGGGCGTAGTCGACCTCTCCGGTGCGGACCGCGTCGAAGCCGTAGCCGATGGCGTAGTTCCCGGCCGCGCAGGCGGTTGGCAGGGTGACGGCCTCGACGCGGCTGAGGGCGAACTCGTGGGCGATGGCGGCCGAGAGCCGGCCGGCGGGCACCCGGGCGGTGACGGTGGGGTCCATGTGCTCGGCTCCCCGCCGCACCTCGGTCTCGACGAGCTGGTCGAGGTCGCGGGACTCCCCGTCGGTGGTGCCGATGGAGATGAGGCACCGGCCGGAGCGCAGGTCCGCCTCGGCCAGCGCCGCGTCGTCGAGGGCCATGCGCGCCGCGGTCACCGAGAACTGGCTGGCCCGGCCCAGGGTTTCGGGTTCGAGGTTCTTGATCCAGTGGGTGGGGTCGAAGTCGACGATCTCGCAGCCGTTCGCGTGATCGAAGCCCTCGGTGTCGAACGCGGTGATCGGCTTCGCGGCGCTACGGCCCGAACGCAGCCCGGAAAGGAACTCGGAGGCGCCCAGCCCGATGCTGGAGACCGCGCCGAGTCCGGTGATGACCACCCTGTTCGCCGGTACATCAGTCATGTTCATCCCGCTATCTCGCGAGGCCGGCGGACCGGCCGTTCCCAAGGTGTTCCGTCCGTGGTCACAGCGCCGCCCGGCCCTACTTCCAGTCGGCGGCTTCCGCGACGACCTCGTACACGCCGTCCAGGTTCACCATCCGGCCGAGTTCGGTCTGGTTGATGACGACGTTGAATTCCTTTTCCAGGGAGGCCAGGATCTCGATGGCGCGCAGCGAGTCGGCGTCGTGGTCCTCCTTGAAGAGGCTGGTGGCGGTCACGTCCTCGGGGTCGATTTCGAGGATGTCGCAGACGATGTCCTTGATGGTCTCGCGGCGTTCTTCGGTCGTAGCGGCCACAGGAATTCCCCATTCGTGGTGAAGGTGGTCCGGATGCCCGGACGATGACGCGGCTTGCTTCCGCTTCGCTTTCGAATCTATTCAGTCGGCGAGCCCCGCGAAAGGGCTCTGTCAGTTAGCTGCCAGACCTGCTCAGAGCAGGGTTCCGGGGCGGGCCGGCTGGCATTTTCCGGTCGGCCGGCGCCCGGGGTCGCCACGTCGCGGAAGTGCCGGCGGATTTCCGGAAAAGGGGTCAGGCGGTACGCCGCCAGGCGCCGGGGGCGGTGTACCGGCCCCGGCGGCGCGGGCCCCGGAGGCCGGGGGCCGAGGGGGCGGGCGGCGGGTCGGCGCCGGGGCCGGCGGCCCGGGCGAGGAGTACGGCGGTCAGCGCGGCCAGTTCCTCCGGGCCGGGCTCGCCCCGCAGGACCCGGAACAGCGGTGCGCCCCGTTCGGTGTGTCCCATGCTGGTGTCCCTCCCGTCACATCGGCGGGTTGCCGTGCTTGCGGTCGGGCTGTTCCGCGTACTTGGCGCGCAGCATCGCCAGGGAGGCGGCGAGCACGGAGCGGGTGTCGGCGGGGTCGATGACGTCGTCGACGAGGCCCCGTTCGGCCGCGTAGTACGGGTGCATCAGCTCGGCCTGGTACTCCTTGATCTTCTGGGCCCGGGTCGCCTCGGGGTCGTCGGCGGCGTTGATCTCGCGGCGGAAGATCACGTTCGCCGCGCCCTCGGCACCCATCACGGCGATCTCGTTGGTGGGCCAGGCGAAGGAGAGGTCGGCTCCGATGGAGCGGGAGTCCATGACGATGTACGCGCCGCCGTACGCCTTGCGCAGGATCAGCTGGACGCGGGGCACGGTGGCGGCGCAGTAGGCGTAGAGCAGCTTGGCGCCGTGCCGGATGATGCCGCCGTGCTCCTGGTCGACGCCGGGCAGGAACCCGGGGACGTCGAGCAGGGTGACGAGTGGGATGTTGAAGGCGTCGCAGAGCTGGACGAACCGGGCGGCCTTGTCGCTGGCGTCGATGTCCAGGACGCCGGCGAGCGACTGCGGCTGGTTGGCGACGATGCCGACGGTGTGGCCGTCGACGCGGGCCAGCGCGCAGAGCACGTTGGTGGCCCAGCGCTCGTGGACCTCCAGGAACTCGCCGTCGTCGACGATCTCCGCGATCACCTCGCGCATGTCGTACGGGCGGTTGCCGTCGGCGGGCACGAGGGTGTTCAGCGCCTCGCAGCGACGGTCGGCGGTGTCGCCGCCGGTGACGGCCGGCGGGGGCTCCTGGTTGTTGCGGGGCAGGAGGGAGAGGAGGTAGCGGACTTCCTCGATGCAGGTCTGCTCGTCGTCGTAGGCGAAGTGCGAGACGCCCGAGACGCTCGAATGGACGTCGGCGCCGCCGAGGCCGTTCTGGCTGATCTCCTCGCCGGTCACCGCGCGCACCACGTCCGGGCCGGTGATGAACATCTGCGAGGTCTCACGGACCATGAACACGAAGTCGGTGAGGGCCGGGGAGTAGGCCGCGCCGCCGGCGCAGGGGCCCAGCATCACCGAGATCTGCGGGATGACCCCGGAGGCCCTGGTGTTGCGCTGGAAGATGCCGCCGTACCCGGCGAGGGCGGTGACGCCCTCCTGGATCCGGGCGCCGGCTCCGTCGTTGAGGGAGACGAGCGGGGTCCCGGCGGCGAGGGCCATGTCCATGATCTTGTGGATCTTCTGGGCATGGGCCTCGCCGAGCGCTCCGCCGAATATCCGGAAATCGTGGGCGTACGTGAATACGGTGCGCCCGTCGACCGTTCCCCAGCCGGTGATCACACCATCGGTGTAGGGCTTCTTGTCCTCCATTCCGAATCCGGTGGCCCGGTGCCGGCGCAGCGGTTCCACCTCGTGGAAGGAGCCTTCGTCCAGGAGCAGTGCGATGCGTTCGCGCGCCGTGAGCTTCCCCTTGGCGTGCTGGGCGGCGGTCGCCTGTTCACCCGGCCCGCGCCGGACCTTTTCGCGCAGCTCGCGGAATTCCGCGAGCCGGTCTCCGCTGCCACCCGTCGGTACAGAATTCATCGGCCGTCCCCCCGGCGATCGGTGGAATGTCCGCGCCGGGACGAACGACGACCGGCGCGCACGCGGTTTCGACCGCGCCGGAATCACGGTAGGGATTCCGGCGCGACCGGACCACATTTCACGGCCGTGCTGTCCACAAGGTGTCGTACCGCCCGGTAGGGCCCCGCACATTCCCGCGGGGAACCGGGGGAATGGCAGTTAGCTGCCTAGGGCCTGTCCGGCGGGTCAGGGTCGGGCAGGCCCTAGGCCGGCTGGACGCTGCGCCGGTGCGGGACGCGGTGGGCGTCGGGGCGGGCGAGCTTCTCGGGGTGGCGGTGCCGGACGGCGGGGTGGCCGCGCTGTTCCGGTACCAGCGGGGCCGGCGCGCACAGCAGCCCGCTCTCGGCGGCGCGGACCCCCGCCTGGAAACGTGACTTCGTCCCGAGGGCCTCCATGATCTCGGCGACGTGGCGCCGGTAGGTCCGTACCGACACCCCCAGTTCGCGGGCCGCCGCCTCGTCGGTGCTGCCCGTGTGCAGCTGCTGGAGGATCCCGGCCGCGAACGCCGTCCGCAGCGGGCTGGCCGGTCCGATGCCGCCGCCCGGCAGGGCGGCGTTGCGCCAGGCGCTCGCGAAGAGCGCCTGCACGGGCACGAGCACGGCGGCCGCGCGGACCACGGAGGCGCCGCCGCCGCTCTCCGCCCGCACGAGCGCGACCTCCTCGTCCACCACCAGCATCTCCAGGCACGGGACGTGCGCCACCCGGATCCGCAGCGGGTGGTCCTCCCTCAGGAAGTCCCGGAAGGCCTCCTGCCCCGCCGTGGCGTGCGTGCACAGCACCCGGACCCGGACCGTGGACCGTTCACCGGTCAGCAGGTTCGACAGCGCGGTGCACAGTTCCACCGCCAGCTCCGCCTCGGCCGCGATGACGACGTCCACGCTGCGCCGGGCGCCGGAGATCAGTCCCCGCGCCACCTCCCTCGTCCCCTCGAAATCCGGTCCGACGCGGGTGACGGGACGGCTGCGGCCGGCCCACTCCCGGTACTTCGAAACCGCTTCGTCGATGAGTTCGCGTACGTCCGCGAGCCCCGCGTCGAATCCCTCTCCCCCGGACATGCCGGTGAGGCCTTCCCCCGTCACTTCTCCCCCACACACATTCGCCGCTATTCGTCGTTCTTCAACAGCCCGAGCCGCACTGCCCGGGCCCCCGCTTGAAAACGTGAACTCGCGTCCATTTCCCGCATGATTTCGGCGACGTAGCGCCGGTAGGTACGCAGCGGAATCGCGAGCTCCCGCGCCGCGGCCTCGTCCGTGCGGCCGTCGCGCAGGGCCTCCAGGATCCGCTGCCCCGTCTCGCTGCGGGCCCGGCCCGCGGACTCCTCCCAGGCCCTCGCCCCGTTCCACACCGCGCCGAACAGACCGGCGAGCGCGGAGACGGACGCGGGGTCCTGGACGAGGGAGACGCTCCGGTCGGCGCCTTCGCCGCCGAGCCAGACGAGTGCCATCGAATCGTCCGTCAAAACCGCTTCGTTCAGGGCGCATTCGGCCACCCTGACGACACACCCGGACCCGTCGGCGAGGACCTCCCGGAACGCGGGGGCCCGCACCACGGCGGGCGAGCACAGCAGCCTGACCCGCACGCCCCCGTGCAGGGCGCCCCGCACGGCGCCCGAGGCGCGGCCGTGCCCCAGGAGCGCCAGCGCCACCGCGGCGGCCTCCGAACCGGCGCTCTGCACCGTCACGCCGACGCTCCGGCGGGCCTTTTCAATCAAACGACCGAAAATACCGAGGACGTCCTCGCCGGATTCCAGCATTCGGACAGAATGATCGGAACTCGTACGGGAGCGGTCCCTTTTGGCCGCCTCTATGAGTCCCTGTACCTCCAGCAAGGCCCGGCCGACTTCGTCATCGACCGACTCCGTCTTCCTGATAACCACTACCCCCGTCCTCACCCCGCCGCGCCCGAGCCCGAGGCTAGCCGTCCTCAAGTCGGACGGTCAACAACGGTCTACAGTGGGTGATTTTTGAACGATCTTCATCTGCAGCAATTCCGATGAACGCACGCCACCCCACAGGAAATTCGCCGCGCCGGTTTCGGTTCCCGCGCCCGGCGCCTTTCGCAGGAAGCTGCCCGAGCAGAGCCCCCTACGGCTCCGCCGGGCGAACTGACCAACGCGTACGGTGACACCCCTGACACCCGCTGGCATATTGCTGCCAGCGCCCTCGCAGGGCCCGCGCCACGCCTCCTACAGTCACGGGGCCCGTCCGGTTCCGCTCCGGACGCCGACGGAAGCAGCGAAGGTGACCAGGAGCACACCCGTGGACATCTGGTGGTGGACCAGCACCGGCCCCTCCCCCCACCCCGAGGACGCGGCGGTCCTCACCGCGGCGGAGCGGACGGCGGCCGCCCGGCTGCCCGCCGACCGCGGGGCGGAGGCCGTCGCCCACCGCGCGGCGGTCCGCCACGTCCTGGGCCGGCTCCTCGAAGTCCCGCCCGCGGAAATCGAGTTCGGCCGCCGCCCCTGCCCCGGCTGCGCCGACGCCGCGCACGGGCCCCCGTACGTCCGCCACCCGGACAACGCCCTGTGGATCAGCATCTCCCACACCAGGGGCTGCGGCGTGCTGGCCGTGGCGGACCACCCGGTCGGCGTCGACGTGGAACACGAGGCCCGCTCCTGGACCCCCGAGGCCGCAGCCAAGGCCCTCACCCCGTCCGAACGGGCCCACCTCGACTCACGCCCGACCCCTCAGGCCCGCACGCACGCCTTCCTGACCTGCTGGACCCGCAAGGAGGCCGCCCTCAAGGCGGCGGGCATCGGCATCATCACGGACCTCTCGACAGTGGAAACCCACCCGTCCACCCCCGGCCCGGTCACCGTCCACACCCCGCCCCCGACACCCCCCACCCCCTGGCACACCGGCCCGGTCCCCCTCCCACCCCCGTACCTGGCCTCCCTCGCCCAGTCCACCCCGCCGACAGCCCTCCGCCTGCACCGGTACGGGGCCCGGCCGGGGATGGCGCCATCGCCGGGACACTGACCCGGCTCAGCCGTTCCTCTCGACCGGCTCCAGGCCGTGGCTGCCGAGCGGGCCAAGCTCACCGGCGGCACTGCCCCCGATGCTGGGGCCGCCGCGTGAGCGCTGCCCTCATCCTGGACGGCGAGGGCCTGGCCAAGGCCGTGCAGCGCGACCGGGAGGTCCACGAGTGGCTCACCGCCCCCCGCGACGCCGCCCTTCCGGTGATCACCCCGGCCGCAGTCCTCGTCGAGGTGATCCACCCCAGGGTCAACGACGCCGCTCTGCAATGGACGCGCACTCCGCGCCGGGGCCCGACGAGCCTTCCGGCCGCGTCCCTTCCCGTCGGGCATCGCCCGTCGGCCCCGAGCATGACCGCAGGGACGCGGGTACCCTGGGAAACAGGGCGGTATCCCGTCGGCCACCAGGTGTCGGCGGCGCCGCGCAGGAGGCGGCGCGTGACGTCATGGCCCGCGCGGTCCGAGCCGACGACGTCACCCAGGCCGCGGAGATCCTCGTCGCCACGCTTCCCGAACCCGCGACCGGCCGCGAGGAGTCGACATGATCCGGATGGCGGACATCCGTGAGTGGCGGACCCACGACGTGCTGGACAACCGGGGCCACAGGATCGGAGCGCTGGAGGCGATCTACGTCGACACCGGTACCGACGAGCCGGCCATGGCCACGGTCCGGATCGGCCTGCCGACCCGGCAGCGTCTGGTGTTCGTCCCGCTGGAAGGGGCGATGGTGGGGCCGGGCTATGTGCAGGTCGTTCACGACAAGGCGCTGGTGAAGCAGAGCCCGTCGATCGGCACCGACGACGTACTGCCCGCCGAGGACGAGGAAGCGGTCTTCCAGCACTACGGCCTCCCCTACGAGCCCGGGGCGAAGGGCGAACGGCAGCTGGCCCGGCGCTGAGCCGCCCCCCGACCGACCGAGGGAGCATCCCCCATGACGCTGTTCCTGGCCCTGATCATCGTCGCGTTCGTGCTGGGCATCATCGGTGCCACCGTGCACGGACTGCTCTTCCTGCTGTTCATCGGCATCGTGGTACTCGTGGCAGCCGTCCTCTACATGGCCCTGCGCACCCGCCACTCCGCCCGACACCGCCCGCTCAGGTGAATCGTCCGCGACGAACCGCTCGTGAAGTGGTGGACCGCGATCCGCGCGTCGTGCTGGGCGTTCAGCAGATGGATCCAGCGCGCTCCGACGGCAATCGCGAGGATGATCACCCCGACGAGGACGAGCGTCTCCACGAAGCTCACCTCCAGCCGTTTCCGGGCATCCGGAGGACACCGGCGGTGAGCACGCTGCCCGGGATCGCGGCGGCGGCCATCAGCCGGGCCGCGGCGTGCGCCCGTCCCATGTGACCTTTTGCGGGACGGCAGGCCGGCGGGGTTCCTCCAGGGCGGCGGCGAGCCGGGGGGAGCTCGGCCTCGGGATCGCGGGAGGCGGTCCGGTCGAGGATGGTGGTCATGATGCGGGCCTGCCCCCGGGCCGCCCGTCGGCAGCCCGGTCTTGAGGCGATCGCCGGAAACGACACCCTCGTGAAAGCCGGTGTGCGAAGTACTCCCGGTGCTTTAACAGTACTCCCGTTGGATGGACCCTGACCGGCGCAGCCGGCGGGCTCCGGGCGAGCGGTGCTCTGGTCAGAGCCCTTCGTCGTGCAGGTCCTCTTCGCGCAGCAGGTCGTTCTCGCCGCGGCGCGGGGTCTCCTCCCGGCCGGGCTCCTGTCCCCTCTCGCGGGACTGCCTGCCCGGCTGGGGCTGCGCGGGGTCACCGGGGCGACGGTGTTCCTGCGCCTCGCTGCCCTTGCCCGGGTCCTGACGCTTGTCCTGCCTACCGTCCATGACGGCGTCTCCTCTCTCTGCGGGGTACGGACATCCCTCTCCGATCACGCTGACACGCACAGCGACGGTCCGCATCACGTCGCACCGTGCACGACACGCCGTCAAAAGCGGATTCTCTCGATCCGGCCGTGTCAACCTGCTGGCTGTGCATGGTTTTCGAGCGGAGGTAAGCGTCCCGTGGGCGTCACCGTCAATCCCACCATCAGCAGGCGCCGGCTGGGGTCGGAGCTCCGCAGGCTCCGGGAGAGCAGCGGGATGACGACACAGCAGGTGGCGGAGCACCTGCTGATCTCCCAGCCCAAGATCAGCCTGCTGGAGAACGGCCGCCGCCTCGTCAAGCCGCGCGATGTGCGCGATCTCTGCCGCCTGTACGGAGTCCAGGACCAGCGGAGTGTGGACCGACTGCTGCGGCTGGCCCGGGAATCGGGTCAGCAGGGATGGTGGAACGCCTACGGCGACATCCCCTACGGCCCCTACATCGGCATGGAGGCCGAGGCGGCCGCGATCCGGCTCTACGAGCCGCTGGTGATCCCCGGCCTGCTGCAGACCCCCGACTATGCCCGGGCGGTCATCGCAGGAACGATCCCTCACGCCACGGCCGAACAGGCCGCCGCACGCCTCCAGGTGCGACTGCGGCGCCAGGACCGGCTCGGCGCCCCACGCGACCCGCTGCGCTTATGGGCCGTACTGGACGAATCCGCACTCCGGCGCGTCGTGGGCAGCCGTGAGGTCATGCGCGAGCAGCTGGACCACCTGAACCGTCTCGGTGGCCGGCCCCACATCACCGTGCAGGTCCTCCCCCACGATGTAGGCGCGCACCCGGGTGTCCTGGGGCAGTTCTCGCTGCTCGAGTTCACCGACGCCACCGATGCGAGTGTGGTGTATCTGGAACGGTTCACCAGCGACCTGTATCTGGAGAAACCTTCCGACGTGCTGCTCTACAGGGAGATGTACGCGCACTTGCAGGCCCAGGCACTGAGCCCGGACAGCACCCGGCGTCTCATCGACGAAGCCGTCAAGGCGTACGACGGCCCGGAACCACCCGCTCTGCGCCGACCGGAACCATGACCCCGTCGGCCAGTGCGCCGGTGAACCCGGACGCTCGTCGCGTGAGCACGCGATCTCGCGAGCGCGCCGGGCTCCTGGACGAGGTGTCCAGGAGCCCGGCGGCCGAACGGTGAACGGGACGTCCTACGTGCTGGATCGGGCTTCAGCCCCTGCCGCCGATGCGTACCCGCCCGTCGGTGACGGGAGGGTGGAACACGCGCCGGTCCCCCGAGTGGCCGGGACCGAAGGGTCAGGGGCGTGAGGACGCCACGTCCGCGGCAGGGCTAGCCCTGTCGAGTTGTCGTACCTCGCCGGATCCTCTTCCTGGCGAAGAGGAGCGTGCCTCCGACGAATGCCAGCACTGCCGCAGAGGCGGCCATGATGCCGGTCCCGCCGGTTGAGCCGGCCGCCGTCGGCTGCTGGCCGGTGGCCGCGCTCACGGGGGCGAAGTTGACGTTTTTGGCCGCCTGGCCGGGACCACCGTCTGGGTGGTTCGGCATGACGTCGGCCCACGGTGGCTTGCCCTCGTCGCGGCCGTCCTGACCGCCCTCGCCCTTGTCGTGGTCGTGGTCGTGGTTGCCGTCGTGGTCGTGGTCGTGGTTGCCCTCGGGGCCACCGTCGTGGTCGTGGTTGCCGTCGTGGTCGTGGTTGCCGTCGTGGCCACCGTCGTGGTCGTGGCCGTGGTCGTGGTGGCCCTTCTCGCCCTTGTCACCGCGAGGCCCCTTGGGTCCTGCGGGCCCGGTGGGTCCGGTCGGTCCGACAGGTCCTGCAGGTCCTGCAGGACCGGTGGGGCCGGGGGCACCGGGGCTACCCGTGGGGCCGGGGCTGCCCGTCGGTCCGGGGGAGCCGGTGGCACCGGGGCTACCCGTGGGGCCGGGAGCGCCGGTGGCACCGGGGGAGCCGGTGGGGCCGGGGCTGCCGGTCGGACCGGGGGAGCCGGTCGGTCCGGGGGAGCCGGTGGCACCGGGGCTACCCGTGGGGCCGGGGCTGCCCGTCGGTCCGGGGGAGCCGGTGGCACCAGGGCTACCCGTGGGGCCGGGAGCGCCGGTGGGTCCCGGGGAGCCGGTAGGTCCGGGAGCTCCGGTGGGTCCCGGGGAGCCGGTGGCGCCGGGGCTGCCCGTGGGTCCGGGGCTGCCCGTGGGTCCCGGGGAGCCGGTAGGTCCGGTGGCGCCGGTCGGGCCGGTGGCGCCGGTCGGGCCGGGGCTGCCGGTCGGGCCGGGGCTGCCGGTCGGGCCGGGGCTGCCGGTGGGGCCGGGGGGCCCGGGTGGGCCAACGGCGCAGTCCGGCCTCGTAATGGTGTTGTTGTCCATCGTGACCGCGCCATTACGCGCCAGGGCGCGGCCTTGGATCACGGCGCTGTTGTTCAGCGTGATGGATTCCAGGGCCAGGATGTTGCCCTTGAACTGGGTGGTCGTGTCGATGGTGGCGGAACTGCCCACCTGCCAGAACACGTTGCAGGCACTTGCTCCGTTGATGAAGCTGACGACACTCGCCGGAGCCGTGGTCAGGGTCGAGGGGATCCGGAAGATGAAGACGGAGTTGGGGTCGTTCTGGCCGTCGAGTGTGACCGTCCCGGTGAGCTGCACGAACGACGGGGCCGTATAGACGCCGGGTGCCAGCGTCAGTCCGCCGATCTCGGCCGAAGCGAGCACGGTCCCGGGTCCCCGGCCTGCCGCGTCGTCATAGGCGACGACGAGGTCGGACTTCGCCTGGCCGGCCGCGGCGTTGGGGAATACGCGCTTGACTCCGTTGATGATGCCGGGGGGAAAGCCGGTCACCGATGTACCCGGATAGAGCCCCAGGTCGCCATTGATGATGGTGGGGTTCGTGTTGGTGATCGTCGAACCGGCCAGGACCGCGTAACTGGTGGCCGTCCCCAGTCCCACGGTGGATTCCGCGGCATGAGCGACGTTCGGGACCAGGGCGGCCGATGCCAGGAGCGCTGCGGGGAGCAGGGCGAAGGCTCCCTGTCTGAGCAGACTGCGATGAGGGCTCGTGTCGGGTGGAGCCGACCGGATGACGTCCAACGCCATAGCAGGACCTTTCTTGTTGCTTCGATGCAGGGTCCTCCGGAAGGAGGATCCCGAGCGCCCGCGACGATGACTGCTCAGGGCTGCACGTTCCTGCCTGCTCCGGCGCCGCCGGGCTCGCCCTGGGCGAGGAGGAGGCGACTCCCCGCCGGAGGTGATGATGCACCGTCATCCACCATGACTCGCGCATATTTCACAGCAATAGCCAATAAACCGGAAAAAAGGGACTATGTGAGTGACGGCCCATCGCCCCCGGCCGTCTTCGCCTCGCCCGGCCTGAGGGGGCCGCCATCGTTCTGTTCGCCGGCTTCCTGCCGGGGGTGACGTTCGGCTGCGCGACCGGACGCACGGCGGAATGCGGCAACGGATCGCGGCCGTTCGTGCGGTAGCGGCTCGCGTGCTCGCGACCACAAGGGCCCACGGCTCTGAGAATGTCGACGCGGGCGGGCGCAAGACCGAGACCGTGGTCGCCTGGTCAGGGAAGTACCTTCAGCTGACCCTGATGTCGATCCCGGTGGGTGAGGACATCGGCCTGGAGGCGCGCCCGGAGACCGACCGGTTCCTCCGGCTCGACGCGGGCCGGGGCCGCGTCCGGATGGGCAGCACGAAGGCCCGGCTCGACTACGACCGGGGGGCCGAGGACGGCTGGGCGATCTTCGTACCCGCCGGCACGTGGCACAACGTCACCAAGATCGGTGACGAGCGTCGGGCAACGACGAGCCGCCGAGCTGGTCGGTCCAGCCTGCCCGGCAGCCCTCGGACGAGTACGCCTGACCGGCGGGGGCCCACCGAGACGCCGCGCGGGCAGGGGGTTCGGCTGCCTGGGCTGCCTGGGTGGTGCGGCGGTATTCGGCGTTGGTGCGCCGGGCTTCCGCGAGCCGGTCCTCGACGCTGATGACGCGGCAGGCGGCTCCGATGGGGGCGCCCTGGTCGACGAGCTCCCGGGCGCGGGCTGCGATGCGCGGCCGGTAGCGGGAGCAGCGGCGGTGTCCGCCGGGCTCTCACCCCTGCCGTCGGGGCTTCCTAGACCGATTTCGCCGCGGTTCGGATCGTGTCGAGGACGAGCTCGGGGTCGGAGAGCATGGGGACGTGGCTCGTGTCCGCCTCGACGGTGGTGGAACCCATGCGCTGGGCCATGAAGCGTTCCAGATCGGGGTTGATGGCGTGGTCCTGCTTCGCCACGATGAACCAGCTGGGCTTCGACTTCCAGGCGGGACGGTCGGTCCTGGCGGTGGCGAGCAGGTCCGCGGGCGGCGCGCCCTGAGTCGCCCAGACGAGCTGTTGTTCCTGCTCGGACAGGTCTCCGCAGAAGTGCGAGATACCGTCCCGGGCGATCCAGATGCGCCCGTCCTCGACGTCGAGGTGGGAGAACAGCGGTGGGGCGTCGTACTTGGCGATCAGGTCCTGCGGGGTCTCGCCGGCGTCCGGGCCGAGTGCGGCGATGTAGACCAGTCCGGCGACACGGTCGTCGTTGCCGGCGGCGGTGATGACGAAGCCGCCCCACGAGTGACCCACCAGGATGGCCGGGCTGCTGACGCGCGCCAGCGCGCGGGAGACCGCGTCGACATCGCCTTTCAGCGACTCCAGGGTGTTCTGGGCGGACACCACCTCGTACCCCTCCTGCTGCAGCACGGAGATCACCTTGCTGAAGCAGGAGCCGTCGGCCCACAGCCCATGCGCGAATACGATGCTCGGTCTGGTCGACACCGCCATGGTGCGCTCCTCCACTCTGCACGGATCGCAAGCCCGCGCTCTCTGCTGGAGGTCCACCCCGGCTACGGCCCGGGCGCACCTCCGGTAACCCAACCGGGCTCCCGCGTCGACACGGCCAAGGCAACTCGCGCTCCGTCCAGGGTCCCGGCGTGGCGGTATCCCGAGCACTCGCCCGCCGTTCATGGTGATCAGATCCGGGGTCTCGGTGCTCCTCGGAAGAGGTCGAGGTGCTCGTGGAGGAAGGCTTCGAGGGTCCGGGGCGGCCGGCCGAGTATGCGGGTGACGGTGTCGTCGGGCTCTTCGGGGTGGGTGGTCGCCATGTGCTGGATCTCGACGATGTGGGAGGCCAGCCAGCCGGGCACGCGGGCCGTGCCGGTGAGGTGGCGGTGCAGGTCCGCGCCCGGCAGGTCGACGTACTGGACGTCGCGTTCCAGCAGGCTGCCGAGCAGGTCGGCGAGCTGGGGGTGGCTGTAGGTCCGGTCGCCGGTGAGGGTGTAGGTGTGCCCGGCGATTTCGGGGCGGGTCAGCGCGGCCGCCGCCACGTCGGCGATGTCGCGGCAGTCGATGTAGTTGCAGGCCGCGTCCGCCATGGCGCCGTGGATGATGCCGCCCGCAGCGACCCCGGGTGCGAGGAGGAGCAGTTTCTGCATGAACGCGTACGGGCGCAGGACGGTGCAGGTGGGACCCGAGCTCCGGAGGGCCACCTCGATGGTGTGGTGTCCGCGGGCGATGGCTACGGGAGAGTCGGGGCCGGCGCCGGGGGCGGAGAGTTTGACGATGTGCCCGATGCCGCTCTCGGCGGCTGCCGCGATCACGCCGGTCTCCAGGGAGACCTGGGCGGGGCTGTTGGCCATGGTGAGGAAGAGCTGGGTCGCGCCGGTGAACGCGGCCCGCAGGGACGCGGGGTCGGCGGCGTCAGCGGCCAGGACTTCGGTCCGCGAGAGGGTGGTGCTGTCGAGTCGGGTGCGGAGCCGGCCGGGGTTGCGGCTCAGAGCCCGCGTGCGTATCCCGAGTTCGGTCAGGCGGTGCAGGAGGGCGCTTCCGGTCGCTCCGGTGGCGCCCATGACGACGATCATTCCGTGTCCTTCCTTTGGGGCCCGCGTGCGTATCGCGCAGGAGCCCACCGATGTGGCCGATGCGGTGGAGGAGTTCAGTGGGTGACGCGGGTGGCCCCGCGCCAGCGCCAGGTGGTGATGGTGGCGGCGAGTGCCGCGGACAGCGGCAGGTCCAGTGGGAGGCGTCCGGGCCACGGCGTGCCGGACAGGAACGGCGCCGGCCATACGGCCAGGCCCTTGAGGGCGAGGTGCGCGGCCCCTGCCGCGACGGCTGCCGCCACCAGCCCTGCCCCTGCCGCCAGTACGGCCTTCGGCAGGGAGGCGGCCCAGCGGGGACGGATGCCGGAATGCTGGAGTCGGGCGCCGGTGAGGGCGGCCACGAGCGCCGAGGTGCCCGCGATGGAGGTGAGCGCGGCGACGGTCAGGTCCTGCCGGCCCGAGACGAGTCCCCCGGCGCCGGCGGTCAGAGCGGGAGCGGCGTAGGCCACCAGTACTTCGCGCCACAGGGTGAAGCGCGGCGGGGTGCGTTCCTCGGCGGTCGGGATGCTTCTTCGTCTACCCACGATGGCCTCTTTCTCGCTTTTCTGTTGCCTGGATCGCCAATAATTAGGTGCCTAACTATATGGACGTGCGAACCTGCGCATCCCGTGAACTCCTTGAACCTGTGGGACGTTGGGCGGTGCGATGGCGGTGGCTACTGGTCGGTCAGCGCGCCGATGCCCCGCGTGACCCGGGAGAGCAGGTCGAGGAAGACGGTCCGCTCCTCGACGCTCAGGTCGGCCACCATGGCCTGAAGGCGGCGGAAGTGGTCGGGGGCCAGGTCGCGTAGCTTCCGTGCGCCGCGAGCGGTGAGGACGACGACCGAGGCGCGCCCGTCCTCCGCGGACGGACGCCGAAGAACCAGTCCGTCCTTCTCCAGGGAGTCGATGAGCCCGCTGACCGTCGCGCGGGAGACGCCGAGGCTGGCGGCCAGGAGCGAGGGCGACTTCTCACCCTCACTGTCCTCCAGGTCCGCGAGAAGGCGGTAGCGGCCGGTGGACAGCCCGAACCGGGAGAAATGAACCTCGCTCGCCTGGCCGAGCCGGGCCCCCGCGGCCATCAGGCGCACCGCGACCAGTACGGCCTGCGGGTCGGACTCGAGGCCGTAGCGCCGGATCTGGCGCCTGGCCTGATCCAGCGTCGGGGCCTCCTCGGCCGGGGCCTTCTGTGCGTCCATGTAGATAATATGGAGCCTAACTAAGTGGGGTGTCAAGCCCGTTGGCTGCTCGGCGCACCGGGTGAGACCTCGGGCCCGGTCCTGGTCGACGTCTTCGCCGTCTCCTTATGGGCCGCCGCCGTACTGGCTTTCACCGCCGGCGCCGGTCTCGGCCTTCTGTGGCTGACGGCGGTCACGGCCCGTTCGGCCTCCACCCGGACCGAACGGCACGCCAACGACCTCGTCCGCCGACGACGGCGGCAAGTGATCCGGCCGGAACGCCGAGGCCGGCGTCCTCGCCCAGGCGGTCCGGCAGGTTGAAGAGAGGGAGTCAGACGTGCGTCAAGAGGTCAGACACCCTTTTCCGTGGGTTCAAGGATCGCCACGCACTCGACATGATGGGTCATCGGGAAGAGGTCGAAGACGCGGAGGGTGCGGACCTTGTAGCCCGACTCCTTGAAGTAGCCCAGGTCGCGGGCCAGGGCCGCCGGGTCGCAGGCGACGTAGGCGATGCGGCGGGCCGAGAGGCCGGCGATGTGGCGGACCGTCTGCTTGCCGGCGCCCGCGCGCGGGGGGTCCAGGACGATCAGGTCGCACTCGGTGATGCCGGTCTTCGGGAGGGCGGTGTCGACCTTGCCCTGTTCGATGCGGACCCGGGGGAAGTCCGCCAGGTTGTGGCGGGCGTCCTCCACCGCGCGCTTGCCCGACTCGATGCCGAGGACCGCCCCGGTCTCGCCCAGGCGCTCCGCCAGCGCGCCCGCGAAGATGCCGACGCCGCAGTAGAGGTCGAGGGCCATCTCGCCCTTGCGCGGCATCAGGCCCTGCATGACGGCCTTGATCAGGGTGTCGGCGGCCTGCGGGTGGACCTGCCAGAAGCCGCCCATGCCGACGCGGTAGGTGCGGCCGTCGGCGCGCTCGCGGACGAAGGGGCGGCCGTGGACGCGGTGGACCCCGCCGTCCTTCTCCTCGACCCGCAGGACGGAGACCGGGGTGTCGAGCTCGACCAGGGGCAGGCGGCCGCCCGGGCGGGGCGTGAGGACGACCTGGCGGTCGTGGGAGCCGGAGGCGGCGATCGCCTCGACCGAGGCCATCGCCGGCCAGGTGCGCTTCTCGATGCCGAGTTCCGTGACCCCGGGCGCCGCGATCATGCAGTGGTCGATCGGCTCGATGTCGTGCGAGCGGTGCTTGCGCAGGCCGACGCGGCCGTCCTCGTCGATGGCGTACTGGACGCGGGTGCGCCACTGCGGGACCTCGCCCGCCGGGAGCTTGTCGCCCTCGGCGGGGGCCACCGTGCCGTCCCAGCCGGCCTCCTCGGGGGTGAGGCCGGCGAGCCGCTTGAGCTGCTCGGCGACGACCTCGCCCTTGAGCCGGCGCTGGGCGCCGGGCTTGGCGTGCTGCCAGTCGCAGCCGCCGCACTTGCCGGGGCCGGCGAAGGCGCAGGGGGCCTCGACCCGGTCCTTGGAGGCGGTGAGGACGGTGATGGCGTCGGCGCGCAGGAAGCGGGAGTCCGCCTCGCCCTCCGTGACCCGGGCGACGACCTTCTCGCCCGGCAGGGCGTGCCGGACGAACAGGACGCGGCCGTCGGAGGTCCGCGCGATGCAGTGGCCGCCGTGCGCGACGGGGCCGACCTCGACCTCGTACTCCTCCCCGACCAGTGACTGCTTCTCGTTCTGCTCGGTCATGGTGGGGAGGCTCCAGGGAGGTTCAGGGGCGGAAAGACGCGAAAAGGCGAACGGCCGGACGACCGACCCACCAGTTTACGTGGATCTCGTCCGGCCGTTCGCCACCGATGCCGCCTACTTCGCCGCCGGGTCCTTCGGACGCTGCCGCGGGGTGTCGACGGGGCCTCGGCGCACCGCGCCCGGGGCGTTCCACTCCTGGCGCTTGCGGGCCCGCCGGCGGGCGAGCTCCGAGGACTCCAGCTGGTAGGGCACCGAGGTGACCATCACGCCGGGGGTGAAGAGCAGGCGGCCCTTGAGGCGCAGCGCGCTCTGGTTGTGGAGCAGGTGCTCGTACCAGCGGCCGACGACGTACTCGGGGATGTAGACGCTGACGGCGTCGCGCGGGTTCTCGCTGCGCAGCCCCTTGACGTACTCGACCACCGGGCGGGTGATCTCGCGGTAGGGCGAGTCGAGGATCTTCAGCGGGACGTTGATCCCGCGCCGCTCCCACTCCGCCTTGAGCGCCTTGGTCTCGGCCGGGTCGACGCTGATGCTGAGCGCCTCCAGGGTGTCCGAGCGGGTCAGCTTGGCGAAGGCCAGGGCGCGCAGGGTGGGCTTGTGGACCTTGGAGACCAGGACGATGGAGTGGACCCGGGAGGGGCGCACGCTGTCGTCGCTGGGGCCCTCGTCCGCGGCGATCTCGGAGGCGACCCGGTCGTAGTGCTTCCGGATGGCGGTCATGGTGCCGTAGAAGATCAGCATGCCCAGCAGGGCGACCCAGGCGCCGTGCGTGAACTTGGTCGCCAGGACGACGACCAGGACCAGCCCGGTGAAGATCGCGCCGAAGGTGTTGATGGCCCGGGAGCGGTGCATCCGGCGGCGGGCGGCCTGGTCGCGCTCGCTCGCCAGGTGGCGGTTCCAGTGCCGGACCATGCCGATCTGGCTGAGCGTGAAGGAGACGAACACGCCGACGATGTAGAGCTGGATCAGCTTGGTGGAGTCGGCGTCGTAGATCCACACCAGCAGCATGGCGGCGCCGGCCAGCAGCACGATGCCGTTGGAGAAGGCGAGCCGGTCGCCGCGGGTGTGCAGCTGGCGCGGCAGGTAGCGGTCCTGGGCCAGGATCGAGCCGAGCAGCGGGAAGCCGTTGTACGCGGTATTGGCGGCCAGGAAGAGGACCAGGGCCGTCGCGGTCGCCAGGACGATGAACAGGATGCTGCCGTTGCCGAAGACGGCCTCGGCCACCTGGGAGATCACCGGGTGCTGGACGAAGCCGTCGCCGACGGGCACGCCGTTGTCGAGCAGGTTGGTGGCGGGGGCCTCGGCCATGCGCACCTTGGTGGCCATGGCCAGGCCGATGATCCCGCAGAACATGGTGACGGCCAGGCCGCCCATGAGGGCGAGGGTGGTGGCGGCGTTCTTGCTCTTGGGCTTGCGGAAGGCGGGGACGCCGTTGCTGATGGCCTCGACGCCGGTCAGGGCGGCACAGCCCGAGGAGAAGGCGCGCAGCAGCAGGAAGACCAGCGCGAAGCCGGCGAGCCCCTGGTGCTCGGCCTTGATCTCCAGGTGGGCGGTGGGCGCGGTCATGGTGTCGCCCATGACGAGGCCGCGCCAGGCACCCCAGGCGATCATGACGAAAACGGCGCCGACGAACACATACGTCGGGATGGCGAAGAGCTTCCCGGATTCCTTCACTCCGCGCAGATTCATCAGCGTGAGGAGAAGGATCATGATGATCGCCGAGAGCACCTTGTGCTCGATGACGAAATCGACGGCGGAGCCGAGATTCTCGACACCGGAGGAAATGGACACGGCGACGGTCAGGACGTAGTCGACGAGCAGGGCGCTCGCCACCGTCAGCCCGGCCTTGGGGCCGAGGTTGGTGTTGGCGACCTCGTAGTCGCCGCCGCCGCTGGGGTACGCGTGGACGTTCTGCCGGTAGGAAGCCACGACGGTGAACATCAGCACGACGACCGCGACCGCGATCCAGGGGCTGAAGTGGTACGCCGACACACCCGCGATCGACAGGACCAGCAGAACCTCGCCCGGGGCATATGCCACGGACGAGAGCGGGTCGGAGGCGAAGACGGGAAGGGCGATCCGCTTGGGGAGGAGCGTTTCCCCGAGGCGGTCGCTGCGCAGCGCCCGGCCGATCAGGATCCGTTTGGGCACGTCGGTCAGTTTGGACACGCAGAGGATCGTAAGCGTTCGATATCGGACTGACGAACCCCCGGTCCGTGATCCTCACCAATGCGCCGCCAATGAGGCACCCGTCGGACCCCAAATGGTCACACCGGTGACCGCCCGTGTGTAGCTTGGGCCATGGTCTGAGACCCTGTTTAGCCAGAGCATGCAATGAGGCTGGAAACCAGCGAGCCGCTGACAGCCGGAAGGACGGCCGTGCACATCGTCATTATGGGCTGCGGAAGAGTGGGCTCCGCCCTCGCGCAGACCTTGGAGCAGCAGGGGCATACGGTCGCCGTCGTCGACCAGGACCCCACCGCATTCCGCCGGCTCGGGGCTTCGTTCGGCGGCCGCAGGGTCACCGGGGTCGGCTTCGACCAGGACACCCTGCGCGAGGCCGGGATCGAGGAGGCGGGGGCCTTCGCCGCGGTCAGCAGCGGTGACAATTCCAACATCATCGCGGCCCGCGTGGCCCGCGAGATGTTCGGCGTCGAGAACGTCGCCGCCCGCATCTACGACCCCAAGCGCGCCGAGGTCTACCAGCGCCTGGGCATCCCCACCGTCGCGACCGTGCGGTGGACCGCCGACCAGATGCTGCGCCGGCTGCTGCCGTCGGGCGCCGAGCCCCTGTGGCGCGACCCGAGCGGCGGGGTCCAGCTCGCGGAGGTGCACACCTCCGCCGCCTGGATCGGCCACAAGGTCAGCAAGCTCCAGGAGGAGACGGGCGTGCGCGTGGCGTTCCTCACCCGCCTGGGCGAGGCGATGCTGCCGACTTCGCAGACCGTGCTCCAGGAGGGCGACCTCGTCCACGTGATGATGCGCACGGACGAGATCGACAAGGTCGAGGCGGCCTTCGCCGAGGGCCCCGAGGAGGCACACGCATGAGGGTCGCGATCGCCGGAGCCGGGGCCGTGGGCCGCTCCATCGCGGGCGAGCTGCTGGAGAACGGCCACGAGGTGCTCCTCGTGGACAAGGCGCCGACCGCCATCTCGGTGGAGCGGGTGCCGCAGGCGGAGTGGCTGCTCGCCGACGCCTGCGAGATCACCTCGCTCGACGAGGCGGCGCTCCAGCGCTGCAACGTGGTCATCGCCGCCACCGGTGACGACAAGGTGAACCTGGTCGTCTCCCTGCTCGCCAAGACCGAGTACGGGGTCCCCCGGGTCGTGGCGCGGGTGAACAACCCGAAGAACGAGTGGCTCTTCAACGAGTCCTGGGGCGTCGACGTCGCGGTCTCCACGCCGCGCCTGATGTCGGCCCTCGTCGAGGAGGCCGTCAGCGTCGGCGACCTGGTGCGCCTGCTGCGCTTCAGCCACGGCGACGCCAACCTGGTCGAGCTGACCCTGCCGGCCGACTCCTCGGTCGCGGGCACCCAGATCAGCGAGATCAACTGGCCCGAGGACACCTCGCTGGTGACGATCATCCGCGGCAACCGGGTGCTCACCCCGCACGGCGAGGAGACGCTGGAGCCGGGCGACGAGCTCCTCTTCGTGGCCGCCCAGGCCCGCGAGGAGCAGCTGGAGGACCTCCTCCAGGCCAAGCACTAGCCAAGCACCGAGGCCAGGCACCGAGGCGAAGCCGAAGGGGCGGGGTGACCGCGGTCACCCCGCCCCTTCGGCGTCCTGCGGTTCAGCCCCGCTTCTCGCGGGCGGCCTCCTCGGCCTCGTACTCGGCGATCACGTCGATCGGCGGCGGCGCCTTCGCCAGGAAGACCCAGGTGAAGTACACGGCCAGCACCATCGGCGGGAGCTTCAGCGCGATCAGCACCCAGCCCAGCTGGGTCTCGTCACCCCACCAGTAGAGCGGGAAGAGGATCGCGTACTTCGCCAGGAAGATCAGGCCCCAGGCCAGGCTGGCCTTGGTGTACGCCTTCTTGCGCCCGGGGTTGCGGGTGCGCCAGGACAGGTTCTCCTTGAAGACCGGTCCCAGGATCACGCCCAGCAGCGGGAAGCCGACCAGCGCCGACAGCGTGAAGGCCGCGCCCAGGCCGACCCCGTAGATCATGCCGGGCAGGTAGAAGCCCTTCGCGGTGCCCGTGAACAGGGCGAAGGCCACGCCCACGCCGACGCCGAAGACCCCGCTGAAGGCGTGCTTGACGGTGTCCTTGCGCAGCAGCCGCACGATCACCAGCAGCACCGCGACCACGCCCGCCGCGATGGCGGACATCTTCACGTCCTTGTTGATCGTGTAGATCATCACGAACAGCAGGCCGGGGAGCATCGTCTCCACCGTGCCCCGGATGCCGCCGAAGGCGTCGAACAGCGCCGCCTGCGTGACCTCCTTCTGGTCCCCGGGCGGGGTGGAGGGGGTGGGCCCCGGCGTGGTCGGTCGGTCGAGTGACGTCACCGGTCAGTGCTCCTGTCCGAGGGGGCGGAGTTCGTACTTCGGGTTGAACAGGACCCGGCGGCCGTGGCTCATCGCGATCCGCCCGGAGGCGATCATGCGCCGCCCGGGCTCGATTCCCACGATCGAGCGACGCCCGAGCCACACCACGTCCAGCGCGGCCGAGCCGTCGAACAGCTCCGCCTCCAGGGCGGGTACGCCCGCACGCGGCCGCAGGGTGACGGTACGCAGGGTTCCGGTCACCTTGACTATCTGGCGGTCGTGGCAGTCGCAGATCCGCGTGCACCCCGCGGCTTCTGCGTCCTCCTGCAGTTCCGCCGAATGCAGCTCCTCCTGGGAGGTGGAAAGCCGCTCTATCATCCGGCGGAACCGGCCCGCCGGCCTGGCCGGTTTCGCGGGCTTCTCGGGACGCGGTTCAGCACTCATACAGGAAGCGTACCGGCGCCCCACCTCCCCCTCGAAGCCCCACTACTTCTCGAAGCGGTAGCCCATGCCCGGTTCGGTGATGAAGTGCCGGGGGTGCGAGGGGTCCGCCTCCAGCTTGCGGCGCAGCTGGGCCATGTAGACCCTCAGGTAGTTGGTCTCGGTCCCGTAGGAGGGCCCCCAGACCTCCTGGAGGAGCTGTTTCTGGCTGACCAGCTTCCCCCCGTTGCGCACGAGCACCTCCAGCAGGTGCCATTCGGTGGGGGTGAGCCGTACGTCGCGTCCCTCGCGGACCGCCTTCTTGGCCGCGAGGTCCACCGTGAACCCCTCGGTCGCCACGACCACCTCGTCCCCGCCCGCCCCCGCGGCCGGCTCGGCCCGGCGGACGGCCGCGCGCAGCCGGGCGAGCAGCTCGTCCATGCCGAAGGGCTTGGTGACGTAGTCGTCCGCGCCCGCGTCGAGGGCCTCGACCTTCTCGTCGGAGCTGTGCCGGGCGGAGAGGACCAGGATCGGGACGCGGGTCCAGCCGCGCAGGCCCCTGATCACCTCGACGCCGTCCATGTCGGGCAGGCCGAGGTCGAGGACGACCACGTCGGGGTGGCGGGCGGCCGCGAGTTCCAGGGCGCCCGCCCCGTCGGCGGCGGCGTCCACCTCGTACTTGCGGGCCTTGAGGTTGATCACGAGGGCTCGGACGATCTGCGGCTCGTCGTCCACCACGAGCACCCGGGTCATCGCGGTCCTGCTTTCTGTCGTGCGGAGGGGCCGGAGGGGTCCCCGGTCGGCGGGGTTCCGGGGGGATCCGCCTGGTCAACGCCGTCGGGGCGGTCCGTGGTTCCGGCGGGCCTGGCGGGCGAGGCGGGCCCGGCGGGATGCGAGGCCGCGCGGAGGGTGAGCACCATGGTCAGGCCGCCGCCCGGGGTGTCCTCGGCGGTGAGGGTGCCGTCCATGGCCTCGGCGAAACCCCGCGCCACCGCCAGGCCCAGGCCCACGCCCGCCCCGCGCGGGGCGTCGCCGTACCGCTGGAACGGGGCGAAGATGCGGTCCTTGGCCTCGTCGGGAACCCCGGGCCCGCGGTCGACGACCCGGACCTCGACCCGGTCGCCGAGGGCGCTGGCCGCGACCAGCACCCGCCGGCCCCTGGGGCTGTACTTGACGGCGTTCTCGACCACGTTGGCCACGCTCCGCTCCAGCAGACCCGGGTCCACCCGCACCATCGGCAGGGTCTCCGGCACGTCGAGCAGCACGCTGTCCTCCGGTACGCCGCCCAGCGCCATCGGGACCACCTCGTCGAGGTCGATCTCCCGGATCAGCGGGGTCACGGTGCCGGTCTGGAGCCGGGACATGTCGAGCAGGTTGCCCACCAGGTGGTCGAGCCGGTCGGCGCCCTCCTCGATGCCCTCCAGCAGCTCGGCGCGGTCCTCCTCGGACCACTCCACGTCGGCGGAGCGCAGGGAGCTGACGGAGGCCTTGATGGAGGCCAGGGGCGTGCGCAGGTCGTGGCTGACGGCGGCCAGCAGGGCGGTGCGGATCCGGTTGCCCTCCGCCAGCCTGCGGGCCTCCTCGGCCTCCCCCACCAGCCGCTGGCGGTCCAGGGCCACGACGGCCTGGGCGGCGAAGGCGCCCAGCACCCGGCGGTCCTCGGCGGGCAGGACCCGCCCGGACAGGGCCAGCGCCATGTGGTCGCCGACCGGCATGTCCACGTCGGCGTCCTCCGGCCGGGCCACCGGGGCGGGCCCCACGCTGCCGGCCGGGGTCCAGGGCTCCAGCTCGCCGGCCCGCTCCAGCAGGGCCACCGACTCCATCGCGAAGGTCTCGCGCACCCGCTCCAGCAGCGCGTCCAGGGCGGTCTCCCCCCGCAGGACGCTCCCGGCCAGGGTGGACAGGATCTCCGACTCCGCCCGCAGCCGGGCGGCCTGGTGGGTGCGCCGGGCGGCCAGGTCCACCACGGAGGCCACCGAGACGGCGACGCCGAAGAAGACCGAGACGGCCATGATGTTGCGGGGGTCGGAGATGGTGAACCGGTGCAGGGGTTCGACGAAGAAGTAGTTCAGCAGCAGCGACCCGAAGGCGGCGGAGGCGAGCGCCGGCCAGAGCCCGCCCAGCAGCGCGGCCGCCACCGTCAGCCCCAGGAACAGCAGCATGTCGTTGGCCAGGCCCGGGTCCGTGCTGATGTGGGTCAGCAGCAGGCACAGCAGCACCGGGAAGACCACCCCGACCAGCCAGCCCGCGACGATGCGGGGCCGCCCGAGCCGGGCGGCGGAACGGGCCACGGGCAGTCCGCGCCCCTTGGCCACCTCCTCGTGGGTCACGATGTGCACGTCGAGGTCGGGTCCCGAGTCGCGGGCGACGGTCGCGCCCACCCCGGGGCCCAGGACGTACTGCCAGGTCTTGCGGCGGCTGGAGCCGAGGACGATCTGGGTGGCGTTGACCCCGCGGGCGAAGGCGAGGAGGGCTTCGGGGACGTTGTCGCCGATCACATGGTGAAACGTTCCTCCTAGGTCCTCGACCAGGGTCCGCTGGACCGCGAGCTCCTTGGGGGAGGCGGAGGTCAGCCCGTCGCTGCGGGCGATGTAGACGGCCAGGATCTCGCTGCCGGAGCCCTTGGCCGCCATCCGCGAGGCCCGGCGGATCAGCGTCCGCCCCTCGGGCCCTCCGGTCAGGCCGACGACGATGCGCTCGCGGGCCTGCCAGGTGGAGCGGATGCCGTGCTCGCCGCGGTACCGCTGGAGGTACTCGTCGGCCCGGTCGGCCGTCCACAGCAGCGCCAGCTCGCGCAGGGCGGTGAGGTTGCCCGGCCGGAAGTAGTTGGACAGCGCCGCGTCGACCCGGTCGGCCCGGTAGACGTTGCCGTGGGCCATCCGCCGGCGCAGGGCCTGCGGGTCCATGTCGACCAGCTCGACCTGGTCGGCCCGCCGGACCACCTCGTCGGGGACGGTCTCGCGCTGGCGCACCCCGGTGATCGTCTCGACCACGTCCCCGAGGGACTCCAGGTGCTGGATGTTGACGGTGGTGATCACGTCGATGCCGGCGCGCAGGAGCTCCTCGACGTCCTGCCAGCGCTTGGCGTTGCGCGAGCCGGGGACGTTGGTGTGCGCGAGCTCGTCGACGAGGGCCACGGCCGGGCGGCGCGCCAGGACCGCGTCCACGTCCATCTCCGTGAAGGTGGCGCCCCGGTGGACCAGCTCCCGCCGGGGGACCTGTTCGAGGCCGCGCAGCATGACCTCGGTGCGCGGCCGCCCGTGGTGCTCGACGAAGCCGACGGCGACGTCGCCGCCCCGCTCCACCCGCCGGTGGCCCTCGGAGAGCATGGCGTACGTCTTGCCCACACCGGGTGCCGCGCCCAGATAGATCCTCAGCCTGCCGCGTCCCATGCGCTCATTCTCGGGGACGTTCCCGCAGTTCACGCACAGATCGGCCGCCGGACGGAGATCCCTGACGCATCCCTGACGCCCGGCGGGTACGGCAGCGGGCCGTACCCCCGGAATCGCCGGAGGAGTACGGCCCGCGGTGTGGAACGGGTGTCGCCGAGGTCCGCCGGGTCAGCGGATCTCGGTGATCATCGGGCCCTGCTCCAGCTGGCCCATGCCGCCGGAGAAGCGGGAGCTCTCCTGGTCCTCGGCCGTCTGCACGCCGTCCGGCACCATCTGGGCGTCGTTCGGCAGCTTCAGGACGATGGGGTCGCGCGGGGCCATCGGGCCCTCGCCGCGCACGACGACGGTGTCCCGGAAGATCTGCTCCAGCACGCCGGCCGACTCGGGGCGCACCGCGCCCTGGCCGGAGATGACGCCGCGCAGGAACCAGCGCGGGCCGTCGACGCCGACGAAGCGCACCAGCTGGGCGCCGGTCTGGCCGTCGGGCAGCGGAACGGGGACCTGCGCGCGCAGCTCCCAGCCCAGCGGGCCGTCGACCTCGTCGATCAGACCGCCCTGCTGGGTGATGCCCGAGGCGATCTCCTCGCGGACCTCGCCCCAGATGCCCTCCTTCTTGGGGGCGGCGAAGGCCTGCAGCTGGACGGCGCTGTCGCGCAGGACCACGGTGGCGGCGACGATCGCGTCACCGGCGACCTCGACGCGCAGTTCCATGCCCTCGACACCGGGGACGAGGATGCCGCCGAGGTCGACCCGGCCGTCCGCGGGGTTGCCGGGCACCTCGGAGACGTCCCAGGGGCCGTCGGGCCGCGGGGCCGGAGGCAGGTTCACCCGCCGGGGTTCCCCGGCTTCGGCCGCCTCGTCGGCGCGCACGCCGTCGACCTGCTCGGCCGCGCCGCCGTCGTCGGCGGAGTCGTTCTTCTTGCGACGTCCGAACACGTCACTGTCCTTCCCGGTCGGTTACGACCGAAGCGTAGCCATTCCCACCCTGCTGACCAGCGCCGGATCCGGCCACGGCCGCATGACCGCCGGTGGAGCCGAACCCCCCGTCGGCCCGGGCCGAGCCGGGAAGTTCCGCCACCTCGTGGAAGCGGACCTTCTCGACCCGCTGGACAACCAGCTGGGCAATGCGGTCGAAGCGCTCGAACCGGACGCTCTCGCGCGGGTCGAGATTGACCACGATCACCTTGATCTCCCCACGGTACCCGGCATCCACCGTCCCCGGGGCATTCACGAGCGCGAGCCCGCAGCGGGCGGCCAGGCCCGAGCGCGGGTGCACGAAGGCGGCGTAGCCGTCGGGCAGCGCGATGGAGATGCCGGTGGGCAGGACGGCCCGCTCCCCGGGCTCCAGCTCGGCGGCCACGGTGGTCACCAGGTCGCAGCCGGCGTCGCCGGGGTGCCCGTAGGCCGGGAGCGGCACCTCGGGGTCGACGCGGCGGATCAGCACGTCGACGTCATGGCGGGGGCCGTGGTTCGTCTGGGACATCAGGGGTTCACCTCGAAGGCGCGGGTGCGCCTGACCTGGTCCGGGTCGGCCATCGCCGCCCGGATCTCCTCGGGCCGACCGTTGTCGATGAAGTGGTCGACCTTCACCTCGATGAAGAGCGCGTCGGCGCGGACGGCGACCGGCCCGTCGGGGCCGCCGATCCGGCCCACCGCCGTGGAGTAGATCTTCCGGCCCGCGACGGCCGTGACCTCGGCCTCCAGGTGCAGCACGGTGCCCACCGGGACGGGCCGCACGAAGTCGGTCTCCAGCCGGCCGGTCACGGCGATGACGCGCAGCAGCCAGTTCAGGGAGCCGAGCGTCTCGTCGAGCGCGGTGGCGAGCACCCCGCCGTGGGCGAGGCCGGGCGCGCCCTGGTGGGCGGGACGGACGGTGAACTCGGCGGTGACGCGTACGCCCTCGCCCGCGCGGGCCTCCAGATGGAGCCCGTGGGGCTGGCCCCCGCCGCACCCGAAACAGTGTTCGTAGTGCGCACCGAGGAGCTCTCCGGGTGCCGGGGCATCGGGATGCCGGACCGGAGCGACGGCATCGGCCGGGGGCGTCAATGCTGGGATTCGTCCACTCACAGCCGCAGACCTTACCCGCGCGGCTACCCGCCGGTCGCCTCGTGGGAGGCTTGAAGGCATGCAGCTCTCCCCCGCGCACCACGACGAACGCCTCTCCGCCCCCCGCTCCTGGTGGGGCATCGCCGCCCTGACCGGGGTGGCCGGCGCCCTGATCACCCTCCCGCTCGGCACCCTGCCGCTGCTGGCGGGGTTCGTCGGCGGCGGCGCGCTGGCGGGGATGCTGGTGAGCTCGATGGGCTCCGCGCGGGTGCGCGTGGTGAACGGGGTGCTCGCGGCGGGCGACTCCCGGATCCCGGTGTCGGCGCTGGGCGAGCCCGAGGTGCTGGAGGGCGAGGAGGCCCGGGCCTGGCGCACGTACAAGGCCGACATGCGGGCCTTCATGCTGATGCGCAGCTACATCCCGACGGCGGTCCGGATCGAGGTCACCGACCCGGCGGACCCGACCCCGTACGTGTACGTCTCCACGCGCGAGCCCCGGGCGCTGGCGGCCGCGGTCCGCGCGGCGCAGGAGGCCTCCGCCCCGCAGGCCTGAGGGCCGGGGGCGGTCAGCGGCCGAAGCCGTCGGGGTCGGGGGGCTCCAGTGCGGCCGGGGCGGCCCCGGGAAGGGGCTGGGCGGGGCGCTGCGCGGGTCCGGCCGCGGGGAGGGCCGCCCAGGGCACGGCCCGGCGGCGCAGGTCCGTACGAACCTTCTCGGCGAGTTTCCTGGTGTCCCGGCGGTTGAGGACCGCGCCGACCGCGGCGCCGACCATGAACGGCATCAGGTTGGGCAGGTTGCGGACCATCCGCTTCGTGATCTGCTGGCGCAGTTCGCGCTTCATCTGGCCGCCGAGCGCCGCGTTGAGCGTGGTCGGCTTGGTCAGGTCGATCCCGCGTTCCTCGGTCCAGGCCGTGAGGTAGGCGAGGCTGCGGTCCTTCAGGGTGCCGGGCGGCCGCTGCCCGTAGACCTCGTGCAGTTCGGCGACGAGCTTCAGCTCGATGACGGCGACGCCGGTGATCTCGGCGGCCAGCTCGGCCGGCATGGCGGGCGGGACCGGCATCATGGCGGCCGCGCCGATGCCCGCGCCCACCGTGGAGGTGGCGTTGGCGGCTCCGGCGATCAACTTGTCGGCCAGTTGTTCGGGGTCGAGGCCGGGGAACTGCGCGCGCAGGGTCGCGAGGTCCCGGACCGGAACGCGCGGGGCGTTCTCGATGATGAGGTCGGTGATGTACAGGGCGGCGTTTCTCGCACTCTCGCCGCCCTTGCGCACACCGTTCTTGACGGCTTGCATCCGACGCGTCCCGGGCCTGCCCCGGGACTCCTCGTCCGCCACTGTGGCCGGCGGCACCGCCGGGGCGGTGTCGGACGGCACGACAGTCGTGCCGGAGGCCGGGTCGCCGACGGCCCCGGGGCCCGTTTCCGGGCCCGTGGCTTCCGCCCGCGCTCCTGCCGCCGGATCGCCGGTCTTCCGAAAGCGGAGCTTCCGGAACGGCGTCGAGCCGGTCACGGCCGAGACCTAGTCGCAGTCGCGGCAGATCGGCTGGCCGTCCTTCTCACGAGCCAGCTGGCTGCGGTGGTGCACCAGGAAGCAGCTCATGCAGGTGAACTCGTCGGCCTGCTTGGGCAGCACCCGGACGGCCAGCTCCTCGTTGGAGAGGTCCGCACCCGGGAGCTCGAGGCTCTCGGCGCCGTCGAAGTCCTCGATGTCGACGCTCGAAGTGACCTTGTCGCTGCGCCGCGCCTTCAGCTCTTCGATGCTGTCGTTGTCGACGTCGTCGTCGGTCTTGCGTGGGGTGTCGTAGTCCGTTGCCATTTTGTCGCTCTCCCCCTCTGGGATTTAGCGGTGTCTCAGCGCACGTAACGCGCGAGAGGCCGGACTTGTGCCCGACCTGAGGCGGAGATTTTGCCTCACATCAAGGTCTGTTACTCAATCGACACCCAGCCTCACGCCCGCAGGGGCCCGTGGCTGGGATGACGACCGGGACCGTACACGGTCCCGGGGGCGTCTTGCACAAACGCCACCCCGTGTATTTCCCGCCATTGAGGGGGCCGGAAACCCGGACTTCCCGGGCTTTCCGGCCTTCTCGGGGTCACGGAACGCGCATGCTCGGACACTCGACAATGTGATCGATCACACAGCTCAGAGCCCCGCTCCGCCGGGCCATTCCGCTGACAGCGAACAGCCTGGAGGGTGGATCAAAGGGGCAACGTGACACGCATCACCAGGCCGCCGCCCTCGCGCGGGGTCGCCAGGATGCGGCCGCCGTGTGCGCGCGCCACGGAGCGCGCGATGGACAGGCCGAGGCCCACACCCTTGTCGCTGCCCGTTCGCTCCGTACGCAGCCGTCTGAAGGGCTCGAAGAGGTTGTCCACCTCGTACGCGGGAACCACGGGACCCGTGTTCGAGACGAGCAGCACCGCCTGGCCGTGCTGGACCTCGGTCGTGACCTCCACCCAGCCGTCCTCCGGCACGTTGTACCGGACGGCGTTCTGCACCAGGTTGAGGGCGATCCGCTCCAGCAGCACGCCGTTGCCCTGGACCACGGCCAGGGCGCGCTCGCCGCGGATCTCCACGCCCTTCGCCTGCGCCTCCCCGTGCGCCTGGTCGATGGCGCGCGAGGCGACCTCCGCCAGGTCGACCGGCTTGCGCTCGACGATCTGGTTCTCGCTGCGGGCCAGCAGCAGCAGGCCCTCGACCAGCTGCTCGCTGCGCTCGTTGGTGGCCAGCAGCGTCTTGCCCAGCTGCTGGAGCTCCACCGGCGCACCGGGATCCGACAGGTGCACCTCGAGCAGCGTGCGGTTGATGGCCAGCGGGGTCCGCAGCTCGTGCGAGGCGTTGGCCACGAACCGCTGCTGGGCGGTGAAGGCCCGCTCCAGGCGGTCGAGCATCTCGTCGAAGGTGTCGGCGAGCTCCTTCAGCTCGTCGTCCGGCCCGTCCAGCTCGATCCGCCGGGTCAGGTCGGAGCCGACCACCCGGCGGGCGGTGCGGGTGATCTTGCCCAGCGGCGAGAGCACCCGGCCGGCCATCGCGTAGCCGAAGGCGAAGGCGATCACGCTCAGGCCCAACAGGGCCATCAGCGAGCGGCTGAGCAGGTCGTCCAGCGCGTGCTTGCGCTGGTCGAGGATGCACTGCCCGATCGCGGCGTTGAACTGCTCGATGGACTGGTCGATGCCCACGCCGGGGCAGGTGCTGCTGGAGACCTCGACCTTCTGGCCGCCCACGATCTTGAACGGGAGCGCGTTGCCCTCCCGCAGGGCCTGGGCGGCCAGCAGGTAGATGATCGACAGCAGCAGGATCCCGGCGATCAGGAACATGCCGCCGTAGAGCAGCGTGAGCCGTATGCGGATGGTGGGCCGCAGCCAAGGGAAAGGACCCTCGGGCTGGCCGGGGTCCCAGGTCGGTTTCGGTGGCGCCGGTGGTGGCGAGGGGGTCGCGGCCATCGGGTCAGATCCGGTAGCCGGAGCCGGGCACCGTCACGATGACCGGCGGCTCGCCCAGCTTGCGGCGCAGGGTCATGACCGTGACCCGGACCACGTTGGTGAACGGGTCGGTGTTCTCGTCCCAGGCCTTCTCCAGCAGCTGCTCGGCCGAGACCACGGTCCCCTCGCTGCGCATGAGCACCTCCAGCACCGCGAACTCCTTGGGCGCCAGCTGTACCTCCCGGCCCTCGCGGAACACCTCGCGCCGGTTCGGGTCGAGCTTGATGCCGGCCCGCTCCAGCACGGGCGGCAGCGCCACGGTCGTCCGCCGGCCCAGGGCGCGGACGCGGGCGGTCAGCTCGCTGAAGGCGAAGGGCTTGGGCAGGTAGTCGTCGGCGCCCAGCTCCAGACCCTCCACCCGGTCGCTGACGTCGCCGGAGGCGGTGAGCATGAGGACGCGGGTGGCCATGCCGAGTTCGATGATCTTCCGGCAGACGTCGTCGCCGTGCACCAGCGGAAGGTCCCGGTCGAGCACGACCACGTCGTAGTCGTTCACCCCGACGCGCTCCAGGGCCGCGGCGCCGTCGTACACGACGTCCACGGCCATGGCCTCCCGGCGCAGGCCCGTGGCCACCGCATCGGCGAGCAGCTGCTCGTCCTCGACGACGAGTACGCGCACGTCGTTTCCTTCCTTCGAGCCCTGAGGGCAGTCCTGAGGGCACACCTGTATTGCGCCTCCATCCTGCCGGTTTCGGCCGTAAACCGGCTGTAAGGCGCCCCTGAGCCCCTTCTCGGGCGCCCGCAGGGGTCGGAAGTGAGGATTCCCTCGCCTTACGAGGTTTCTGGGCCCAGCGTGCCGGGGAGGACGTCTGCACACCCCATCCACTCCCTGACGGCGGACTGCCCCGCGCAGGTACGCCGCGACCCACGAAGAGGGGGCGCACCCACCATGGACGCATTCACCGCGGGTCTCCTGCAGCGCATCAGCGCCACGCAGTCGGACCTGAGCAAGGCCCGTGAGACGGGCGACGACTACCTCGCGGATGTGGAGCAGGCCGCGCTGGAAGACCTCCAGCGGCTCGCCGCGGAGCACGGAGTGGCGGTCAAGGCGGCCTGACCGGGGCCCCCGCCCCGGTCTGTCCGCTTCCCGCCGTCTCGGCCCGAGCGACACCGCCCGGCCCGGGCCCCGGCTCCGGGAGGGCACCAGGAACGGCGACGGACCCCCTGCCGCACCAGCGGCGGGGGGTCCGTTCGCATGTGCGCGGGGCCCGGGTTCGGCGGACCGGGCTCAGTCGTGCCAGGCCCCGGCTTCGTCCAGGAGCGGCTGGAGCGAGGCGAAGACCGCCGGGCTCGCCGCCACCGCCAGTTCCCCGGAGAGCGGCTCGCCGGGCCGGCCGCCGGTCAGCGCGCCCGCCTCGCGGGCGATGAGGTCGCCCGCCGCGAAGTCCCAGGGGTTCAGCCCGCGCTCGTAGTACCCGTCCAGCCGGCCGGCCGCGACGTCGCACAGGTCGAGCGCCGCCGAGCCGCCGCGCCGGACGTCCCGGACCAGCGGCACGATCCGCCGGACCACCTCGGCCTGGGCCTCGCGACGGCTCTTGAGGTAGCCGAAGCCGGTGGCGACCAGCGCCTGGTCCAGCGGGACGGCGGCCCGGCAGGACAGCCGGGCGCCGCCCGCCCAGGCCCCGCCGCCGAGCACCGCGTGGTACGTCTCCCCGCGCATCGGGGCCGCCACCACGCCCACCACCGTCTCGCCCCGGTACTCGGCGGCGACGGACACGCCCCAGGCGGGGAGCCCGTAGAGGTAGTTGACGGTGCCGTCCAGCGGGTCGACGACCCAGCGGACCCCGCTGGTGCCGACCACGTCCGCGCCCTCCTCGCCGAGCAGCCCGTCGTCGGGCCGCCGCTCCGCGAGGATCCCGGTGATCAGCTTCTCCGCCGCGAGGTCCATCTCGGTGACGACGTCGATCGGGCTGGACTTGGTCGCGGCCACCGCGAGGTCGGCCGGACGGCCGTCGCGCAGCAGCTCCCCGGCCCGCCGGGCGGCCTCCAGGCCCACTTCCAGCAGTTCGGTCTTCAGCTCCGGTGAGATCACGTGCTCCCCCTAGGCGTACGGGCTGTCCGCGCCGGCGGCCGCCGGGCGGGGCGCGCGCGCCGGGCAGCAGCCCACCGCGCACAGGTCGTGGCTCTGGCCCAGGGTGCCCAGCCAGCACTCCGCGGGCCGCTCGCCGCGCTCGCGGGCGGCCCGCTCCAGCACGAGCTCCCGTACGGCCGCGGCGAACCTCGGGTCGGCGCCGACGGTGGCGGAGCGGGCGACGGGCAGGCCCAGTTCGGCGGCCTTGGCGGTGGCCTCGGTGTCGAGGTCGTAGAGGACCTCCATGTGGTCGGAGACGAAGCCGATGGGGACCATGACGACCGCCGGCGCGCCCTCCCCGTGCAGGGCCTCCAGGTGGTCGCAGATGTCCGGCTCCAGCCACGGGATGTGCGGGGCGCCGCTGCGGGACTGGTAGACGAGCTGCCAGGAGCGGGCCGTGCCGGTCTCGGCCTCGACGGCGTCGGCGATCACCCGCGCGACGTCGAGGTGCTGCTTGACGTAGGCCCCGCCCTCGCCGCCCCCGGTGTGGTCCTCGACCGGGCCGGAGGCGTCGGCGGCGGCCGTGGGGATGGAGTGGGTGGTGAAGGCGAGGTGGGCGCCGTCGCGGACCTCCTCGGGCAGGGCGGCGAGGGAGGCCAGCACCCCGTCGACCATGGGCCGGACGAAGCCGGGGTGGTTGAAGTAGTGCCGCAGCTTGTCCACCCGGGGGAGCTCCAGGCCCTCCTCGACCAGGGTCGCCAGCGCGTCGGCGAGGTTCTCGCGGTACTGGCGGCAGCCCGAGTACGAGGCGTAGGCGCTGGTGGCGAGGACGGCGATGCGGCGGCGGCCGTCGCGGACCATCTCGCGCATCACGTCGGTCAGGTACGGGGCCCAGTTCCGGTTGCCCCAGTACACGGGCAGGTCCAGCCCCGCCTCCGCGAAGTCCCGCCGCAGCGCGGCCAGCAGCTCGCGGTTCTGCCCGTTGATCGGGCTGACCCCGCCGAAGCCGAAGTAGTGCTGCCCGACCTCCTTGAGGCGCTCGCGCGGGATGCCCCGCCCGCGGGTGACGTTCTCCAGGAACGGCACGACGTCGTCGGGTCCCTCGGGGCCGCCGAAGGACAGCAGCAGGAGGGCGTCGTAGGGGGCCGCGAGGCCTTCGGCCGCGGGCGCGTCGGGGGCACGGAGCTGGTCTGACATGCCTCGAATCCTGCCACCCGGGGTGCGCGCGGGAGAACCGGCCGGTCCGCATGCCGGACCGACTTCCAGGTAAGGTGACCCTAAGTTCCACCGTCTGAAATGTCGGTGCCGCCCATTTCCCCGTGCGGGTGCCCCGGAGGCGGCCGTAACCTGTATGGGCCTATGACGTCCCTTACGGAGAGACCTTGCCCAGTCCCTACCGCGCGATATTCGCGGCCCCCGGCACCAAGGCCTTCAGCGCCGCCGGCCTCGTAGGCCGGCTGCCGATCTCCATGGTCGGCGTCGGGATCCTGACGATGATCTCGGAGATCACCGGCCGCTACGCGATGGCCAGCGCCCTCACCGGAACCCTGGCCCTGGCCGCCGCGGTGATGGGCCCCCATGTCTCCCGGCTGGTCGACCAGTACGGGCAGCGGCGGGTGCTGCGGCCCGCGACCCTGGTCTCCGTCGCCTCCGTCACCGCACTGGTCCTGGCCGCCGCGGGCGGCCTGCCCGACTGGACCCTGTTCGTCTTCGCCGCCGTCGCCGGCTGCGTGCCGAGCGTGGGCTCGATGGTCCGCGCCCGCTGGACCGTGCTCTACCGGGACGCGCCGCGCGAACTGCACACCGCGTACTCCTTCGAGTCCGTGATCGACGAGGTCTGCTTCATCTTCGGCCCCATCCTGGCCATCGGGCTCTCCACCACCTGGTTCCCGGAGGCCGGCCCGGTGATCGCCGCCGGCTGCCTGCTCGTCGGCGTCTGGCTCCTCACCGCGCAGCGCGCCACCGAACCCCCGCCGCATCCGCGCAGCTCCGACGGCGACCGCTCCTCCGCCCTGCGCTCCCCCGGCCTCCAGGTGCTGACGGCCACCTTCGTGGCGACCGGCGCCATCTTCGGCTCCATCGACGTCTCCACCCTCGCCTTCGCGGAGGAGCAGGGCCACAAGTCCGCCGCCAGCTTCATCCTGGCCATCTGGGCGGCCGGATCCTGTCTGGCGGGCATCGTCTTCGGTCTGCTCCATCTCAAGGGGCGGCTGGAACGCCGGTGGGTACTGGGCATCTGTGCGATGGCCGTGAGTATGATCCCCCTCCTACTGGCCGGGAACCTTCCGTTTCTGGCCGTGGCGCTCTTCGTCTCGGGCCTCGCCATCGCTCCCACGATGATCACCACGATGGCCCTGATCGAAGCGCACGTACCACGCGCGAAGCTCACCGAGGGCATGACGTGGATCAGCACCGGCCTGGCGGTCGGTGTCGCGGTCGGCTCCTCCGTGACCGGTCTGGTCATCGACGCGGCCGGGGCCCAGCGCGGGTACGTCGTCTCGATCTCCTCGGGGATCGCCGCGGCGGCGGTGGCGTTCGCGGGTTACCGCCGGCTGACGAGGCCGGCGCAAGGGGAGGAGCCCTCGCGTGACGGCGACATCGGGGACAGCAGCGGAGAGCGGGCGGACCGCGTGGCGTAACTGGGCGGGCAACGTCCGCGCCACGCCCACGCGCGTGGTGACCCCCGCTTCGGTCGGTGAGCTCCAGGAGGCGGTCCGCCGGGCCGCCGAGGAGGGCCTGCGGGTGAAGGCGGTCGGCACCGGCCACTCCTTCACCGCGGCCGCCGCCACCGACGGCGTGCTGATACGGCCGCAGGCGCTCAGCGGGATCCTGTCGGTGGACCGGGCCGCGGGCACCGTCACCGTGGCGGCCGGCACCGCCCTGAAGGACCTCAACCGCGCCCTGGCCGCACAGGGCCTGTCGCTCACCAACATGGGCGACATCATGGAGCAGACGGTCTCCGGCGCCACCAGCACCGGCACGCACGGCACGGGCCGCGACTCCGCCTCCCTCGCGGCGCAGATCCGCGCACTGGAACTGGTCACCGCCGACGGCCGGCTGGTGAGCTGCTCCGAGAAGGAGAACCCCGAGGTCTTCGCGGCCGCCCGGCTCGGCGTCGGGGCGCTGGGCGTCGTCACCTCGCTCACCTTCGCGGTGGAGCCGCTGTTCCTGCTGACCGCCCGCGAGGAGCCGATGCGCTTCGACCGGGTGACCGCCGAGTTCGAACAGCACGTCGCGGAGAACGAGCACTTCGAGTTCTACTGGTTCCCGCACACCGGCAACTGCAACACCAAGCGCAACAACCGCAGCCAGGGCCCCGCCGCCCCGCCCGGAGCGGTCAGCGGCTGGATCGAGGACGAGCTGCTGTCCAACGGGCTCTTCCAGGCCGTCAACTCGCTGGGCCGCGCCGTCCCGGCGGCCGTCCCCTCCATCGCCCGGATCGCCAGCCGCGCCCTGTCGGCGCGCACGTACACCGACATCCCGTACAAGGTGTTCACCAGCCCGCGCCGGGTCCGGTTCGTGGAGATGGAGTACGCCCTCCCGCGCGAGCGGGCGGTGGAGGCACTGCGGGAGCTCAAGGCCATGGTCGACCGCTCCGACCTGCGGATCAGCTTCCCGGTGGAGGTGCGCACGGCCCCGGCGGACGACATCCCGCTGTCCACGGCCTCGGGCCGGGACACGGCGTACATCGCGGTGCACATGTACCGGGGCACCCCGTACCAGGCCTACTTCACGGCGGCCGAGCGCATCTTCACCGCCCACGGCGGGCGCCCCCACTGGGGCAAGGTGCACACCCGGGACGCGGAGTACCTGGCCGCGGCCTACCCGCGGTTCGGGGAGTTCACGGCGCTGCGCGACCGGCTGGACCCGGACCGGCTGTTCGGCAACGACTACCTGCGGCGGGTGCTGGGGGACTGACGCCCGCTCACTCCCGGTCGGCGGCACCGCTCCCGCCCGGTACGCCGCTCCCGGCGCCGGTGCTCGGGGCGGGGTCCGGGCGGGGGGTCTGCCCGGAGGGCGTCGGGGACGGGTCGGGGCGGGTCGAGCCGGAGGGGGTGGGCGTGGGCGTCGGGTCGGGTGCGCCCCCACCGTGCGGGGCCGAGGGGCTCGGGGAGCTCCCGGAGCCGGAACCGCGTCCGTCCGTCCCGTCCTTCTTCCCGTCCTTCGTCCCGTCCGTGCCGTTCTTCCCGCCCTGTTGACCCCGCCCGCCGCGGTCCCCGGAGTCCGGCCCGTCCCTCCGCTCCGAGGGGCGGTGGTCGGGGGCCGTGCGGAAGCCGCCCGACAGCAGGGTGCCTCCGCCGCTGCTGACGGAGGTGCCCGCGAAGGCCTCGTAGGTCCCGAGGCCGCCGATGGCGAGGGCGAAGGCGGCCCCGGAGGCCACCGCCGTGCGCTTCCAGCCCCGCACGCGGGTGCCGTGCACGGTGGCCTCGCCGAACTCCCCGGCCGGCGGCGGGACGCCCACCGTCCCCGCGGGCACGGGCACCTGACGGTCCCTGGGGCGGACGCCCCCGCGCAGCCGGTCGCCGGTGCGGCGGAAGGCGTGCTGGATGACCGGGCCGCCGGCGGTCGCCACCACGCTGACCACGCCGGCGCCGAGGATGGTGCCGTAGACGCCCAGCTGGGAGGCGAGCAACGCGGCCGCGACGGTGGCGAGGGAACTGCCGGCGACCTGGGCCACGCTCAGGTCGAGCTTCCCGCGCTCCGCGCCCGTGCCCCCGCCCTCGCTCTCGCCCTCGGGACCGCCCGGTCCGCCTTCCCCTGCCGTCTTCTGACCCATCGCCATCCCTTGCGTGTCCTGCCCCTTGCGCTTCTCCTCTTCCAGCAGTTACTGACACCTGAGCGAAATGAGAAGTTCCGTTTCTGTGGATTCTGTGAAGCAGGACACCCCGAAACGGCCGCGTGCGCAGGTGGACCGGGATCCGGACCCGATTCCGGGCAGGCCAACTCCCGCCGCCCCGGACAACTTCGGCGGCGCGGCGGTCCACCCAGGTGGCCCGAATGGAGTACTGTGGCGAGCCCTGGGGCCGTCCTTCCTTTCGGATGTCCGGACCCGGGAGAGGGGGCCGGCTGACGGAGAAGCGGCGCTCAAGACCGGTGATGCCGCGGTATCGCACGGGCTCCTGCTGCGCACAGTAACCACGTGGTCACTGTGCGTGCCCAACAGGTAACCGTGCCATAACGTCGATCAAGGGCGCATGCCCGACACGCCGGTTTAACTCGGCAAGGTTGTGGCAGGCTGCACCCGGGCAGGCCACACTCGACTAGCGGAAGCAGCGACGCACGTGACGTCGGCAGGCACCACCCGGGAGGTCCCCATGCCCGAACTGCGTGTCGTGGCCGTCTCGAATGACGGAACACGACTGGTGCTCAAGGCTGCGGACAGCACGGAGTACACGCTTCCGATCGACGAGCGGCTGCGGGCTGCCGTGCGCAATGACCGCGCGCGCCTGAACCAGATCGAGATCGAGGTGGAGAGCCACCTCCGCCCCCGTGACATCCAGGCCCGCATACGGGCCGGTGCCTCCGCCGAGGAGGTCGCACAGCTCGCCGGCATCCCCGTCGACCGGGTCCGGCGCTTCGAGGGCCCGGTCCTGGCCGAGCGCGCCTTCATGGCCGAGCGGGCCCGCAAGACCCCCGTGCGCCGCCCCGGGGAGAACACCGGACCGCAGCTCGGCGAGGCCGTGCAGGAACGGCTGACGCTGCGCGGCGCCGACAAGGACTCGGTGCAGTGGGACTCCTGGCGCCGCGACGACGGCACCTGGGAGGTGCTGCTGGTCTACCGGGTGGTGGGCGAGCCGCACTCCGCCAGCTGGACGTACGACCCGCCGCGCCGGCTGGTCGTCGCCGTGGACGACGAGGCCCGCTCCCTGATCGGCGAGTCGGACGACCTGCCGTCGACCCCGGAGCCGAGCTTCCCGTTCGTGCCGAGGATCGCCCGGCTGCCGCGCGACCGGCCGCTGGACCGCGCCCTCGACCGGCAGATCGAGCGCCCCGCCCCGCCGCCCGCGCCGGAGCCCGAGGAGGAACGGGACACGCTGACCAGCCTGTTGGAGGCCGTCCCCAGCTTCCGGGGCGACCTGGTGGTCCCGGAGCGGACCGACGCGGCGGAGGAGGAGGCCGAGACGGAGGAGCCTCCGGCCGCGGCCGCCTCGGCCGGCGCCGGATCGGCGTACGCGGACGTGCTGATGCCGCGGACGGTCGCGGGACACCGCGAACGGCTGACCGGGACGACGGACCGGCAGGCCGAGGCCGACGGGGTCCGGCCGGGGCGCCGCGCGGCGGTGCCCAGCTGGGACGAGATCGTCTTCGGGACCCGGCGCAAGAAGCAGGAGTAGCCCGGTCCGGCGGTGCCCCGCGGGGCACCGCCGGACACGGACGGGTCAGGGGTTGGGGCCGGTGGCCACCGGGCGCGCCGGATCCGAGGACCAGTGCGACCAGCTGCCCGCGTAGAGGGCGGCCGGGATGCCCGCCACCTCCAGCGCGAGGACCTCGTGCGCCCCGGAGACCCCGGAACCGCAGTACACGCCCACCTCGGTGTCCGGGGTGGCGCCCAGCTCCGTGAACCGGGCCCGCAGGGTCTCCGGGGGCAGGAACAGGCCGTCGGGTCCCGTGTTCTCGGTGGTCGGGGCCGAGACCGCGCCCGGGATGTGACCGCCGACCGGGTCGATGGGCTCGACCTCGCCCCGGTAGCGCTCCCCCGCCCGGGCGTCCAGCAGCAGTCCCGTACGGGCCAGGGCGGCCGCGTCGTCGGCTTCCAGCAGGCCCAGCGCGCCGGGGTTTGGCTTGAAATCGCCCTCAGTCGGAGTCGGTACGTCGGCCGTCACCGGGCCACCCGCGGCGGTCCACGCGGCCAGGCCGCCGTCCAGGACTCGCACGTTCGGGTGACCCGTCCAGCGCAGCAGCCACCAGGCGCGGGCGGCCGCCCAGCCCTGGCCGCCGTCGTACAGGACCACCGGCTCGTCCGTGCGCACCCCGGCGCGGCGCATCACGACGCCGAAGGCCTCCGGGTCGGGCAACGGGTGGCGGCCGCCCGACCCGGGCGGACCTGCCAGTTCGCGGTCGAGGTCGACGTACACGGCGCCGGGCAGGTGCCCGGCCTCGTAGGCGGGGCGCTGGTCGGGGCCGCCCAGCTGCCAGCGGACGTCCAGGAGCACCGGCGGGCGGTCGGAGGCCAGCTCGTCCGTCAATGCGGAGGCCGAGAGGATCGCAGTCATGGGCCCATCTTCCTCCCCGCCCTCAGGCCCGTGTAACAAGCCGGACATCGACGGGCCGCAGTGATTCGGTCATCTGCGTCAGCCGCCGTGCCGTCCGGCCCGGTCGGGGCACGCGGCGCCCCGCGGAGTGGAAGCATCAGCGGCGTCATTCGGGACACGACGGAGGAGACTGCTGACATGACCAAGGCAGCGGGGGCTTCGCGGCGGCCGTCCGGCACACCGTGCTGGGTGAGCCTGATGGTGCACGGGCTCGGACGGACCGAGGACTTCTACGCCGACCTGTTCGGCTGGGAGTACGAGCCGGGACCCGCGCAGCTCGGCCCGGGCGTCCGGGCCGTCCTCGACGGGGAAGAGGTGGCCGGGATCGGCGAGATGCCGCCCGACCGGCACCTTCCGGTCGCCTGGACCCCCTACTTCGCCATCGACGACGCCGACTGCGCGGCCGAGGCGATCCGCTCCTGCGGGGGCACGGTGGCGGTGGGCCCGATGGACGCCGGGGCCGAGGGACGGGTGGCGATCTGCTCCGACCCGCTGGGGGCGATCTTCGGGATCTGGCAGGACTCGGGCCACGGGCGGCCCTACGGGGTGCCGGGGACCCCGGTGTGGAACGAGCTGGTCACCCAGGACACCTCGACGGTCGGCAAGTTCTACCAGCACGTCTTCGGGCACGAAGCGGAACGGCACCCGGCGGCCTCGGCCGACTTCGACTACCTGACCCTGCGGCTGGAGGGCCGGCCGGTGGCCGCGGTGCACGGCGTCGGCCGGTCGCTGCCGCACGACCGGGGCCCGCACTGGATGACGTACTTCGAGGTCCGCGACACCGACGCGGCGGCTGCCCGGGTCGCCGCACTGGGCGGACAGGTGCTCAGCCCGCCCCGGGACCGGATCCGGGGCCGGCTGGCCCTGGTGGCGGACCCGGAGGGGGCGGTCTTCGCCCTGGTGCGGTCGGCCGGGGAGGACTAGACGAGGGGCAGGGGGTGGGGGCGTTTGGCGGTGCGGCCGTCGCCCGAGGAGGCGCCGCGCAGCCGCCGGCCGAGCCAGGGGCCGAGGAACCCGGCCGCCCAGCCCACCTCGGACGCCACCGCACGGACGGCGCTGCGCGGCGGGCGGGGCGGCAGGGGCCGCTGCCAGCTGTCGTCGGAGCCCGGCAGGGCGAGGGCCTCGGCCAGGGCGGCGGCGATCCGGGCGTGGCCGAGAGGGCTCGCGTGCAGCCGGTCGGTGCTCCACAGGCGCGGGTCGGTCCCCACGGCCGCCCGGCCCGTCTCGGCGACCACGACCCCGTGGCGCCCGGCGGCGGCGCGGACGCGGGCGTTGAGCTCCGCCACGCGCGGGCGCAGCGGCCGGGCCAGGGGTGCGATCCGGCCCACGTCGGGGAAGGTGACGGTCGCCACCCGGGCACCGGCCGCGGTCAGCGCGGCGAACATCTCCTCCAGCTCCCCCACCACCTCCGCGGCGTCGAACCGGGGCCGGAGCACGTCGTTGACGCCGGCCACGACGGTGGCCACGTCGGGCCTCAGCTCCAGGGCCGGGGCCAGCTGCTGCGTGCGGACCTGGCCGGCGAGCCGGCCCCGGACGGCGAGGTTGGCGTAGAGCAGGCCGGGGTGGGCGGCCGCGAGGTGCCCGGCGAGGCGGTCGGCGAAGCCGCGCAGGCCGGTCGTGTCGTCGCCGTCCCCGAGCCCCTCGGTCTGACTGTCGCCCAGGGCGACGTAGCGCAGGGGTTCACCGCTGGGCATCGGTCTGCCGCCTTTCCCTCAGTACGGCCGCGGTCCGCAGGCACCAGTCCCGGTGCTCCCGTTCGAAGGCCAGGCCGCGCAGGCAGGTCAGGTACCGCCCGACCCGCTCGCCCCGCAGGAGGTACTCGGCCTCGTCCAGGTCGCCGCGCATGTTCACCAGGAGCTTTCCGAGGAGTTCGAGCTTGGCTCCGGCCGCTGCCGCCCGCTGCTCCAGCTGTTCGATGACGGGGCCGGTGCCGACGCGGTCGGCCGTCTGGACCTTGACCAGGAGGTCGTCGCGGATGGAGGAGGGCTTGGACGCGGCCTCGGCGAACCGCTCCAGCTCGGCCCGTCCGGCGTCGGTGACCCGGAAGAGGCGCTTGTTGGGGCGGGTCTCCTGGACCACCTCGCGGCCCGCGACCAGTCCGGCGGCCTCCAGCCGGGCCAGCTCGGCGTAGAGCTGCTGGGGCAGGGCGTGCCAGAAGTTGGCGACGCTGATGTCGAAGGCCTTCGCCAGCTGGTAGCCGCTGTACTCGTCGTCGAGCAGCGCCGCCAGGACCGCGTGCCGCAGTGCCATGCCGGGCCCCCTTCCCTTTCCTCGTACGTCTCGGCATCATACTCAAGAAAGTGACTAGTCAGATTGTTGAGTAGCACTCGGAGCACCACGTATTCCAGGAGGGGTCATGGAGACTGCCGAACGCTTCCGCGCCGCCGTGGAGAAGCGCGATCTCGCCGCGCTGGACGAGCTGTTCACGGACGACGTCCGCCTCTACAGCCCGGTGAAGTTCGTCCCGTTCGAGGGCAAGGCGATGGTCATGGGCCTGTTCGGGGTGCTGCTGCGCACCTTCGAGGACCTGCGCTACCTGGGACGCCTGGACGGGGAGGTCGAGACCACCGCCGACGGGGAGGCCGCCCCGACGGTGGTCCTGCCCTTCCGGGCGCTGGTGGCGGGCCGGCAGATCCACGGGATCGACCAGCTGCAGTTCGACGCGGAGGGCCGGATCAAGGAGTTCACCGTGATGGTCCGGCCCCAGTCCGCCGTCCACGCCCTGGGTCAGGCGGTGCTGGCCGGCCTGGTCGAGGACGGACTGGCCCCCGGCTCCGCCTGAGCGCCCGTCAGGCGCCCCTGACCGGGCGGTACTCCGCCCAGGTCTTCGGGGTCTCCGAGATCCTGACCGCCGTCAGCTCGGGGATCCGCTCCGTCCACTGGTCGAAGATCCACACGGCCAGGTTCTCGGCCGACGGAGAGATACCCCCCCCCCAGCGCCTCGTTGAGGTGCCGGTGGTCGAAGGTCTCGTCCATCCACTGCTTGAAGGCGTCCAGGTCCCGGTAGTCCCGCACGAACCCGGCCTCGGTGAGGTCCTCGCGGCGGCCGGAGAGCTCGATGACCACGGCGTAGTTGTGGCCGTGCATCCGGGCGCACGGGTGCCAGGACGGCAGCCGGTCCAGGACGTGGCTGGCCGAGAAGTGGAACTCCTTGGTGATGGTCAGCACGTTCCCTCCCCGTCGGCCGCGAGGAGGGAGCGGTTGAGCGGCACCGCGGTCAGGAACCGCTCGCGCAGCGCCTCGTCGCCGATCAGCCCCGCCTTGCGCAGGACCTCCCGCCGGGCCCGGTCGAACAGGCCCCGGGCCTCCTCCCCGGCCCCGCCCGCCGCGAGGGCCCGCCCGGCGTGCCAGAGGACCTCCTCCGTCCGCAGCACGGGCATGTCCCCCACCTCGTCCAGCATCCTCAGGGCCTCCCGGGCCTGCTCCACGGCCCCGGCCGGGTCGCCCGCGCGCAGCCGGATCCGGCTGCGCAGGGTGTACGCGGCGATCTCGCTGCGGACCATGCCGCTGCGCCGCGTCTCGACGCAGGTGGCGACGGCGAGCCGTTCCGCCTCCTGGAGGAGCTCCGCGGCGCCGGGGGCCCCCGGGTCCCCGTCCGCGCCGGCGAGGAGGACCTCGGCGCAGAGGTTGCGGACGATGGGGACGAGGTTGGCCAGCCAGGTCCGTTCGGTCTCCGCCCAGGCCTCCTCGGTCAGCCGCCGGGCCTCGCCCCGGGTCTCCGTGCGGTCGGCGAGGATCCGGGCGAGGAGCGCCGCGTTGTAGGCGTGCCAGGCGCTGTCGCCGCCCCGGTCCGCCTCGAACCCGAGGGCCTCGCGCAGCGCCTGGGCCGCGCCGGCGTCGTCGCCGAGGCCGAGGCGCACCTGGGCGAGGTAGTTGAGGGCCATGGGCAGCTCGGCGTTGAGGGGCTCCTCGCGCAGCCGGGTCACGCACCGCCCGAGGCGGCCCAGCGCCTCGGACAGGTGGCCGCTGTCGAAGAGGGTGATGCCGAGCTGCATCTCGCCGAGGTTGCGGGCGTGCTGGAGGACCGGGGTGGCTCCGCCTCCCAGGCGCGGGTCCGAGGCGTACAGGCGCTCGGCCTCGCGCAGCTGGGCCAGGCCGTCGGCGAGCCGGCGCTTGGAGACCTGGCGGCCGTACTCGACGCGGGCCACGAACAGGGCCGCCGGGTCGCCGTGTTCCTCGGCCAGGTCGACGGCCGCCCGCAGCTTCTCCAGCGACGGGACGAGGCCGCGGGTGGCCAGCAGGGTCTTGCCGCGCAGCAGGGTGGCCCGGATGACGAGGTCGGGGTCGGCGCAGCGGGCGGCGGCGGCCTCCGCCTCGGCGGCCAGGGCGTCGATGTCCGGACCGCCGGCGGGGGTGCTCTGGCCGCGCCAGCGGACCTCGGTCAGCGAGAGCAGCAGTTCGACGACGCGGACCAGGCGCCGGTCGCGGCCCTCGGTGCCGGCGGGCAGCTCCCGTACGGCGCGGATGACCTCCTCGCAGTGCCGCTCGGCCTCGGCGAAGGAGAGCCCCTGGGTGGCCGCGTCGCGGGCGAGTTCGAAGTGGGCGTCGGCCGAGGCGAGGAGGCAGGAGGGGCCGCCGTGGCGGAGGTGGCGGGCGACCTCCAGGCGGCGCTCCAGCGACATGGTCTCCGGCGGGCCCTGGCCGAGGGCGTGGGCGATGCGGGCGTGGCGCGAGCGCGCCTGTTCGGCGCTCTGCTCCGTGTAGACCACGCTCCACAGGGCCCGGTGTTCGAAGCGGTAGCAGTCGGCGGACTCCCAGCGGGCCCACGCGGGCGGCGTCGCGGGGACGACCAGGCGGTGGCCGCGGGCGATCAGCCGCAGCCGCTCCATGACCAGGTCGTGGGGCAGGCCCGCCGCGGCGGCGACGGTGTGCGAGAGGAACACGTCGCCCTGGGTGGCGGCGGTGGCCAGCAGCAGCCGGTCCTGGTCGGTCAGGGCGCGCAGCCGCTCCTCGACGACGCGGGAGAGGCTGGCCGGCAGGGGCACTTCGCCGCCGTCCTGCGGGGTCCATTCCTCCAGGCAGAGCGAGACGAAGATGGCGTGCCCGCCGGTCAGTTCGGCCAGCCGGCGGGAGAGGGCCGGCGGGGCGGCGGGATGCCGCTGGGCGACGAGTTCGGCGATGGCGTCCGGGGGCAGCCCGCGCATCGTGCGGCGCCGCAGCAGCCCCTCGCCGGCCCAGCTGTGGAGCAGGGCCTCGACCTTGGACTCCTTGCCGTCGGCGTGGGCGGCGTCGCTGGCGTGGCTGAGGACCACGGCCAGCGGTTCGCCGGCGAGGGCGCGCAGCAGCTGGTCCAGGACGAGCTGGCTGCTCTCGTCGATGTGCTGGACGTCGTCTATGACGACGACGGTCGGCGGCCCCTGGCGCACCAGGTCGAGCAGGCCCTCCGCGATCCGCAGGGCGGCCGCGTGCCGGAAGGGCAGGAGGCTGTCGAAGGGCATGGAGCCGGAGTCGAGGGAGGCTTCGGTGATCTCCCGGCCCAGGGTGAACACGGCGCCGAGCCCCGGAACGATCGCCGAGAGCACCTCGGGGGCCGACCGGACCACCCCCTGCCCGGTGGCGCCGAGCATCCGCCGCAGCCGTCCGCGCCGCCGGGGCTCGGCCTCGCCCAGCTTCAGCAGCAGGTCGAGGACCGGCCCGTACATCAGGTCGGGGCCGATGCCGGGCCGGCACCGGGTGGACACGACGCGGCAGCCGGCGGGCGCCTCGGCCTCGAAGGCCCGCAGCAGCGCCGACTTGCCCATGCCCGACACCCCGTCGACCGCGATGGCCTGCCCGCCCCGCCCGTCCCCGAGCGCGGCGACGACCGAGCGCAGCTCGTCCATGTGCTCCACGCGGTCGACAAATCCGATCGGCACGCCCATGCCCCCGTCTCACGCCCTACCAGCAGGTGCCGCCCACGGTAGATCATGCCGCTCCGCCACAGGCACGACCCGACGCGTTCCGGCCACTCACCCGGACTCGTACGGCGATATGGACACTGCCACAGTCCGAACGAGCCGCGCTGCGCGGCGCCGCGCGCATCGAGGCCGGCGCGCGGAGGCGGGGCCGCTGGCACGCCGGGTACCTGTGGGCGTTCGCCGGATGGCAGCTCGTCCTCGTGCCGACGGTGCTGCTGTGGCACGGGCCGGTCGGCGCGCTGGTGTGCGGGCTGTCGAGCGCCCTGGTGGTGACGGTGCTGTCCGTGTTCGCGCTGCGGCAGCCGGTGGTTGCGCGCGGGTACGCCCGCCGGCACCTGACAGCGGTCGGGGTCTGGGCCGCCTGCTACATGGCGGCGCTCGCCGTCGGCCTGGCCGGCTTCCCGGACAGCGTCGGCTTCGCGGCCGCCGCCGCGCTCGTGTGCGCGCTTCCGCCCGCCGCGGCGGCCTGGCGGGGGGCGCGGGCCGCATGAGCGCGCAGACCCCCGCGGGTACGCACCCCCGCCACGGCCTCGCCCCGCTGCTGTCGTCGGCGGTGCGGCTGTCGATCGTGGCAGTGCTCGCGCCCGTGGAGAAGGCCGAGTTCGCCGCCGTGCGCGACCTCGTGGAGATCACCGACTCCGCGCTGTCGAAGCAGGTCACGCGGCTTGAGGAGGAGGGCTGGGTGGCCGTGGAGAAGGGGCGGGTCGGGCGCAGGCCGCGGACCTGGCTGCGGCTGACGGAGCAGGGCCTGGGCGGCTACCGCCGGCACCTCGCCGCCCTGACGGCGATCGCGGGCCCGCTGGGCTGATCGTCCGGGCCCGTCAGAGCGGGGCCCCCGGAGCCGGTACCCGGCGGGGCTCCGGGTCCGCCTCGTCCTCCACGCGGGCCATGGCGAGGCGCAGGAGGGGCGGCGCCATGAGCGAGGTCACGATCGCCACGAGGATGACGACGGTGTACGTCTCGGGTCCGAGGATCCCGAGCCGCAGGCCCGTCATCGCCACGATCACCTCGATCACCCCGCGGGAGTTCATGCCGGCCCCCAGGGCGAGGGCCTCCCAGCCGCTGAGCCGGCTCAGCTTCGCCCCGGCATAGGCCCCGGCGAACTTGCCGAGGACGGCCACGGCCAGGACCGCGCAGGCCGCGGCCGCCGCCTCCCGCCCGGCCAGCGCCGTCAGGTCCATCCGAAGCCCGGCCGTGGCGAAGTAGAGCGGCGCGAGGAAGGCCAGCACCGTGGTGCGCAGCGGGGCCAGCTTCTCCCGGTCCAGCCGGCCGCTGGTGCCGATCAGCACCCCGGCCACGAATGCCCCGAAGACCGGCTCCAGGCCCAGGGCGTGCGTACCCGCCGAGCCGAGCAGCACGGCCAGCGCCGCCACGGCGACGGTCGGCCCGGGCTCGGGCGAACGGCCGGCCGCGCCCAGGGCGAACCGGACGGCGGGCCGCCCCGCCAGCAGGGCGAACAGCACCACGCCCACGGGGTACAGCAGGGCGGCGGTGAGCCGGCCGGCGGTCAGCCCGGACGTGGCCATCGCCGAGACGACGGAGAGCAGGAACCAGCCGACGACGTCGTCGATCACCCCGGAGGCGAGGGTCAGCTGCCCGACCTCGCGGTGCAGGAGGTCCATGTCCAGCAGGGTCTTGGCGATCACGGGGACGGCGCTGACGCACAGGGCCACGCCGAGGAAGAGGGCGAACACGGTCGGGTCGGTCCCGGCGGGCAGCAGCGAGCCGGGCAGCAGGTACCCCGTGGCGACGCCGAGCCCCAGGGGCAGGACCAGACCGGCGGCGCTCACCCGTACGGCGGTGGCGCCGCGGCGTCTGACGAGGCCGGGCCGCAGTTCCATGCCCGTGATCCCGACGAGGAGCAGGACGCCGAGCTGCCCGACCGCGTCGAGGAGGTGCATCTGCTCGGGCCGCTCCGGCAGCAGCCGGGCGGCGAGGCCCGGCAGCAGGTGCCCGAGTAGGGAAGGGCCGACGAGCACCCCCGCGCAGAGCTCTCCGACGATCGCGGGCATCCGGAAGCGCGCGGCCAGCCGGCCCAGGCAGAGGGCGAGGAGCAGCAGGAGCGCCAACTGGAGCAGGAGCACCAGCAGGGCGTCGTGGGTGAGGACGGGAACGGGCGCGGCTGCGGTCGTCACCTCACGAAGCGTAGGACGGGCCCTTCACACCCGGCCCCGCCGAGCGGGCAGGTCGTGGCGAGTTGCGGAAGTCCGGCCGCGGCCGCCCCGGTTCAGGCGTGGTTGACGGGCAGGACGTCCGGGGAGAGGGCGCCCGCGTGGGCCGAGGCGCTCGTCATCCGCTTGCGGTGGTGGCGGCGGCACAGGACCTCGTAACCGATCTCCTCCGCCGGGCGGTTCACGTCGCCGACCACAACCTGGGCGCCCTCGACCACCATCTCCCCGCCCACCGTGCGGGCGTTGTGCGTGGCGCGGGCCCCGCACCAGCACAGGGCCTCCACCTGGAGCTGCTCCAGCCGGTCCGCCAGCTCGATCAGCCGCTGGGAGCCGGGGAAGAGCTTGGTGCGGAAGTCGGTGGTGATGCCGAAGGCGAAGACGTCCATGTCGAGGTCGTCGACGATGCGCGCCAGCTGGTCGATCTGCTCGGGCGCGAGGAACTGCGCCTCGTCCACGATCACGTAGTCGGCCTTGCCGCCCTTGGACAGCAGCTCCACCAGGTAGGCGTACAGGTCCATCCCCTCGGCCGCCTCGACCGCCTCGGTGACCAGGCCGAGCCGGGAGGAGATCTTGCCCTCGCCCGCCCGGTCGTCACGCGTGAAGATCACGCCCTGGAGGCCCCGGGCGGAGCGGTTGTGGCCGATCTGGAGAGCCAGTGTGCTCTTTCCGCAGTCCATCGTTCCGGAGAAGAACACCAGCTCGGGCATGGGAAGTACGGGACCTTTCGGGTCATGGGGCGGGGGTGGGGAGGAGGGGCGGGGCGACAGCGGGTCAGGTGCGGACTTCGAGGAGCGGGACCAGCTGTTCCGCCGCCGTCATGGAGCCGTGCATGCCGGTGAGGGCGGACTCGTTGGGCTCGTTGCGGGAGGCGGTGATCGCCACGTCGGCGTGGGCGGCGGCGACCACGTCGCCGATCCGGCCGAGGACCCGCTCGTCGCACTCCCCCGGCGCCCCGAACCAGCCCAGTTCCAGGGCCTCTTCGCGACTCGCGATCCAGAAGCGGTCGCCCAGCACCTCGCGCCATACGGTCAGCACGTCCGCCTCGGCGCCGGGCACCGCGTAGACGTGCCGGGCGCGGCCCTCGCCGCCGAGCAGGGCGACTCCGGCGCCGAGCTCCCAGTCCTCGTCGAAGTCGATGCGGGAGTCCTCGTCGAAGGGGACGTCGACCATGCCGTGGTCGGCGGTCACGTAGAGCGCGGTGCGCGGCGGCAGCTGCTCGGCGAGCCGCTGCACGAGCCGGTCCACGTACATGAGCTGGCCGCGCCAGGCGTCGGAGTCCACGCCGTGGCGGTGTCCGGCCCCGTCGAGCTCGCTGTAGTACGTGTAGACGAGGGAGCGCTCACCGGCCGCGAGCTGGATCGCGGCGAGGTCCATCCGCTCCTCGCCGGTCATCCGGCCGTGGAAGGTGCCGCCGCTGAGGGCGATCTGGGTGAGCGGGGTGCTCTGGAAGTTGGGGGCGGACACCTGGGCGGTGTGCACGCCGGCCGCGTCCGCGAGCTGGAAGACCGTGGGGTACGGCTGCCAGGGCTTCGGCGGGGTCCACGGGTGCCAGCGGAGCTGGTTCATCAGCTCGCCGGAGGCCGGGTTGCGCACGGCGTAGCCGGGCAGGCCGTGCCGGGCGGGCGGCAGGCCGGTGCCGACGGAGGCGAGGGAGGTGGCGGTGGTCGCCGGGAAGCCGGCGGTGACCGGACGGCCCGTGCCGCCGCGCGAGCTCGCGAGGAGGGAGGTCAGGAAGGGGGCGTACTCCGGGTGGGCCTTGATCTGCTCCCAGCCCATGCCGTCGACGAGGAAGACGCAGTTGCGGTCCGCCGGGGTCAGCTCGGCGATCCCGGCGGTGAGCCCGGGGACGCCCTGGCCGGCCGCCAGGGTCGGCAGCAGGTCGGCGAGGGAGCCCGTGCCGTAGTGCGGGACCGGGGCGCCGGCGAGGTCGAGGAGTTCCGGGTCGTCCTGCCAGTTCGGCGGCACGGAGTACGACATCAGCGGGTCGTGGCCGCGGTGGCCTCGGAGAGCGCCTGGGCGAAGAGCAGGGTCTGGCGGACGGTCTCGGGGCCGTCGCCGGCCTCGCTGACGCGCAGGCTGAGGTCGTCGGCGGTGGAGTTGCCGGTGTAGCCGTGGTCGGAGTCGCAGTTGGGGTCGCCGCAGGCGGCGGGCTCCAGGTCGATGCGCGAGACCGCGCCCCAGCCGATGGTCAGGACGACCTCGCGGGGCAGCTGGCCGGGCGTGTAGGACTCCGGGTTGGCGACGACGCGGCTGAGCACCACCGAGGAGATCGAGCCGAGCTTGACCGACTCCGTCGAGGTGGTCGCGTACGGGGAGGGGGACCCGGCGTCGGCGGCCTGCTCGTCGGTGTGGCTGACGATGAACCGGTTGTCGGTGAGGACCAGCACGGTCACGTGCCGGCGCACCTCGTTGGAGTCGAAGGTGGTCTCCTGGTGGACCACGTACGACGAGACCGGCTCGCCGCCCACCGCGGCCTCCACGGCCTCGGCCACGAGGGCCGGGTAGTAGCCGCTGCGCTCGATCGCCGCGCGCAGCCCCTGGGTCGTCGTACCGGATTTCGCCATGAGGTCCATCCTAAGGCCCGTCCGGGGTCCCCCTACCTGCCCGGCGGTCAGTAGCTGGGCAGGGTTCGCGGTCCGAGGTCGGTCCGTGCGGGCGGGTGGGCGACACGGACGGTGGCGCTGAGCACGGTGAGGCCCTCCGTGGCCACGACGACCGGCTCCAGGGAGATTCCGGTCACTTCGGGATGGTCGTCCACCAGCCGGGACAGCCGCAGCAGCAGTTCCTCCAGGGCCGGGGTGTCGACGGGGTCGCTGCCGCGCCAGCCGAAGAGGAGGGGCGCGGCGCGCAGGGCGCGGACCAGTCCGGCGGCGTCCCGGTCGGTGACGGGGACCAGCCGGTGCGCGGTGTCCCCGAGCAGCTCGGAGGGGACCCCGGCGAGCCCGAAGGAGAGGACGGCGCCGGCGGCGGGGTCGACGACGGCGCGGACGACGGTGTCCACCCCGCGCGGGGCCATCGACTGGACGACGGGCAGCAGCTCGGCGGGCTTGCCGAGGGCCTCGGTGAGCTCCTCGTACGAGCGCCGCAGCTCGGCCTCGGTGGTGAGGTCGAGGCGTACGCCGCCCAGGTCGGCGCGGTGGCGCAGGTGCGGGGCGGTGGTCTTGAGGGCGACGGGGTAGCCGAGGACGCGGGCCGCGCGGACGGCGGCGTCGGCGCTGGGGGCGGGGAGGACGGGGAGGACGCGGATCCCGTAGCGGGCGAGGAGCTCGCGGGCGTCGAGCTCGTCCAGGGTCAGCGCGGCGCCCTCGGCGACCCCGGCGAGGAGGGCGGCGAGCCGGTCGGCGGCGCCGCTCTCGTCGATGTCCTCGTACTCGGGGACGTGCCCGGCGTCGGCGTTGGCGCGGCGCCACTGGGCGTAGCGGACGGCTTCGGCGAGGGCCTTCACGGCCCGCTCGGCGGCGGGGTAGGCGGGGATCCGCCCGGCGGGGGCGGGGGCCGGAGCGGGGGCCGTGGCGCGGGCCGGGTCCGGGGTGCGGTCGTGGGGTGCGGGGGCGGCGGGCGGCGGCGTGGCGGGCCCGGGAGTGGCGGCCGGGCCGGTGGCCCGGGCGGCGGAGAGGGCCTCGACGAGTTCGCCGAGCTCGACGTGGACCACGGCGACGGGTTTGCCGGGGACCTCGGCGACGGCCTCGCGCAGGGCCTCCGCGAGGTCGTCGGCCAGGGCCCGCTCGCCGACCCAGGGGATGGCGGTGACGACGACGGCGTCGCAGTCCTCGGAGGCCAGGGCGGCGGTGAGGGCGGTGCGGAAGTCCTCGGGGGTGGCGGCGGTGGTCAGGTCCAGCGGGGGCGAGGGCCGCAGCCCCTCGGTCAGGCAGGCGTCGTACGTGAGGACGCCGAGGGACTCGGAGTTGCCGAGGATGGCCACCCGGGGCCCGGCCGGCAGGGGCTGGCCGGCCAGCAGGAGCCCGGCGTCGACGAGCTCGGTGACGGTGTGGACCCGGATGACGCCGGCCTGGCGGAGCAGCTCGGAGACGGTGGCCTCGGGGAGCCGGGTGCCGGGGACGAGGTGTCCGGCGGGGGTGTGGCGGCCGCCGAGGGCGACGACGACGGGCTTGACGGCGGCGGTGCGGCGGGCGAGGCGGGTGAACTTGCGCGGGTTGCCGAGGGTTTCCAGGTACATCAGGGCCACGTCGGTGGACCCGTCCTCGTACCAGTACTGGAGGATGTCGTTGCCGGAGACGTCCGCCCGGTTGCCGGCGGACACGAAGGAGGACAGGCCCTCCCCGCGGCGCAGCAGCCCGGACAGCAGGGCGATGCCGATGGCCCCCGACTGCGTGAACAGTCCGGTCCGCCCGCGCGCGGTGGCGGGGGCGGGGGCCAGGGAGGCGTTGAGCTCCACGTCCGGCGCGGTGTTGATCACCCCGAAGGCGTTCGGCCCGATGAGGCGCATCCCGTACGAGCGGACCTGGCGGACCAGTTCGCGCTGGCGGTCCAGGCCCTCCGGGCCGCTCTCCCCGTACCCGGCCGACAGGACGACCAGCCCCTGCACCCCGTGCTCCCCGCAGGCGGCGACGGCGTCCGGCACCCGCTCGGCGGGGACGGCGATCACGGCGAGGTCCACGGGGGCCCCGATGTCGGCGACGGTGCGGTAGGCCCGCACCCCGTCCAGCAGGTCGCCCTCCATCCCGGCCGCCCGGGCCTCGTTGACGGCGTAGAGGTGCCCGTGGAAGCCGCCGTCGCGCAGGTTGCGCAGGGCGGCGGCGCCGACCCCGGATCCGGAGCGGCTGACGCCGATCACCGCGACCGAGCCGGGGGCGAGCAGCCGCTGGACGGAGCGGGCCTCGGCGCGCTGTTCGCGGGCGCGCTGGACGGCGAGGGACTCGGCGGTGGGTTCGAGGTCGAGGGTGAGGTGGACGGAGCCGTCCTCGAAGCTGCGCTTCTGCTGGTAGCCGGCGTCCGTGAACACCTTGATCATCTTGGTGTTGGCGGGCAGCACCTCGGCCGCGAAGCGGCGGATGCCGCGCTCCCGGGCCACGGCCCCGATGTGTTCGAGCAGGGCGGAGGCGACCCCGCGGCCCTGGTGGGCGTCCTGGACGAGGAAGGCCACCTCGGCCTCGTCGGCGGGGGCGGAGGCGGGGCGGCCGTCGGGGCCGATGCGGTCGTAGCGGACGGTGGCGATGAACTCCCCGCCGATGGTCGCGGCGAGGCCGACGCGGTCCACGTGGTCGTGGTGCGTGAACCGGTGGACGTCGCGGTCGGAGAGGCGGGGGTAGGGGGCGAAGAACCGGTAGTACTTCGACTCGTCCGAGACCTGCTCGTAGAAGCTGACCAGGCGGCCCGCGTCCTCGGTCGTGATGGGGCGGATCCGGGCGGTGCCGCCGTCGCGCAGCACGACGTCCGCTTCCCAGTGGGCCGGGTACGAGGGGTCCGACGCGATGGTCATGGGGCCAGGGTAAGGGGAAGATCCGGCCAGGTGGCCGGGCGGCTCCGACAGGCCGGACGGCACGTGGTCCGGGAATGAGGCGCACGGGGGCGAATCAGTGCAAAGCTGAGGAGGGCCGAACGGCGGCGGGATCGGGCCGAAGGTCGGTCCGACCATTCCGGGTGACGTGAGAGACTGGTCTAGACAACCTCCAGAACCTGAAGGGCATCACCATGGCAGAGCGCCGCGTCAACGTCGGCTGGGCCGAGGGCCTGCACGCTCGTCCCGCCTCGATCTTCGTCCGCGCGACGACCGCCTCCGGCGTCCCGGTGACCATCGCGAAGGCGGGCGGCGACCCCGTCAACGCCGCGTCGATGCTGGCGGTCCTGGGCCTGGGCGCCCAGGGCGGCGAGGAGATCGTCCTGGCGTCCGAGGCCGAGGGCGCGGAGGCCGCGCTGGACCGGCTCGCGAAGCTGGTGGCGGAGGGCCTGGAGGAACTCCCCGAAACGGTCTGACCCGACCCTTCACCGAAGCCGCGGCCCCCACCACCCCGGGAGCCGCGGCTTCGGCGTTTCCCGGGCCCCGACCGGCCGGCACCGCACCGAAAAGCCCCCCGCAACCCCCGATGAAAATCGGCCGGAAATCACGCCCGATTCCATTCGGGGCGGAATTCCGCCACCCCCCGCCCTTTCATACGCGCCCCGCGTTAATTCCGGCCACTCCCCGTGTTTACGGCAGGTTGCAAACTCCTCACCCGCAGCCGGAAAACCCCCGCCGTCCGCTCCGCGTAGAGCGCGGCCAGCGCACGGGCGCGTTCCGCGTCGCCCCGGGCCACGGCGTCCACCACCGCGCCGTGCTCCGCCCAGCAGTCCACCGGCCGGCCCGGGGTCCCCGCCTCGTACAGCCAGGCGATCTTGCGCCGGGTCTGGGTGAGGAGCGCGATCAGCCCCGGGCTGCCGGAGGCCTGCGCCAGGGTCTCGTGGAACCAGGTCTCCAGCGCCCTGAGATCCTCCCCCTGCCCCCGCCTGGCCCGCTGCTGGCCCAGCCGTACCAGGCCCCGCAGCACCTTCAGGTGCGCGTCGGTGCGCCGCCGGGCCGCACGGGCCGCCGCCAGCGGCTCCAGCAGCGTCCGCAGCTCCAGCAGGTCCTCGGCCTCCTGCTCGCCCGGCTCCGCCACACAGGCCCCCGCGTGCCGCCGCGTGGTGACGAACCCCTCGGACTCCAGCGTGCGCAGCGCCTCGCGCACCGGCACCCGCGAGACCCCGTACCGGCGGGCGAGCACCTCCTCGGTCAGCCGGCCGCCGGGCCCGAAGAAACCGGAGACGATATCGTCGCGAATGGCTGTGCACACCGCGTGCGCCGGAATACGCAAGGCCGGACCTCCGCTGGGTTTCGTTCCGATCGACCGTGCCGCCCCTGCGACTCTATTGCAACAGGCGGGGATTTCCGAGAAAGCCCGGAAATTCGAAACGAAAACACGGAAGGCCCCGGCTCGGGGAGCCGGGGCCTTGCGCGAACGGGAAGCGGGGGTCGGGTCAGATGCCGACGCCGTGCTGGCGCAGGTAGGCCAGCGGGTTGATGTCCGTGCCGTACGTGGCGCCGGTGCGGGCCTCGAAGTGCAGGTGCGGGCCGCTGGAGTTGCCGGTGGAGCCCGACAGGCCGATCTGCTGGCCCGCGGTGACGGTCTCGCCGACCGAGACGCTCAGCGACATCAGGTGGCCGTACTGGGTGTAGGTGCCGTCGTTGTGGCGGATCACGACGTTGTTGCCGTAGGCGCCGCCCCAGCCGGCCTCGACGATGGTGCCCGCGCCCACGGCGTGGACGGACGTGCCCTCGTCGGCGTGGAAGTCGATGCCCGTGTGGCTGCCGGAGGACCACATGCCGCCGCCCGCGCCGTACTGGGTGCTGACGTAGGAGCCGTCCACCGGGGCCACGAAGGTGTTGAGGCGCTTGCGGGCCTCCTCCTGGGCGGCCTTCTCGGCGGCCTCGCGCTCGGCCTTCTCCTTGGCCTCGGCCATGCGCTTCGCCTCGGCGGCGCGCGTCTTGGCGTCGGCCTCGGCCTGCGCCTGGGCGGCGACGGACTCGGCGGCGGTCTGCTGGGTCTCGGCCTGGACCTGGATGTCGTCCTGGAGACCGTCGGCGACGACGATCGCGTTCAGGGCGCCGGTGTCCTCGAGGGACGGGCCCCCGTGGGAGTCGGCGGCGAAGGCCGGGGCCGCCAGGGTGCCGACCACGCCCGTGGTGGCGAGGGCGGCTATACCGGCGTAGCCGGCGGTCTTGCGGCTCATACGGCTCGAACCACGGTGCTTACCGGAACCGGCTGCACGACTGCCAAACGCCATGGCGGGGGTGATCCTTTCCTTCCCTCTCGCCTACCGGGTTAGCTGACGGGTTCGGAGCAGGAAGGTCTCCTACGGGCCCCCTCTGGCGAGGCGGTCCGATTCACCCCAGGGACTGATGTGGGTCCCCGGCTCCCCAGGCTCGCGCCTGACGGGGACTCGGCGATCGCTGTCCGGTGCCGCGGGTGCGGCTGGCACAACTGACGGACAGCACGCCTGACGCTAGGCGGATCATCAGTCGATCGCCAAACAGACGACCGGATTTGTTGCGTACGCCACACCGCATACCTGAAACCACACCACCAAACGGACAAAGAGGGCCCGGCGGACGTCCCGCCGGGCCCCTTCAAGGCAGGTCGACCACCGGCCAGTTGCCGGCCGGCCGCCGGTCAGTTGGCGACGACCGCGACCTCACCGATCCCGAGGGCCCGCACCGGCTCCTCGATCTGCGCCGCGTCGCCCACCAGGACGGTGACCAGACGGTCCACCGGGAAGGCGCTCACGACCGCCGAAGTGGCCTCCGCCGTACCGGTTTCGGCCAGCCGCGCGTACAGCCGCGCCTGGTAGTCGTCCGGCAGTTCCTGCTCCACCTGGTCGGCCAGGGTCCCGGCGACCGAGGCGGCCGTCTCGAACTTCAACGGGGCCACGCCCACCAGGTTCTGCACCGCCACGTCGCGCTCGGCGTCCGTCAGGCCCCCGGCGGCGAGGGTGCGCAGCACCTGCCACAGGTCCTCCAGCGCCGGACCGGTGTTGGGGGTGTCCACCGAGCCGCTGATGGCGAGCATCGAGGCGCCCTTGCCGTCGGCCGTGGAGCGCAGCACCTGGGCGAAGGCGCGCACGCCGTAGGTGTAGCCCTTCTCCTCACGCAGCACCTTGTCCAGACGGGAGGTCAGGGTGCCCCCCAGGCAGTACGTGCCGAGGACCTGCGGGGCCCAGACGATGTCGTGCCGGTCCGGGCCGATCCGGCCGATCAGCAGCTGCGTCTGGACCGCGCCGGGCCGGTCCACGATGATCACGCGGCCCGTGTCGTCGGCGGTCACCGGCGGCACCGGCAGGGGGGCCGCGGTGTTCCCCGTCCAGGCGCCCAGGGTGGCGGCGAGGGCGGCGTCGAGGTCGATGCCGGTCAGGTCGCCGACGACCACCGCGGTGGCGGTGGCGGGGCGTACGTGGGCCTCGTAGAAGGCGCGTACGGCGGCCGAGTCGATCCGGGCGACCGTCTCCTCCGTGCCCTGGCGCGGGCGGGACATGCGCAGGGTGGCCGGGAAGAGCTCCTTGGAGAGCTCCTTGGCCGCCCGGCGCTGCGGATTGGCCTGCTCGTGCGGGATCTCGTCGAGCCGGTTGCGCACCAGCCGGGAGACCTCGCCGTCGTCGAACGCGGGCGCGCTCAGCGCCTCGGCGAGCAGTCCGAGCGCCTTGGGCAGGCGGGAGGCGGGGACCTCCAGGGAGACGCGCAGGCCGGGGTGGTCGGCGTGCGCGTCGAGGGTGGCGCCGCAGCGCTCCAGCTCGGCGGCGAACTCCTCGGCGGAGTGCTTGTCGGTGCCTTCCGACAGGGCGCGGGCCATGATCGTGGCCACGCCGTCGAGGCCCGCGGGCTCGGCGTCGAGCGGGGCCGCGAGGTTGACCTCGACCGCGACGACCTGCTGGCCGGGGCGGTGGCAGCGCAGCAGGGTCAGCCCGTTGCCCAGGGTGGAGCGCTCGGGGGCGGGGAAGGCCCACGGCCTGGCCTCGCCGGCCTCCGGACGCGGGTGGAAGGTCATCGTGACGGCTGCGGTGTCGCTCACTGCTCCGCCCCCTCGTTCTCGTCGCTCTCGTCGTTCTCTTCGGCGCCGGCCAGCGGCTCGTAGACCAGGACCGCGCGGTTGTCGGGGCGCAGCCGGGCGGCGGCCACGGCCTGCACCTCCTCGGCGGTGACCTCCAGGACCCGCTGGACGGCGGTCAGCGCCAGCTGCGGGTCACCGAACAGCACCGCGAAGCGGCACAGTTCGTCGGCGCGGCCGGCGACCGTGCCCAGCCGGTCCAGCCATTCGCGCTCCAGCTGCGCCTGGGCGCGCTCCATCTCGTCGGCGGTGGGGCCCTCGGCGGCGAACCGGGCGAGCTCCTCGTCGACGGCCGCCTCGATGGCGGGCACCTCGACGCCGCTGGAGGTCTTGACGTCCAGCCAGCCCAGGGAGGGCGCGCCGGCCAGCCGCAGCAGGCCGAAGCCGGCCGCGACGGCGCTCTGGTCGCGGCGGACCAGGCGGTTGTGCAGGCGGGAGGACTCGCCGCCGCCGAGGATCGTCAGCGCCACGTCCGCCGCGTCGCACTCGCGGGTGCCGTCGTGCGGGAGGCGGTAGGCGGCCATCAGCGCGCGGGCCGGGACCTCCTCGACGATCTCCTCGCGCAGCTGCCCGCCCATGATCTCGGGGAGGGTGCCGTCGCGGGGCGGCTGCTTGCCGTCGTGCGCCGGGATGCTGCCGAAGTACTTCTCGACCCAGGCGAGGGTGCGCACGGGGTCGATGTCGCCCACGACCGACAGGACGGCGTTGTTGGGCGCGTAGTACGTACGGAAGAAGTTCCGGGCGTCCTCGAGGGAGGCGGCGTCCAGGTCGGCCATGGAGCCGATCGGGGTGTGGTGGTACGGGTGGCCCTCGGGGTAGGCGAGGGCGGTCAGGCGCTCGAACGCCGTGCCGTACGGGACGTTGTCGTAGCGCTGGCGGCGCTCGTTCTTGACGACGTCGCGCTGGTTCTCCATGGACTCCTCGTCCAGGGCGGCCAGCAGCGAGCCCATGCGGTCCGCCTCCAGCCACAGCGCGAGCTCCAGCTGGTGGGCGGGCATCGTCTCGAAGTAGTTGGTGCGCTCGAAGCTGGTGGTGCCGTTCAGCGAGCCGCCGGCGCCCTGGACGAGCTCGAAGTGCCCGTTGCCCGGTACGCTCGCCGATCCCTGGAACATCAGGTGCTCGAAGAGGTGAGCCAGACCGGTCCGCCCCTTGACTTCGTGGCGGGAGCCGACGTCGTACCAGAGGCAGACGGCGGCGACCGGGGTGAGGTGGTCCTCGGACAGCACCACGCGCAGGCCGTTGGCCAGCCGGTGCTCGGTCGCTGTCAGGCCGCCGGAGCCGGCCTGAGCTGTGGCCGTGTGACCCATGGGCATGTGGTCCCTTCGATCGCGATGCAGAGATTTCTTATCGACCTGCCACTGTATGCAAGCGCGCAGGTGCGCGGAGAAGTTCCCGGCCCTCACCTGGGTCGGAGTCGGCGTTGTCGGTGCCTCGGGCCACAATGGTCCGCGTCGACCCCGTCGCACACCCCAGCACGTACACCCCCCGATCTTGGTTAGGAGCGCCGCAGCGATGGCCCGCCGCAGCACGAAGACCCCGCCGCCGGAGGATTTCGAGGAGCGGATCCTCGACATCGACGTCGTCGACGAAATGCAGGGCTCCTTCCTCGAGTACGCGTACTCGGTGATCTACTCCCGGGCCCTGCCCGATGCCCGGGACGGCATGAAGCCGGTGCACCGGCGCATCGTCTACCAGATGAGCGAGATGGGCCTGCGCCCCGACCGCGGGTACGTGAAGTGCGCCCGCGTCGTCGGCGAGGTGATGGGCAAGCTCCACCCGCACGGCGACCAGTCGATCTACGACGCCCTCGTGCGCATGGCCCAGCCGTTCTCGATGCGGCTGCCGCTGGTCGACGGCCACGGCAACTTCGGTTCGCTCGGCAACGACGACCCGCCGGCCGCGATGCGCTACACCGAGTGCAAGATGGCCGACGCGACGTCGCTGATGACGGAGTCGATCGACGAGGACACGGTCGACTTCGCCGCGAACTACGACGGCCAGGAGCGCGAGCCGGTCACCCTGCCGGCCGCCTACCCGAACCTGCTGGTCAACGGCGCGTCCGGGATCGCCGTCGGCATGGCCACGAACATGGCCCCGCACAACCTGGGCGAGGTCATCGCGGCCGCCCGCCACCTGATCCGGTACCCGGAGGCGGACCTCGAGGCACTGATGCGCTTCGTCCCGGGCCCCGACCTGCCCACCGGCGGACGGATCGTGGGCCTGTCCGGCATCAAGGACGCCTACGAGAGCGGCCGGGGCACGTTCAAGATCCGTGCGACCGTCTCCGTGGAGGACGTGACGGCCCGCCGCAAGGGCCTGGTCGTCACCGAGCTGCCCTTCACGGTCGGCCCCGAGAAGGTCATCGCGAAGATCAAGGACCTGGTCGGGTCGAAGAAGCTCCAGGGCATCGCCGACGTCAAGGACCTCACGGACCGGGCGCACGGCCTGCGCCTGGTCATCGAGATCAAGAACGGCTTCCACCCGGAGGCCGTGCTGGAGCAGCTCTACAAGCTGACGCCGATGGAGGAGTCCTTCGGCATCAACAACGTCGCGCTGGTCGACGGGCAGCCCCTGACGATGGGTCTGAAGGAGCTGCTGGAGGTCTACCTGGACCACCGCTTCGAGGTCGTCCGCCGGCGCAGCGAGTTCCGTCGCGGCAAGCGCCGCGACCGGCTGCACCTGGTCGAGGGCCTGCTGGTGGCGCTCCTCGACATCGACGAGGTCATCCGCCTCATCCGCGACAGCGACAACTCCGCCCAGGCCAAGGAGCGCCTGATGGAGCGCTTCTCGCTGAGCGAGGTCCAGACGCAGTACATCCTGGACACCCCGCTGCGCCGGCTCACCCGCTTCGACCGGATCGAGCTGGAGTCCGAGCGCGACCGGCTGACCGCGGAGATCGAGGAGCTGACCCGGATCCTGGATTCGGACACGGAGCTGCGCAAGCTGGTCTCCGCGGAACTGGCCTCGGTCGCCAAGAAGTTCGGCACCCCGCGCCGTACCGTGCTGCTGGAGTCGGCGGGCACGGCCGTGGCCGCCGTGCCGCTGGAGGTCGCGGACGACCCCTGCCGGGTGCTGCTGTCCTCCACGGGCCTGCTGGCCCGTACGGCGAACGCCGAGCCGCTGCCGGCCGACGAGGGCGCGGACCGCGCCAAGCACGACCTGATCGTCTCCCAGGTGGCCGCGACCGCCCGGGCCGACGTGGGCGTCGTGACCTCCTACGGGCGGCTGCTGCGGCTCTCGGTGATCGACCTGCCGCAGCTGCCCGACACGCACGCCGCGCCCAACCTGGCGGGCGGGGCTCCGGTCTCGGAGTTCGTCTCGGGGCTGGAGGCCGACGAGACGGTGGTCTGCCTCACCTCGCTGGACGAGTCCTCGCAGGGCCTGGCCCTGGGCACCGAACAGGGCGTGGTCAAGCGCGTCGTGCCGGACTACCCGGCGAACAAGGACGAGCTGGAGGTCATCACCCTCAAGGAGGGCGACCGGATCGTCGGCGCGGTCGAGCTGCGCACCGGCGAGGAGGACCTGGTCTTCATCACGGACGACGCCCAGCTGCTGCGCTACCCGGCCGGCCAGGTGCGCCCGCAGGGCCGCCCGGCGGGCGGTATGGCGGGCATCAAGCTCTCCGAGAACGCCAAGGTGATCCACTTCTCGGCGGTGGACCCGGCCCGGGACGCCCTGGTGTTCACGGTGGCGGGCGGGCAGGGGACGCTCGAGGGCTCGCCGAGCTCGGGCAAGCTGACCCCGTTCGACCAGTACCCGCGCAAGGGCCGGGCCACCGGCGGCGTGCGCTGCCAGCGGTTCCTGAAGGGCGAGGACGTCCTGGTGCTGGCCTGGGCGGGCAACGCCCCGGTCCGCGCCGCCGCCGCGAACGGCAGCCCGGCCGCGCTCCCGGCCCCGGACCCGCGCCGCGACGGCTCGGGCGCGGCGCTCCCGGCCGAGGTCGCGGCGCTGGCGGGGGCCGCGCTGTAGGAGCGCGGGGGCGGCGTTCGGGTGGTGCGACCGGGGGGACGTACCACCCGAATGCCGACTAGTGTTTTCCTCATTGGCGTCGGTGGGGGGAGTACACGGCTGATGACGCATCGGGCGGGCGGAGTGATCGGGGACTGGGCCGAGTCCCAGCGCCGGCAGCAGCAGACCCAGGTGATCCAGCATCGCGAGGCCGAACGCCGGGAGCGCGACCGCGAACGGGAGGCGAACCGCAGCCACCGCCAGTACCGCGAGGCCGAGGCCGTGCGCCGCAGCGCCGAGCTCGAAGCCGAGGTCGAGGCCCTCAAGGGGCTGCTGGTCGCGGGGTGCGCCGCACCCCCGTTCCGTACGTCCTCCCTCGTCCGCACCGAGTGGCTGGAGCCCTTCGACCCCGGAGCCCTGGGGCAGCCCGTGCCGATGCCCCGCATCGAGGACTTCCGGCAGCCGGGCGGCGGTTGGGCGCCGGGCCCGCAGCAGCGGGCGCAGGCGGAGCGGGAGGCGCACGACCGGTACACCGCCGCCTGGCAGGCGGCGAACGCAGCGGAGGCGCAGCGCCGGCAGCAGCTGGCGGCGTACCGCGAGCAGTACGACCGGTGGGCCGCGGAGCAGCTCGCCGCAGCGCGCGCCCACAACAGCGGGCTCGCCGCGCTGACCGACGCCCTGCGCGCGGGTCGGGCCGACGCCGTGGTGGAGTACTTCTCGGCCGCCCTGTACGCCTCGGCGGCTTGGCCCGAGGCACTGCCGCGGCAGGTGTCGGCCGCCTACGACCCGGCCGCCCGTCAGCTCGTGCTGGACTGGGAACTGCCGGGGTTCGCGGTGGTTCCGGAGGCCCGGTCCGTCCAGTACCTGCCGAGCACGGACCAGGACAAGATCAGGCCGCGCCCCGTCACGGAGCGCCGCGCGCTGTACCGGGACCTGCTCGCGCAGTGCATGCTGCTGGTGGTGCGGGAGCTGTACGCCGCCGACGAGTTCGGCGTCCTCGACTCGGTCGTCGTCAACGGGTTCGTGGACTGCCACGATCCGGCGACCGGGCAGGAGGCGAGGTTCGTCCTGTCCACCCTCCCGGCCGGGCGGAGCGCCTTCGCCGGGCTCCGGCTGGAGCAGGTCAGCGCGGTGGACTGCCTGGTGTCGGGGCTGGGCGGGCAGTTGTCGGCGCGCCCCGACCTGCTGACGGAGGTGCGCCCGGGCCGGCGGCCCGCCGAGGTCGGCGACGTGGTCAGCCACGGCGGGGGCGCCGGGGGCGGCGAGGACGAGCCGGACCTGTTCACGATGGACCCGATCGTCTTCGAGAACCTGGTCGCCGAACTGTTCCGGGCGATGGGCATGGAGGCGGTGACGACCCAGCGCTCGGGCGACGGCGGGGTGGACGTCGAGGCACTGGACCCGACCCCGATCCGGGGCGGGCGGATCGTGGTGCAGGTCAAGCGGTACCGCAACACCGTGCCCCCGACGGCGGTCCGGGACCTGTACGGCACGGTCCAGGACAAGGGGGCGAACAAGGGGGTGCTCGTCACCACCGCGTCCTTCGGGCCCGGGTCGTACACCTTTGCCAACGGCAAGCCGCTGGAGTTGGTTCCCGGCGCCGAGCTGGTGGAGCTGCTGCACCAGTACGGGCTCCGCGGGCGGCTGGGCCCCGCGGCCCCCGCCGGCCCTCCGGCCCCCGGTCCTTCCGCGCCGTCCTCCCCGGCGCCGACGCTCGTCGACACGCCCCTGGCCGCGCCCGCCGACCACAACGTCCTCGGCATGTACTGGTCGGGCGCGGTGGCGCTCGACGTGTGCGCGCTGGTCTGTACGGGCGGCCGGGTGCTGAGCGAGGACCACTTCGTGTTCTTCAACAACCCGCACACTCCGGACGGTTCGGTCCGCTCCCGCCCGCACTCCGCCCCGGACAAGGCCGCCGTCGAAGTGGCCTTCGACGCGCTGCCCGCGCAGGCCGACCGGCTGGTGCTGGTGGCCGCCGTGGACCCCGAGGTCAATCCGGACGCGGACCTGGCGGGCTTCACCGACGCCCACATCCGGCTGCTGGACGCGGCGGGCGGGGAACTGGGCCGCCTGGAGGTGTCCGACGGCCGCGCCGGGGAAACGGCGCTGGTGCTCGGCTCGTTCCGGCGCCGGTCGAACGGCGACTGGGACTTCGTGATCGGCGGGAAGGGCTACCGCGAGGGGCTGGAGGCCCTGCTGGGCGACTTCGGCGTCGAGGTCGCCTAGGCGGGGTCCTCGACGTCCTCCCCCGGCGGGCGGGGGACGTACCGGAGCACCCCCCACATGCTCTCGGGGGCGGCCCGCCCGGGGTCGGCCTCGCGGCAGGCGTCGAGTTCGTCCAGCAGGCCCGGGCCGTCGATGCCCTTGCCGATCAGGACGAGCCGGGTGCGGCGCGGTTCGCCCTGGCCCCAGGGGCCGGGGTCGAAGCGCAGGAAGCGGCCGACGGCGTGGACCTCGTACCGCTCGGTGTGGCCGGGGACCCCGAACCAGACGAAGCCCTTGACCCGGTAGAGGCCGGCGGGGCGGCGGTCGAGGAAGTCGATGAACCGGCGCGGGGAGAGGGCCTGGTCGGTGGTGAAGGAGACGCTCTCGTAGGCCGCGTGCGCGTGCCCGGCGTGCTCCTCGCCGTCCCCGTGCGCGTGCTCGCCGGCCTCCGCGAGGAGGTCCTCGAAGGAGAGCTGTCCGCGGGTCTCGGTCCAGGGGCGGCGGTCGAAGAGGAGTTCCGGGTCGATCCGTCCGTGGTCGGCGCCGACCAGCGGGGTCCCGGGGGCGGCGAGGGCGGACACTTCCGCCTCGATGCGGGCCCGTTCGGCGGGGTCGACCCGGTCGGTCTTGTTGAGCACCACCAGGTCGGCGACGGCCAGGTGGCGGTCGGTCTCGGGGTGTGCGGCCCGGGTGGCGTCGAACTCGGCGGCGTCCACGACCTGCACCAGGCCGCCGTAGCGGACGGCCGGGTTCTCGTTGGCCACCAGCATCCGGACCATCTCCTGGGGCTCGGCGAGCCCGCTGGCCTCGATGACGATGACGTCGATCCGGTGGGCGGGCGCGGCGAGCTTCTCCAGGTAGGCGTCCAGTTCGCTGCCGTCGACGGCGCAGCACAGGCAGCCGCCGCCGAGGGAGACCATCGAGTCGCCGACCTGGCCGGCCACCGACATGGCGTCGATCTCGATCGAGCCGAAGTCGTTGACGACGACCCCGATCCGGGTGCCCCCGCGGTGGGTGAGGAGGTGGTTGAGGAGCGTGGTCTTGCCGGAGCCGAGGAATCCGGAGAGGACGACGACGGGGATGGGCTGGACGCTGTTCACCCGGTCGATCGTAGTCAGCCCAGCGGGGGTACGGGCTGGGGCGGGGTGGGGCCGGTGTAGCGCGCGGCAGGGCGGATGATCTTCGAGTCGGCCGCCTGCTCCAGGACGTTGGCGCTCCAGCCGACGACGCGGGCGGCGCAGAAGGTCGGGGTGAACATCTCGCGCGGCAGCCCGCAGAGCTCCATGACCACCCCCGCGTAGAACTCCACGTTGGTGTGCAGCTCCCGGCCCGGCTTGAGCTCGGCGAGGATCTCCTCCACCTGCCGCTCGACCTCCACGGCGAATTCCACGAGCGGTCCGCCGAACTGCCGGGCGATGTCCCGCAGCATCCGCGAGCGCGGGTCCTCGGTGCGGTAGACGGGGTGCCCGAAGCCCATGATCCGGTCCCCGGCGAGCACCCGTTCGCGGATCCAGGGGCCGATGCGGTCGGTGGTGCCGATGGCGTCCAGGGTGTCCAGGGCCCGGCTGGGCGCACCGCCGTGGAGCGGGCCGGAGAGGGCGCCGATCGCTCCGGTGAGGCAGGCCGCGACGTCGGCGCCGGTGGAGGCGATGACGCGGGCGGTGAAGGTGGAGGCGTTGAAGCCGTGGTCGACGGTGGAGATCAGGTACCGCTCGACGGCGCGGGCCTTGACGGGGTCGGGCTCCTCGCCGGTCAGCATCCACAGGTAGTTGGCGGCGTACGGGAGGTCGTCGCGCGGGGCGACCGGCTCCAGGCCCCGGCCGAGCCGGTGCAGGGCGGTGAGCAGGGTCGGTACGGCGGCGCAGGCGGCGAGCGCGTCGGCGGCCCGGCGGGCGGGGTCGAGGTCGTAGACGGGGCGGAAGCCGGCGGAGGCGCCGAGGAGGGAGAGCGCGGTGCGCAGTCCGGCGAGCGGCCCGGAGAGGGCGGTGGCCCGGGCGAGGGCGGGCAGGGCGTCCGCGACCTCGGCGGGCAGGTGGCGCAGGGGGACGGTCTCGGCGGTGAAGGCGGCCCGCTCGGCGGGGCCGGCCGGGAGGGCGCCGCGGAACATCAGGTGCCAGACGTCCTCGAAGGTGCGGGACGCGGCCAGTTCCACGGCCGAGTACTGGCGGTAGTGGTAGAAGCCTTCGCGGCCTCGGACGTCACCGAGCTGTGTGTCGGTGACCACGACTCCCGCGAGACCGCGGGGCACTTCGACGGTGGTGGTGTTCATGTCTCGACCATCCATCATTGATTGGATCGATGTCAATGTTGATTGAATCAATATATGTAGGCTGAGCGTCATGAGTGACCGTCCGCCGTCCGACTCCCGCCCCGACGCCCCTCGGATCACCACGCAGGAGGCCGCCCGGCTCCTCGGGGTGAAGCCGGCGACCGTGTACGCGTACGTCAGCCGGGGCCAGCTCGGCAGCCACCGGGACCCGGCCGGACGCGGGAGCACCTTCGACGCCGCCGAGGTCGAGGCGCTGGCCCGGCGCAGCCGCCGCGAGGCGGCCGGTCCCCCCGCCGGGGAGCTCGCCGTGCGCACCGCGCTGACCCTCATCGAGCCGGAGACCGACCGCTACTGGTTCCGCGGTGTGGACGCCGTCGAGCTGGCCTCCCGGTACGCCTTCGAGGAGGTGGCCGAGTGGCTCTGGACGGGGGCTCCGGCGCCCGGCGCGCGGTTCGCCGCTCCCCCGGAGCCGCTGGCCGCGGCCCGGCGGGCGGTGGCCGCGATGCCCGAGCACAGCGGGCCCCTGGACCTGCTGCGGGTCGCGGTGGCCGCCGCCGCGGCCGCCGACCCGCTGCGCTTCGACCTGTCCGAGGAGGCCGTACTGGGCTCCGCGCGCTGCCTGATCCCGACGCTCGTCGCGGCCCTGCCGGAGGCGGCCCCCGCGCACCCGGGCGACGGGCGGCTCGCCTGGCGGGTGTGGTCGCGGCTGACCGCCCGGGAGCCGGACCCGGTGGCGGTGGACGCCCTGGACCTGGCCCTGGCCCTGCTGGTCGACCACGACCTGGCCGCCTCCACCCTGGCCGTACGGGTCGCCGCCTCCGCCCGGGCCCATCCGTACGCCGTCGTCTCGGCCGGGCTCGGCGCCCTCGAAGGCCCCCTGCACGGGGCGGCGGGCCGGCTCGCGCACCGGATGCTGGCCGAGGTGGCGGAGCGCGGCGGCGCCGCCCCGGTGGTGGCGGAGCACCTGCGCGCGGGCCGCCGGGTGCCGGGGTTCGGCCACCGCCTGTACCGGGGCGAGGACCCGCGGGCGCGGGCCCTGTTCGGGCGGCTGGAGGAGCTGCCCCCGGCCGCCTCCGACCTGGCCGCGGCACGCGAGGTGGCGGCGGTGATGGCCCGGCACGGGCTGCACCCGAACGTGGACCTGGCGCTGGCGGTGCTGACCCGGTCCTGCGGCATGGCCGCCGAGGCCGGGGAGACCGTGTTCGCGGTGGCCCGGACGGCCGGCTGGATCGCGCACGCGCTGGAGGAGTACCAGGAGCGGCCCCTGCGGATGCGCCCCAGCGGCCACTACACGGGCCCGCGGCCGCCCCGGCCGCTGCCCTGACCTCGGGCGCCCCGGACACGGCGCAGCCGCCGGGCGGTCTCCCCCACCCGGCGGCGTGCGCGTCCCGCGCGGCAGGACGGTGACTCAGCCTCCGGACACCGCGCGCAGCGGGCCGAGCGCGGCGGCCCGGCGGGCCGGGAGCGCGGCGGCCGCGGCGCCGACGGCGAGCGAGAGTGCGGCGACCAGGGCGAGCGTCCCCCAGGGCGGGGAGAACGCGTACTGCGGAATGGCCCCGTTGGCGAGTCCGCTGACCTTCCACGCCCCGAACAGGCCGCCGGCCAGGCCCAGCAGGGTTCCGTAGGCGGCGACGGCGAGCGCCTCAAGGCCGATCATCCGGCGGATCCCGGCGCGGTCCATGCCGATCGCGCGCAGGACGCCGATCTCCCGGGTGCGTTCGGCGACGGACATGGCCAGGGTGTTGACCATGCCGAGGGCGGAGATGACCACGCCGATGGCGAGCAGTCCGAAGACCATGGTCATCAGGTCGCCCGCGACCCCGGCCTGTTCCCGGACGAGCGCCTCCCGGTCCTGGACCTTCAGCAGGGGGTTGTTGTCGACGGCGGCGCGCAGCCGCTTCTCCATGCCGGGTGCGCCCGCCCCCGTGCGGACGAGGACGCGCTGGACGGAGTCGCGCAGGAAGCCGTGCTGCTGGACGTCGGCGCGGTCGGCGAGGACGTCCTGGGCGGTGGGGTTGTCCTCGTAGATCCCGACGACGGTGAAGGACCGGTCGCGGTCGCCCTGTCCGGGCCCGATGCTCCCCTCGATCCGCCCGCCGGTGACGAGCCGGTTCTCGCGGGCGAAGCCGCTGGACACGGCGATCCGGCCCGGCCCGATGGCGGCGGCGGAACCGCTGGTGAAGCGCAGCTTCATGACGGCCCCCACGGTCTTCGGGTCGACGCCGGAGACCTGCCGGGCGAGGGCCCCGGCCGAGAAGGTGGAGTCCGCGACGGCCGAGGCGGTGGACACCCCGGGCAGGGCGGCGATCCGCCGGACGGCGGCCGGGTCGACGGCGGTGGTGTTGCCCCGGGTGCTGACGACGTAGTCGGCGCTCAGTCCGGCCGCCGCCTGGAAGTCCAGGGCGCGGCTGGAGGAGTGCTCGATGACGGCGAGTCCGCAGACCAGGGCGGTGCTGATCATCAGGGCGACGGCGGTGGCCGCCGTACGGCGGGGGTCGCGCAGGGCGTTGTCCCGGGCCAGGTCCCCCACCACCCCGAACCGCCCGGTCAGCCGGCCGAGGAGGCGGATCACCGGGCCCGCGAGGAGCGGGGCCAGCAGGATGAGCCCGGTCACCAAGACCGCGCAGCCGGCCATCGCGGTCCGCAGGTTCGCGTCCGAGGCGTGCTCGGCGCCGCCCAGCGAGACCAGCAGCCCGGCACCGACGAGGAGTACGGCCGCCCCGGCCGCGCCGCGGAGCCGGGACAGGGCGGCGGAGGGGGGCCGCTCGGCGGTGCGCATCGCCTCGACGGGGGCGATCCGGGCCGCGCGGCGCGATGGCAGCCACGCCGCGAGGACCGTGACGCCGACGCCCACGGCCAGAGAGGCGATCACCGGGGCGGGGCCGACGACCAGCGGGCCCCGGGGCAGCGGATCGTCCGCGCCGCCGAGGACGGCGGGCAGGGCGGCGGCGACGCCGAGCCCCAGCAGGAAGCCCAGCGCCGACGCGAGGAGGCCGACCAGGGCCGCCTCGGCGAGCACGGACGCGGTCACCTGCCGTCGGGTGGCGCCGATCGCGCGCAGCAGGGCGATCTCCCGGGAGCGCCGGGTGACGAGCATGGTGAAGGTGTTGACGATGAGGAACGAGCCGATGAAAAGCGACACCACGGCGAAGATCAGGGGCAGCCGGGCGTAGCTGCTGGTCCTGCTGTCGATGAAGACGGACTGCTGGGCGGCGAGGGCGGCCGCGGTGGTCGCCTCGGCCCGGTCGGGCGGCAGGAGGGCTCCGATGCGCCCGGCGAGTTCCTGCGGGGTGGTGCCGGGTGCCGCGGAGAGGTCGATGCCGGTGTAACGGCCCGGGGTGGCGAACAGTTCCTGGGCGGTGGCCCTGTCGAGTACGGCGAGGGTGCCGCCGGACGTGACGCGGGTGTCGGTGGTGGAGACGATGCCGACCAGCTTCAGCCGCCGGACGGGGCCGTCGGTGGCCAGGGTGACGGTGTCGCCGAGGGCGTAGGAGCCGGCCTCGGCGGTGCCCCGGTCGAGGGCCACCTCTCCGGAGGTGCGCGGGGCGCGTCCGGCGGTCAGCGGGTAGCGGGCGTCCTTGCCGTCGGCGCCGGCGATGTAGGCGGCGGCCAGTTTGCCCATGGTGTTGCCAGCGCGCAGCGGGGTGCCGTCCTTGGCGGCCAGGGTGGCCGAGCCGTCGACGGAGGGGCGGGCCGCGCCGACGCCGGGGACGGCGGCGAGCCTGGCCACGAGCGCGTCGTCGAGGACGGACTCGCGCTGGTCGGCGGGGGCGCCGAGGGGGTACTTGGGGTCCACGGTGACCGCGGTCCCGGCGTGGTCGCGCGCCATGGAGGCGCGGTAGGCGGCGGTGGTGGAGTCGGCGAAGACGAGGGAGCCGGAGATGAACGCGACCCCGAGGCAGACCGCGAGGACGGTCATGGCCAGACGGGCCTTGTGCGCGAGGGCGTTGCGCAGGGCTGTTCGCAGCATGGCGGGCTTTCGGGAGGTGTGGCGCGGCGGAGGGGAGAGCGCGGCGGACGGGAGGAGGCGGCGCGGCGGACGGGGCGGCGCGCCGGGGACTCAGGAGGTGCGGCCGCGGGCGTCGAAGGCGAGCATCCGGTCGAGGACGGCTCCGGACGTCGGCTCGTGCAGTTCGTCCACGAGGCGGCCGTCGGCGAGGAACACCACCCGGTCGGCGTGGGCGGCGGCCACCGGGTCGTGGGTGACCATGACCACGCTCTGGCCGAGTTCGCGCACCGAATCGCGCAGGAAGCCGAGGACCTCCGCGCCGGAGCGGGAGTCGAGGTTGCCGGTCGGCTCGTCGGCGAAGACGATCTCCGGACGGGACGCCAGGGCGCGGGCCACCGCCACCCGCTGCTGCTGGCCGCCGGAGAGTTCGGCGGGGCGGTGCGCGAGCCGGCCCGAGAGGCCGACGGTGGCGACGACGGTGTCCAGCCAGGCGGCGTCGGGCCGCCGGCCGGCGAGCCTCAGCGGCAGGGTGATGTTCTCCAGCGCGGTGAGGGTGGGCATCAGGTTGAAGCCCTGGAAGACGAAGCCGACCTTCTCGCGCCGCAGCCGGGTCAGCTGCCGGTCGTTCAGGGAGGACAGCTCGACCCCGCCGATCCGGGCCGAGCCCGAGGTGACGGGGTCCAGGCCGGCCATGCAGTGCATCAGGGTGGACTTGCCGGAACCGGAGGGGCCCATGACGGCGGTGAAGCGGGCCCGGGCGAAGTCCACGGAGACCGCGTCCAGCGCGGTGACCCGGGTCTCGCCCGTGCCGTACGTCTTGGTGAGGCCGCAGGCCCGGGCGGCCGGTTCCGGCAGGGCCGGGTCGGCGGGGGAAGTGGTTGCGTAAGGCGGGAAGGTCCGTGACATGCATCCATCGTCACGGCCTTGACCTGCGGAAACATCGCCCTCAAGGCGGGACCCGGCCTCTGCCGGAAGACAGGGGCCGGGCGCCCCGGCTCTGCCGGAAGGCGGAGGTACGGGCCCGCCGAGCTCCGTCCTCCGGGGGCTCAGCCGGCCAGGCCGGTCCGGTGGGCCAGCAGCGCCGCCTGGACCCGGCTGGTCGAGCCGGTCTTCTCCAGGATGGCGCCCACATGGGTCTTGACGGTGCCGGTCCCGATGCCGAGCCGGGCGGCGATGCCCTGGTTCGACAGGCCCTCGCCGAGCATGGCCAGGACCTCCCGCTCCCGGCCGGTCAGCCGGGCGATCCGGTCGTCCCCGCTCGGGCCCGTGGCGCCGTGCGGCTCGCCGGCCGCCAGCATCCGGGAGATCACCGCCCCGGTCACCCCCGGGGAGAGCACGGCGTCCCCGGCGGCGGCCGCCCGGACCGCGCTGATCAGCTCCTGCGGCCCCTCGTCCTTCAGCAGGAACCCGGCGGCGCCCTCCCGCAGCGCCCGCACCACGTTGTCGTCGTCGCCGAAGGTCGTCAGCATCACCACCCGCGGCGCCGGGTCGAGGGCGAGCAGCGGCGCGATCGCGGCGAGCCCGTCGCGCACCGGCATCCGGATGTCCAGCAGGACGACGTCCGGGCGGTGCGCGGCGGCCAGTTCGACGGCCTGTCGGCCGTCGGGGGCCTCGGCGACGACCTCGATCCCGTCGGCGTGCCGGAGGATCAGGCGGACCCCGGCCCGGATCATGGCCTCGTCGTCGGCGAGTAGCACCCGGATCGGTTCGGCGGACTCGGTCACGGGGTCTCCCAGGGTGTGGTGTCGCGGATCGACGGGACGGTGAAGCGGTCGATGGCGATGAGGCGTTGCGCGGTGTCGAAGCAGTAGCGGGCGATGGTCAGGGAGCCGGGGCGGAACTCGGTGGCCCCGGCGAACGGGTACACGCAGCCGGCCGTGCCGGGCGGGCGCCGCGGCTCACGGCCGGTGGCCGCGGCCCGGACCGCCGCGTTGTCGATGACCCCGCTCCCCATCACCTCGCCGTAGGTCATCCCCACCCGGGGCAGCGGGCGCGGCCCGGCGTCCCGGTGCGGGGCGGTGGCGTAGACGAAGAGGGTCCCGAGGGCCGTCAGCACGCTCAGCCCCGCCAGCCCGAGGGCCAGCGTCAGCGCCTGCGCGGTGCCGCGTTCCGCCGGGCGCGGCGCGGCGGGGGCGCCGCCACCGGTGCCGGGGACCTCCTCCCGCCGGGGGGCGGGGGCCTCGCCCGGTTCGGCGGGCAGGGCGGCCTCCACCCGGAAGCCGCCGGACGGCAGCGGGGCGGCGGCGAAGGTACCGCCCAGCAGTTCCACCCGCTCGCGCAGGCCGGCGAGGCCGCGGCCGGTGCCCTGGTCCGGCACGGGGGTGGCGGGCGGGGCTCCGTTGCGGACGGTGACCCGTACGGTCTCCTCGTCGTGCGCGACGGTGACGGCGACGTGCGCCGCTCCGGCGTAGCGGTGCACGTTGGTCAGCGCTTCCCGCACCACCCGGTGCACCGCCCGCCGCACTCCCGCCGGGCGGCCGTCGAGGTCCGGACCCGTCCAGTCGAGCCGTACGGCGACGCCCCCGTCCCGGGACCCCGCCACCAGCGCCTCGATGTCGGCGCGGGTGCCGGTGGCGTCGGTGAGGGCCTCCGGCCCGGTGTCCCGGCCGAGCGGGCCCAGCACCCCGAGGGCCTGGCGCAGCTCGCGCAGGGCGTCCCGGGTGGTCCGGCGCACCAGGACGGCCTCCTCGCGCAGTTCGGGGTCGGCGCGCTCCAGGGCGAGCTCCAGTCCGCCCGCGTGCAGGGAGATCAGGCTGAGCCGGTGCCCCAGCAGGTCGTGCATCTCTGCGGCGATCCGGGAGCGCTCGTGCGTACGGGCCTCGCTGTCGGCGAGCCGCCGGGCCCGCTCGGCCGCGTCCCCGCGCTCGCGCAGGGCCCGCACCAGGCGCCGCTGCTGCCCGTACGCGGTGCCGACCAGGCCCGGGACGAGGACGGCGGTCGGCGTCAGGACCAGCCCGAGCGCCGGCCCGTACGGCAGGGGGCCCGGGCCGAGCCAGGGCGCGCAGAGCGTCGCGCACACCACCAGCAGGGCGGCCGCCGCCCCCAGCAGCCGGGCCCGGGTCCGCGCCCGCACCGTCCGCCGGGCCACCGTGTACGCGGTCGCCGCGGTGACCGGGCCGACGCACGAGGCCGCCCCGGTCAGCGCGGCGAGGACGAGGAGGACGGGCCCGGGGAAGCGGCGGCGCAGCGGGAACAGGCACCCGGCGGCGGCCAGCGCCGGCAACTGGAGGTACAGGCGGGGCAGCACGCCGAGGTAGGCGACCACCAGCCACACCCCGAACCCGGCGAGCAGCACCCAGGCCGTCTCCGCCACCGCGCGCGCGGGGCCCCGGAGCGGACGACGGAACCGGAACGGAGATGAGCTCACCACGCTGACCAGTATCGATTCCACAACCGGCGACGGCATGCGCCTCACGGCCGATCCGCCCCTCTGCCAAAAGACAGAGGCACCCGCCGCTCGCCCGTCTGGGGGCCCGCCACGACGGCCGTCATCCCCGCGGGACACGGCCCTCGCGCGGTCCGCCGAGGGCCTGTCCGGCGGATCAGGGTCGGACAGGCCGCGGCCCCGGCCATGATCCGCCGGACAGGCCCTCGGGCCCGCCGCCACCGCGTACGGGGTCCACGGCACGACCGCGCCCGCCCACGCCGTCACCTCCGCCCCTGCGCGAAGGCGCGGGCTCGACCCGCGCCAGGCCGTCGCCGCGGTCCGGCGGTGACCGGCCCGCGCCCCGCTCACGGTCGGTGACCGCCCGGGCGGAGCTGAGCGACGGCCGTTCCGCTTCCGCGCCCGCCGACCTACGGTTACCAGTCATGCGGTTCCTCCCCCTGCGCGGCCGGCGCCTCGGCCTGCCCCGACGCGCCGTCTCGCAGATCCTGCTCACCCAGCTGGCCATCGCCGCCGGGGTCCTCGTACTGGCCACGGGGCTCTTCCTGGCGCCCCTGAGCCACCAGCTGGACGACCAGGCGATGCGGCGCGCCCTGGCCATCGCGCAGAGCACGGCGGCCGACCCCACCCTGGCCGCCGACCTGCTCGCCTCGGGCCCCACCGCCGACAGCCCCGTCCAGGCCGCGGCCGAGCGGATCCGCCGCGCGACCGGAGCCGAGTACGTGGTCGTCCTCGACCTGAAGGGGATCCGCCGCTCCCACCCCAGCCCCGACCGCATCGGACTGCCCGTCTCCACCGACCCGGCCGACGCCCTGGCCGGGCACGAGGTGATGGAGATCGACCAGGGCACCCTCGGCCGCTCCGCCCGCGGCAAGGTCCCCCTCCTCGCCGCCGACGGGGAGATCGTCGGGGCCGTCTCCGTCGGCATCGCCTACGACAGCGTGCGCGACCGGCTGCTCGGCGCCATCCCCGGCCTCCTCGCCTACGCCGGCGGCGCCCTGGCCGCCGGGGCGCTCGCCGCCTACCTCCTCTCCCGCCGGATCCAACGGCAGACCCGGGACCTGGCCTTCTCCGACATCGCCGGCCTCCTCGCCGAGCGCGAGGCGATGCTGCACTCCATCCGCGAGGGCGTGATCGCCCTCGACCGCCACGACCGGGTACGCCTCGTCAACGACGAGGCGGCCCGCCTGCTGGGCCTCGACCAGGACCGCGCGGACGCCCTGGCCGGACGCCCCCTGGACGAGGTCCTCGGCGCCGGGCGCACCAGCGACGTCCTGACGGGCCGCGTCACCGGCCGCGACCTGCTGACCGTCCAGGGCCCCCGCGTCCTGGTCGCCAACCGGATGCCCACCACCGACGGCGGCGCCGTCGCCACCCTGCGCGACCGCACCGAACTGGAGCACCTGAGCCGCGAGCTCGACTCCACCCGGGGCCTGATCGACGCCCTGCGCGCCCAGGACCACGAGCACGCCAACCGCCTCCACACCCTCCTCGGCCTCCTCGAACTGGGACTGCACGAGGAAGCGGCCGCGTTCGTGACCGAGGTCGTGGGCGTGCACCGCACCACGGCCGAACAGGTCACCGAGAAGATCCACGACCCCCTGCTGGCCGCGCTGCTGGTGGGCAAGGCCACCGTCGCGGCGGAGCGCGGCGTCCCCCTGCGCCTCGCCCCGGACTCCCTCCTTCCCGACCGCCTGGTGGACCCCGGCGGCCTCGTCACGATCCTCGGCAACCTCGTCGACAACGCCCTGGACGCGGCGGCCGGCTCCACCGCGCCCCTGGTCGAGGTCGGCATCCGCGCGGAAGGACGCACCGCCGTCCTCCGCGTGCGCGACAGCGGCCCCGGGATCCCCGCCGGACGCCGCGAGGAGATCTTCACGGAGGGCTGGTCGACCAAGCAGCCCGCGGCCCACCGCGAGCGCGGACTGGGCCTGCCCCTCGTGCGCCGCCTCGCGGAGCGGCAGGGCGGCAACGCCCGGGCCGGTGAAGCAGAGGACGGAGGGGCGGAGTTCTCCGTCGTACTTCCGGAGGCCCTGCGGTGAAGGAGTCCCCGATCCACGTATTGGTCGTCGACGACGACATGCGTGTTGCCCGTATCAACGCGGCGTACGTGGCGAAGGTTCCCGGGTTCCAGGTGGCGGGCGAGGCCCATTCGGCGGCCGCGGCACTGGAGTTCTGCACCGCGCGCCCGGTGGACCTGGTCCTGCTCGACCACTACCTGCCCGACGGGACCGGCCTGGACCTGGTGCGACGCCTGCGCCAGCTGGGACGGCAGACCGACGTGATCATGGTCACGGCCGCCCGGGACCTGGCCACCGTCCAGGCGGCCATGCGGCTCGGCGCCCTCCAGTACCTGGTCAAGCCGTTCACCTTCGCCGGCCTGCGCACCAAACTGGAGGCCTACGCGGTCCTGCGCCGCTCCCTGTCCGGCGGCGGCGAGGCCGAACAGGCCGAGGTGGACCGGATCTTCGGAGCCCTCGCCTCGGCCGACACCCCCAACGAGCTCCCCAAGGGACACTCCCCGACCACCGCCGACCTGGTCCGCCGGGTGCTGCGCACGGCTGAAGGCCCGCTGTCCACCCAGCAGATCGCCGACCGCGCCGGCATCAGCCGCCAGACCGCCCAGCGCTACCTGAAGCTCCTGGACCGCGCCGGCCGCGTCTCGCTGGCCCTGCGCTACGGCGAGACCGGCCGACCGGAGCACCGCTACACCTGGCTCCCGTCGGGCGGCGGCGCCTGAACCGCCGCCCGGCGCGCCTCACACCGCTCCGGCCCCGGTCAGGGAACGGACCTCCGTCTGGGCGTACTTGCGCTCGTCCGGCTCCTCGGCGGAGGTGACCGTCCCCAGCCAGCCCGCCAGGAAGCCGAGCGGGATCGAGACGATCCCCGGGTTCTGCAGCGGGAAGTACTGGAAGTCCAGGCTCGGGAAGAGGGATCCGGCACTGCCCGACACCACCGGCGACAGGACCACGAGCAGCAGCGCCGGAACCAGCCCGCCGTACACCGACCACACGGCCCCCCGGGTGGTGAAGCCGCGCCAGAACAGCGAGTACAGCAGCACCGGCAGGTTCGCCGAGGCCGCCACCGCGAAGGCCAGCCCCACCAGGAAGGCCACGTTCATGTCCTGGGCGAGCAGCCCGAGGGCGATGGCCGCCGCCCCGACCCCCACGGCCGCCACCCGGGCCACCGCCACCTCGCTGCGCTGCCGGGCCCGCCGCCGCCTCAGCGAGGCGTACAGGTCGTGCGCGACGGAAGCCGAGGAGGCCAGGGTGATCCCGGCGACCACGGCGAGGATCGTCGCGAAGGCGATGGCGGCGACGACGGCGAAGAGCACCGCGCCCCCCGTGGAGTCGGCGCCCCCGCCGAGGAAACCGGCCAGCAGCGGAACGGCCGTGTTGCCGGAGGCACTGGACGCCCGCACCGCCTCGGGCCCCACCAGCGCGGCCGCCCCGAGCCCGAGCACGATAGTCATCAGGTAGAAGCCCCCGATCAGCCCGATCGCCCACACCGCCGACCGGCGGGCGGCCCGCGCGGTGGGGACGGTGTAGAAGCGGGACAGGATGTGCGGGAGCCCCGCCGTGCCCAGGACCAGGGCCAGGCCCAGGCTCATGAAGTCGACGCGCGCCGTCCAGTCCCCGCCGTACTTGAGGCCCGGGCTCAGGAACCGGGCCCCGTGCCCGCTGCGTTCGGCGGCGGTGGACAGGAGCTGGTCGACGTTCCCGTGGAAGCGCAGCAGGACCAGCACGGTGAGGGCGATCGCCCCGCCGATCAGCAGGACGGCCTTGACGATCTGGATCCAGGTGGTGGCCCGCATCCCGCCGAAGGCCACGTAGACCACCATCAGCGCGCCGACCCCGACCACCGTCAGGGTCCGGGCGCCGGGGCCGGTGTCCGACAGCAGCAGTCCCACCAGGCTGCCCGCGCCGACCATCTGCGCGACCAGGTACAGCACCGAGACCACCACCGAGGAGGTCCCGGCGGCGATCCGCACCGGCCGCTCGCTCATCCGCGCGACGACGACGTCGGCGAGGGTGAAGCGGCCGCAGTTGCGGACCAGTTCGGCGACCAGGAACAGCACCATCAGCCAGGCGACGAGGAAGCCGATCAGGTACAGCAGCCCGTCGTAGCCGAAGAGGGAGATCAGCCCGGAGACCCCGAGGAAGGAGGCGGCGGACATGTAGTCGCCGGCGATGGCGAAACCGTTCTCCATGGGCGAGAAGAGCCGGCCGCCCGCGTAGAACTCCTCCGCGGAGCCGTGTCTCCTGCGGCTGACCCAGGTGGTGATGCCGAGGGTCACGGCGATGAACAGGCTGAACAGGATCAGGGTGAGCGTCTGGTGTTCGGAGGTCACCGGCCCTCCCCCCGCCCGCCGCGGCCGCGCTCCTGGCCGCGTTCCCGCTCGAAGACGGTCCAGCGCAGGTCGAGCGCGGCGCTGTCCCGGCGCAGCCGTGCGTGCCGGGCATAGGCCCAGGTCAGCAGGAAGGTGCTGAGGAACTGGCCGAGGCCCGCCAGCAGGGCCACGTTGACCGATCCCACCACGGGCCGGGCCATCAGCCCGGGCGCGGTGGTCGCCGCGACCACGTAGGCGACGTACCAGAGGAGGAATCCGGCGGTCGCGGGGACGACGAACCTCCGGTACCGGCCCCGGACCTCCTGGAAGGCGGCGCTGCGCTGCACTTCCAGGTAGATGTCGGAGGCGCCGGGGGCGCCTCGGTCCGCCCTGGGCCCGGCCAGCGGGAAGGGTTCCGCGCCCTCGCCCCAGCCCACGGCCAGGGCGTCGTACCAGGGGTCGTCCAGCCGGATCGTTCCGGCTTCACGACCTTCGTGCTTGTCCACCGAACTCTCCTTGTCCGCCGCCGCATCGGCGGCGTGCTCCCAAGGATGTGCCGAATGGTCGCTTTCCGGACTGGTGTCCTGGCGCTCTTCACTCCATCAGGTGAGGGGAGTGAAGAACGCCGGACAGCCGAGAGCCGGATCAGGCGTCGATGCGCGAGCGGTCCAGGGTCGCGGCCGAGCTGGTGATGAACTCCTTGCGCGGGGCGACCTCGTTGCCCATGAGGAGGTCGAAGACCTGCTCCGCCGCCTCCAGGTCGCCGATGTTGATCCGCCGCAGGGTGCGGTGGCGCGGGTCCATCGTGGTTTCCGCGAGCTGGTCGGCGTCCATCTCGCCGAGGCCCTTGTAGCGCTGGATGGCGTCCTTGTAGCGGATGTTCTTGCGCTGGAACTCCAGCAGCGTCTGGCGCAGCTCGTGGTCCGAGTACGTGTAGACGTACTTGTCCTGGCCCTTCTTGGGCTGGACCAGCTCGATCCGGTGCAGCGGCGGAACGGCCGCGAAGACCCGGCCCGCCTCGACCATCGGCCGCATGTAGCGCTGGAAGAGGGTCAGCAGCAGGGTGCGGATGTGGGAGCCGTCCACGTCGGCGTCGGTCATCATGATGACCTTGCCGTAGCGGGCGGCGTCGATGTCGAAGGTGCGGCCGGAGCCGGCTCCTATGACCTGGATGATCGCGCCGCACTCGGCGTTCTTGAGCATGTCCGAAACCGAGGACTTCTGGACGTTGAGGATCTTGCCGCGGATCGGCAGCAGCGCCTGGAACTCGGAGTTCCGGGCGAGCTTGGCCGTTCCGAGGGCCGAGTCGCCCTCGACGATGAAGAGCTCGCTGCGGTCCACGTCGTCGCTGCGGCAGTCGGCCAGCTTGGCCGGCAGCGAGGAGGTCTCCAGCGCGGTCTTGCGGCGCTGCGCCTCCTTGTGCTGGCGGGCCGCGATCCGGGTCCGGGCGGCCGCGACGATCTTCTCCATCACGGCGCGGGCCTGCTGCTTGTCGTCGCGCTTGGTGGAGGTCAGGAAGGCCTTGAGCTCCTTGGCGACGACGGCGGCGACGATCCGGGTGGCCGCGGAGGTGCCGAGCACCTCCTTGGTCTGGCCCTCGAACTGCGGCTCGGCGAGGCGGACGGTGACGACCGCCGTCATGCCCTCCATGGCGTCGTCCTTGACGACGTCGTCCTCGGCGACGCGCAGCAGCTTGGCGGAGCGCAGCACCTCGTTGACGGTCTTGGTGACCGACCGCTCGAATCCGGCCACGTGGGTGCCGCCCTTGGGGGTGGCGATGATGTTCACGAAGGACTTGAGGTTGGTCTCGTACCCCGTGCCCCAGCGCAGGGCGATGTCCACGCCCAGCTCGCGGGTGACCTCGGTGGGGGTCATGTGACCGCGGTCGTCGAGGACCGGGACGGTCTCCTTGAACGTGCCCGCGCCGCTGAGCCGCAGCACGTCGCAGACGGCCTTGTCCTGGGCGAGGTAGTCGCAGAACTCGCTGATGCCGCCGTCGTAGCGGAACGTCTCCTCGGTCTTGCCGGCGCCGTCGATGGCCCGCTCGTCGCGGACCACGATGGTCAGGCCGGGGACGAGGAAGGCGGTCTGGCGGGCGCGCTGGTAGAGCGTCTCCAGGGAGAGCCGGGCGTCCTTGAGGAAGATCTGGCGGTCGGACCAGTAGCGGATCCGGGTGCCGGTCTTCCCCTTGGCCACCCGCTTGCCCTTGCGCAGGCCGCTGCCCGGGTCGAAGGGGGCGTCGGGGCCCTCGTCGGTGAACGTGCCCGGGACTCCGCGGCGGAAGCTGATGCTGTGGGTGGTGCCGCGGTCGACCTCGACGTCGAGGCGGGACGACAGGGCGTTGACCACCGAGGCGCCGACGCCGTGCAGACCGCCGGAGGCCGCGTACGAGCCGCCGCCGAACTTTCCGCCGGCGTGCAGCTTGGTCATGACGACCTCGACGCCGGACAGGCCGGTCTTGGGCTCCACGTCGACCGGGATGCCGCGGCCGTTGTCACGGACCTCGACCGAGGCGTCCTCGTGGAGGACGACCTCGATGTGGTCGCAGTAGCCGCCCAGGGCCTCGTCGACGGAATTGTCGATGATCTCCCAGAGGCAGTGCATCAGGCCTCGGCTGTCGGTGGAGCCGATATACATGCCGGGGCGCTTGCGGACGGCCTCGAGGCCTTCGAGGACGAGCAGGTGCCGCGCGGTGTAGTTGGAGCCGTCCCGGTCTGCTCCGGACAGCAGCGCGCTGGAAGGCACGGACGTGTCGGCGGTCACGCAGTTCGCTCCTCGCTGAATTTCTCTTCTGACCCGCTGGGGCGCGGGGGCGGCTCGGTCGCCCGTCGAAGGGTACCGAGGCCTGGTAGAGCCGATGCAACGCCACCCTCGCGCATTCCACAGCCTAGTGCAGATCCGCACGGGTGTTCGATCCCCCGTGAGGGTGAAGCAAACATCACGTTCCCTTCGACGCATGAACCATTTAGGGTTCGGGCACGTCCTCATCAACATCCGGCACTCAGCCGGGGAGGACGAGAACTGCTACAAGCGAACGACTGACAACGCGAAACCGTAAAGCAACGCAATACGGCTCCTTCGCCGCCAACCGGCAGCAGCCGGCCAGCTTCGGAAGGAAGTTTCGAGGAAAAGCCGCGAGCGGGAACGTTTTCGGCCTGGTTGGATGTTGACCCTGGTACGACAGCTCGTCGAGCTAGAGAAGAGGCGACGTGACTACTGTTCTGACCCCCGCGACCCCGCTGACGGCCGCTGACCGATGCGACCGTTGCGGCGCCCAGGCATATCTGCGCGTCGTCCTCCTGAGCGGTGGTGAACTGCTCTTCTGCGCCCACCACGGGCGTAAGTTCGAGCCGGAACTCAAGAAGATCGCCGCGGAAATACAGGATGAGACCGAGCGGCTGACGTCCGCTCCGGCCGCCCACGCAGCCGACAACGAGGACCGCTGACACAGGCCTGACCTCGCATCCGACGAGCCAGGACCGGCAAGGCCGGTCGACGGGCGGTGCCTCTGAGACCCAGAGGCACCGCCCGTCCTCATGTCCGAGACCCTCTCCGCGGCCCTTGCCCGTCCCGCTGGGGCCGGGCTGCCGGCCTCGGCACCCCCGTGCGGGCCGTACGGGCCCCCTGGAGCTCCCGGACGCGTACCCGGCGGCCTTCAGGCCCCGCCGGGCCCGCGACCCCTCTGGGAGCCGCTCACGAAGTCGATCAACGGGGCGATCCGGGTGTACACCCCCGGACTGTCGGCGCGCCCGCAGCCGCGCCCCCAGGACACGAGACCGATCAGCCGCCCCCGGGCCACCAGCGGCCCGCCGCTGTCCCCCTGGCAGGCGTCCTTCCCGCCGGAGCGGTCGCCCGCGCACACCATGGAGTCGGCCCGGTACTGACCGTCCGAGTTGCCCGGGTACGCCCGCCGGCAGACCTCGTCGTCCAGAACGGTGAGCTGCGCCGCGCGCAGCCCGTACGCGTAGTCCCCGAAACCGCTCGTGTCCCCCCAGCCGTACACCGCCGCTCCGGTGCCGGCCTCGTAGCCGGGGTGGCCCTGCCCGGCCATCGGCAGCACGTGGTCCGCCGGCACGGCTTCGGCCAGCTCCAGCACGGCGAGGTCGCCGGCGTTGGTCCCGGGGTCGTACGCGGGGTTCACCCGGGCCGCGCGGACCGCGATCTCCCGCCCCTCGGGGGCGCGCAGCTCCGTACGACCGGTGATCACCCGGAAATCGGCGACGGAGTCGACCGGTCCGCCCAGCACCTGCCGGCCGAGGCAGTGGGCCGCCGTCACCACCGTGGTCGGGGCCACGAGGACACCGCCGCAGAACTGCCCGTCACGGATACCCCCGAACCGGTCACGGCTGGCGAGGGCCACGACCCACGGGCTGTCGGCCACCTTCACCGGCTGCCCGCCTATGACCACGCTGTCCGCTGCCGCCGTGGGCGCCTGGGCCAGCGGCGCCACGGCCGCTCCCGCCACCAGGGTCAGTGCGCCCGCCAGGGCACGGGCGAAGGGTCGACGCATGGGGCCTCCTGACTCCGAGTGTGCATGACTCCACCCAGAGTGGGATGCCCGGTGGCCGCGCGCACCCGCGCGGCCGCCGCCGTGGGCCCCTGCCGACCCGGTCAGTCCAGGTAGTCGCGCAGCACCTGGGAGCGCGAGGGGTGCCGCAGCTTCGACATGGTCTTGGACTCGATCTGGCGGATGCGCTCACGGGTGACCCCGTAGACCTTGCCGATCTCGTCGAGGGTCTTGGGCTGGCCGTCGGTCAGTCCGAAGCGCATCGAGACGACGCCGGCCTCGCGCTCGCTGAGCGTGTCGAGCACCGAGTGCAGCTGCTCCTGCAGGAGCGTGAAGCTGACGGCGTCGGCGGGGACGACCGCCTCGGAGTCCTCGATGAGGTCGCCGAACTCGCTGTCGCCGTCCTCGCCCAGCGGGGTGTGCAGGGAGATCGGCTCGCGCCCGTACTTCTGGACCTCGATGACCTTCTCGGGGGTCATGTCGAGTTCCTTGGCCAGCTCCTCCGGGGTGGGCTCGCGGCCCAGGTCCTGGAGCATCTGGCGCTGCACGCGGGCCAGCTTGTTGATCACTTCGACCATGTGCACCGGGATGCGGATGGTGCGGGCCTGGTCGGCCATGGCGCGGGTGATCGCCTGCCGGATCCACCACGTCGCGTAGGTGGAGAACTTGTAGCCCTTGGTGTAGTCGAACTTCTCGACCGCGCGGATCAGGCCCAGGTTCCCCTCCTGGATCAGGTCCAGGAAGAGCATGCCGCGGCCCGTGTAGCGCTTGGCCAGGGAGACCACGAGGCGGAGGTTGGCCTCCAGCAGGTGGTTCTTGGCGCGGCGGCCGTCCTCGGCGATGATCTCCAGTTCGCGCTTGAGCTTGGGCGCCAGCTTGTCGGAGTTGGCCAGCTTGTCCTCGGCGAACAGGCCGGCCTCGATGCGCTTGGCGAGCTCGACCTCCTGCTCGGCGTTGAGGAGGGGGACCTTGCCGATCTGCTTGAGGTAGTCCTTGACGGGGTCCGCGGTGGCACCGGCCACCACGACCTGCTGGGCGGGGGCGTCGTCCTCGTCGTCGGAGATGACGAAGCCCTTGTTCTCCCCGCCCTCCTCCTCTTCCTCGGCCTCGGCCTTCACCGCCTCGGGACCCTCCTCGACGGCCTCTTCGTCGCCCTCGTCCGGGTCCTTCTTGGCGGCGGTCTTCTTGGCCGCGGTCTTCTTCGCGGCGGCCTTCTTCGCGGGTGCGGCCTTCTTGGCCGCCGTCTTGCGGGCCGCCGTCTTCTTCGCGGCGGGCTCGGCCGCCGGCTCCTCGGCGAGGACGTCGGCGGTGTCGGGTTCCGTCGGCCCGGCCTCCGCCGGGGCCTCGGCCGCGGCCGGGGCGGCGGCCGGTTTGGCGGCGACCGGCCTGGTCGTCGTACGCTTGGCGGGGGTCTTCGCTGCGACGCTCTTGCGTGGGGTGCGCTTGGGCGACTCTGCGGCACTGACCATCAGCGTCACACCCTCTTCCTCGAGGATCTGGTTGAGGCTGCGCAGGACATTCTTCCACTGGGTCGCAGGAATCTGGTCAGCCTCGAAGGCCCGACGCACGTCATCGCCGGCGATCTGCCCCTCGGCCTTGCCCCGCTCGACGAGCGCCATCACAGACTCGGATTCGGCGATCTCCGGCGGGAGCGTACGGGATGTGCTGGCCGACACGAACAACCTCTCGGAACGATGGGAACGGGTTCCGACCCCGGCCTGGTGCTGGACCGGAGCCGACGACCACCGACTGGGGATGGGCCGGGGGCGCGGGCAGGGGCCGGGGAGCTGCACAGCACCCCAAGGGCTGCTGTTTCCCTCCGTCGGCCATCACCGCTTAGGTCATCGCGTGACGTCGCAGAGCGTTACGCCCAATCTTCGTGGCCCAAGTCACACCGTGGTTCCGACCACCCCTCGCACACCGGTGTCGCCGGGCCCGAAGAACGGGCCCGGCGACCTGTGCAGCACCCCCACGCCCCCGTGCGCCGGGGGGTCAGTGCTCGCGCGGGGCGGGCACCACGCGCTCGACCTCCGGATGCACCGTCAGGAGCTGACGCATGGCACTCTCGGCGCCCGCGCTGTCGCCGGTGGCGAGGGCTTCGGCCATCCGCGCGTGGTGGGCCACGCAGGTCTCGCTGGGGCGGTCGCAGGAGGTGACGGGGCTGCCGGACACCTGGAGGGCTGCGGAGACGATCCCCGACAGGTGCTCCAGCATGCGGTTGCCCGCGACCTGGATCAGCAGCGCGTGGAACTCGTTGTCGGCGCGGGCGAAGGTGATCGCGTCGCCCTGCCCGAGGGCGTGGCCCATGATCTCGACCATGTCGGAGAGGCGCTGCTGGACGTCGGGGCGGCCGTGGCCTGCGGCGAGGCGGGCGGCGAGCGGCTCGATCGTCCAGCGGAGCTCGTTGAGCTCGCGGCGCTGGTCGTCGCGCTGGGGGCCGAAGGCGCGCCACTCGATGATGTCGGGGTCGAGGAGGTTCCAGTCGGCGACCGGACGGACCCGGGTGCCCACGTTGGGGCGGGCGCTGACGAGGCCCTTGGCCTCCAGGACCCGCAGCGATTCGCGGACGACGGTGCGGGAGACCTCGAAGCGCTGGCCGATCTCCTCGGGGACCAGGGGGCGGTCCGCGCCGAGGTCGCCGGAGACGATCATCTGGCCGAGCTGCTGGACGAGTTGGCCGTGCAGCCCGCGGCCACGGCTGCCCGCCGCTCGGCGGCCCACACGGCTCAACTCCACGTCGGCGCCGTCCCAGTGGGGCGGACCGACCCGCTCGGTGCCGGTGGCCTCCCCGTAGGGGTAGCGGTCGAGTTCGCCCGGGCCGGCGAGGCCGGTGTCGGCATGGCGGGCGGCGGTCATCATGGTGTGCGCAAGGGTACTCACGAATCCTTTGTCGGCCGTGCCTCCACCGCCCTTGAGGTCTTTGGTGAAAAGCACACGAAAGGGTGATCGGTGCCACCTACGCAATTGACGACTTATCGTAAAGAACCGGGCCTTTTGCGGGGAGTTGCGATCCGCTTCGAGTGATCTGGAGCGAAGCGGACTTCTCCGGTCTCCCCGAAGTCGGCCACCGCACCGGAACGATCACCAACGGACCCGGCCGCGCAGTCCTGTGAACCCATAGGCGCACAACAGGACCATCAACGACAACACCAGCCCGGCTCCGACGGGTTGGACCATCACCCGGAAGGCCCCCAGGACGTAGCGGTCGGTCTCCGCGGGCCACGGCGCCGAGGCCAGGCCGCGCAGCCGGGAGGCGAACCCGTGCACGGGGTACGCGGACGGGCCCTCCAGCGCCTTGCGCACCAGGGGTACGACCATCACCGGTACGGCGAGCACGGCGGCCATGCCGGCCGAGGCCGAGCGGAACACCGCGGAGGCGAGCACCCCGGCCCAGGCACAGCCGACCAGCAGCCCCGCCCAGCTCGCGGCGGGCACCACCCACTCCGACCAGCTGCCCAGCGGGGCGCGGCCGAAGACGAGGTGGAGGGCGGCGGCGTCGGCGGCCCCGGCGAGGGCGCCGAGCAGCAGGGCCAGGGCGGCGCAGACGCCCAGCTTGGCGGTGAGCAGGCCCAGGCGGCGCGGGACGGTTCCCCGGTCGGCGGCGAGGGCGGGGTAGCGGTACTCCTCGCCGAAGGCCAGGGCGCCGAGCAGTCCCGCGCCGAGCGCGGCGGGGGGCAGCGGAACCAGCTCGGGCCAGGCGGCGAGGACGCGGTCGCGCGGGGCCTGCCCGGCCCGGGCGAGCAGCAGGGCGGTCAGGGCGGAGACGGCGACGACGAGCGCCGCGGTGAGGAAGGGGGTGGCGGTGCCGAAGACGCGGCGGAGCTCGTAGCGCAGGGGGCGCAGCGGGCCGCCCACGCGGCGCACCGCCGAGACGGGGGCCTCGGAGCGGGCGTGCGCGGGCCGGGCGGCGGGCGCCGGGCCGTCCTCGGCCTCCGCCCCGGTGGCGGGCCAGGACACGGCCTCGGCGACCGGCACGGCCCGGAGCCCCGCGCCGGGGGCGGAGGTGGTGCGCGGGTCGGTACGGGGGTCCGGCGGGAGGGGGGCGTCGGGGCCTGCGGCGGCGCCCGCGCCGGCCCGGACCGGGGCCCCGGCCTCGACCCGCGCGTCCGCCCTGCCGGCCGCGGCGCCGGCCCCGGTGCGGGCCTGCGGCACGGGCGGGACGGGGGCTCCGGCGTCGCCGGTCTCGTCGGCGAGCTGGTGGACGAGGACCCCGTGCCGGAACGCCGCCTCGCCGATCTCGGCGCAGTTGCTGCCGTACACGGAGAGCCGGCTGCCGCTCTCCTCGACGATCTCCACGGGGCGGTGCGCGGCCCGGGCCTCGCGTCCCAGCACGTCGGCCAGCCGGGCGGCGTGCGGGGTGCGGACGGCGACGCGCGGGCGCAGCCGGGTACGGGCGAAGTCCGCGGCCTCCTGGTCGGCGACGAGGCGGCCCGAGGCGATGGAGACGACCCGGTCGGCGCTGCGGGCCGCCTCCTTGGCGTCGGCGGTGGTGAACAGGACGGCTCCGCCCAGGGAGGCGTGGCCGCGCAGCAGCCCGTGCAGCCAGGCGCGTTCGCGGGGCTGGAGCCCGGCGGCGGGCTCGTCGAGGAGCAGGGTGCAGGGGTCGGCGAGCAGGGCCGCGGCCAGCCCGACGCGGCGGTCCATGCCGGCCGAGAGCGAGCCGAGGCGCTGGTCGCGCAGGCCGGCGATGCCCACGACCTCCATCATGGTGTCCGCCCGGGAGGCCGGGACGCCGACGGCGGCGCAGAGCATCCGCAGCTGGCCCCGGACCGTCCTCGACGGATGCCCGGGGACGTCGCCGAGCAGCACGCCCACCTCACGCCCGGGATGGGGGATCCGGTGCAGCGGACGGCCACGGAAGTAGGTGATGCCGCGGCCCGGTTCGAGTTCGAGCATGAGCCGCAGGGCGGTGGTCTTGCCCGAACCCGGCTCGCCGAGCAGGGCGGTCACGCACCCCGGGCGGGCCTCGAAGGTGAGGTCGTCCACGAGGGGCGGCAGATCTCGACGGGGTGTGCTGGTGAGTCCGATGGCCTGGAGCATCGCTTCTCTCGCAGGGTGTGAGACCGCTCAGCGGCAGGGTGAGTACCGCATGCAAGATAACGCGATATGTCCGATTTTCTAGGCAACCGGCCCGGGCGAGGTCCGGCGGTGCCGCCGTCCGGGGCACCCGGGGCCGGCCCCGCGCCGGAAGCGGAGGCCGGGCCCGCGGTGACGGCGGGTCAGACTTCCGGCCGCAGCATCGGCGGGTTGAGCAGGGTGGCCCCGCCCGCCCTGAACAGCTGGGCGGGCCTGCCGCCCTGACGGGTCGTCGTCCCCCCGGCGGGGACGAGGAACCCGGGGGTCCCAGTGACCTTGCGGTGGAAGTTGCGCGGGTCGAGCGCCACGCCCCACACGGCCTCGTACACCCGACGCAACTCGCCGACGGTGAACTCGGGCGGGCAGAAGGCGGTGGCCAGCGAGGAGTACTCGATCTTCGAGCGGGCCCGCTCGACGCCGTCGGCGAGGATCCGCGCGTGGTCGAAGGCCAGGCTCGTGACGGTCTGGTCGGGACCTTCCAGGAGCTCGTCGACGGGAGCCCAGCGGGCGCTGTTCGCGTCGCCGCCCGCGCGGGGAGCGGGCAGGTCGGGGGCGAGCACCAGGTGCGCCACGCTGACCACCCGCATCCGGGGATCGCGCTGCGGGTCCCCGTAGGTGGCGAGCTGTTCGAGGTGCGCCCCGTTGTCGACGCCGGGAGAGGCGGGGTCGTGCGCGCACAGCCCGGTCTCCTCGGCGAGTTCCCGCGCCGCGGCGGCGGAGAGGTCCTCGTCCCCGCGCACGAAGCCGCCGGGCAGCGCCCAGCGTCCCTGGAACGGCTGCTCTCCCCGTCGTACGACCAGCGCGCAGAGCGCGTGGCGCCGCACGGTGAGCACGACCAGGTCGACGGTGACGGCGAAGGGCGGGAAGGCCGACGGGTCGTAGGGCGACATGCCGCGATCATAGTCGTCTTCCTGACGATAAACAGCGCTTTCGTGATCCCGAGGACGGTGATCTGGAACCCAGTCCGCAGCCTCACGATCAGGCGGGCGCCCCGCCCGGCCGGGGTCTCACCCTCCCAGTTGGAGCTCATCGGCGGCCTCCTCCACCATGCCGACGCCGAGCCGGCTGATCCGGACGGTGAACGGCTCCCCCGCCACCCTCAGCCCCGCCAGCCGCAGGGCGCCGAGGGGGGCTCCCGCGCGCGGGGCGACCGCGACCGTTCCGGCGGGGGCGTCGGGACGGATGCCCGCGAGGGCGGTCAGCGCGTGGATCCCCGCAGCGGCGGCCACGGCCGCGGGCCGGCAGGCCGCCGGATGCGGGAGCGGGGCACTGCCGGCGGTGCGCTGCTCCGCGGCGTACATCTCCGGCAGCCGGTAGCCGAAGACCTCCGCGGCGTCCAGCAGCCCCCGCAGCAGGCCCGCCGCCTCCTTCTCGTGGCCGGCCTGGGCCAGGCCGGCCACGGCGACGGCGCTCTCGTACGCCCGGACCGCGCCCGAGCGGTGGCCGAAGGGGTTGTGGCCCGGTTCCCGGGACGCCATGCTCCGCAGCCCCCATCCGGAATCCATGGCCGGGGCCCCGAGCAGCCGGGCGAGCTGCTCGGTGCGGACCCGGTCCAGCAGGCCCGGTGCGAGGCGTCCGCCGCCCACCAGACCGGTGTCCAGGAGGTGCGCGGCCGCCCCCGTCAGCCGGGCCAGCGGCCGGCCGTCGGGATGCAGGGCGGCGGCGGGGCGGCCCCCGTCCGGGCCGTCGATCCAGAACCGGTCCAGGAACCTCTCCCGCAGGGCGGCCGCCCATTCCCGCCACTCGGCTGCTCCGGCCCGCCCGCACCCGTCCAGCAGATCGGCCCCGAGCAGCGCGGCCCGGTGGGCGTGGGCCTGGGTCTCGCAGCGGCGCGGCCCCGGGTCGGGGTCGGCCAGGAAGCCGTCCTCGCCCAGCGCCCTGCGCAGCCAGTCCAGGCAGCGTTCGGCGGCCGGCAGGAGGCGGGCCACCTCCTCCTCGGGCAGCCCCCACCGGCGGGCCTCGGCGAGCACCGCGGGGAAGCCGAGGGTGGCCTCGGTGCCGGTGCAGCCGGGCGGCAGCTGCGGTCCGGCGGCGCGCAGCGGGCCCGGGATCATGCCGCCCCCGGGGCCCCGCCCGGGGGTCTGGCTGCGGGCCAGTGTCCGCAGCGTGGCGGCGGCGAGCCCGGTGCCGAGGGGCAGTGCCATCCGGGCGGCCCACAGCGACTCGGCCGGAGCCAGCCCGAGCCGCCAGGGCGCTCCGGCCGCCGCGAAGGCGTCAGCGGGCTCCGCGGGGTCCCTCAGCAGCAGGGCCCGCAGGTCCTCGACGCTGGTTCTGAGCCATGCCTCGGCCCTCGGGTCGTCGCCCTCGGCGCGGGCGTCGGCGAGCGGGTTCGCGACCTGTCCGGCGGGGGCCCGCGGGGTTCGGTCCCGGATGGTCCGCAGCTCGATGCTGCGGGACTCCCCCGGGCCCAGTTCGAGCTGCCAGCGCAGCAGTCCGGCGGTGGCGAGCACGTCGTCGGGGGCCGGTTCGGCGGTGGTGACGGCGAGGGCCTCCTCCGTGCTCCAGCGCAGCCCGGCGGCGTGCACCCCGGGGGTGAGCTCCGGGCCGCCCCGGCCGGCCGCCACCGCGGCCAGCTCGGCCAGGTCCGTGCCGAGCGAGACCTCCACCGGCAGGCGCAGCGGCCGTGCGGCGAAGCTGCGTACGGTGATGCGCTCGGTGCCGTCGGCGGACCGGACCCGCTCGACGCCGATGTCGGGGTCGGGGCCTGGTTCGACCCCGGTGCGCACGGTGGCGGTGAAGGCCGCCCGGTCGGCCCCCAGGCTGCGGCCCTGGACGGCGACGGGATCCCGGCCGGCGACGCGCAGCACGCAGCGGGACAGCAGCCGGCGCCCCGACCGGTAGACCCCCTCGACGCCCCGCCCGGTCAGCTGGCCGTGCTCGGGCGAGATGACCAGGCAGGGCGCGGCGACGCAGAGGACGGCGCCGTGCACCGGAGGCAGCTCGGCCCGCCGCCCGCCGTCCGACCCGGGGGGCGGCCCCGGCCGCCGGGCCCCCGAACCGAAGGCGCTCTCGGCCGCGGGCCCCGGCGCGGGGAGGTCGCGCCCCGGCGCGTTCGTCGGCGGGGGCACGGACGGGTGCGCGCCCGAAGCCGGCGTGCTGCCGGGCGGAGCTCCTGGTGGACGTGATCCCGCGGCGGGCGGGGGCCCCGGCGGGTACGGGGCCGTGCCGGGCGGAGCGCCGGGCGGGAACACCGTCGGGCGGGGAGCGGGTGTGGTTCCGGTCGGGCCGGTTTCGGGTGCGGGGGGAGCCATGTGCCGCCTTGTCTGCGCTCCGGCCGGTTCGGCTGGGCGGCGGCGCGGCCGGACCCCCACCGCCCACCGGCTGAACGCCCCCGCACCCGCCCGGGTCACGGGCCCCGGTGGAGGCGGCCCGCAGCGGGTGGCGCCCGGACGGCGCGCGGAGCCGCCCACGGCGCTCCACAGGCGCCTCGGGAGGCGGCCCGGCAGGGGCGCCTGGCGGGCGCTCACTGCCCGCTCCCCTCGGCGCGGCGGGTCGGCCGGCGGCGCGGTCCGGTGCGGCGGCCGGGCGGACGAGTGGTGGCGGCGGTCCGCTTGCGGCGGGGTTCGCGGCGCCTGCGTTCCTCCCGCAGGCACTGCCGCAGGCCCTCGGGGTCGATGCCCTCGTTGCAGGCGTGGTGGAGCAGCTGGGCGAACCGGTACTCGGCGTCGGCCCGCAGGGCCAGTCCGAGGGCGATCCGGGCGGTCGGCTCGTCCCCGCTGGACCACGAGACCCAGCCCGCCAGGGTGAGCGGGGCGGCCGCGTGCTCCGCGTAGGCGCCGACGCAGCGGCGGGCCAGGGCGCGCCACAGGCGCAGGGCGGGGGCTGCCTCGTCGCCCTCCATCCACTCGGCGGCGATGTCGCGGATCGCCCGGTCCTGGAGGCCGAGGATCACGGCGGCCGCCTCGTCGTGGCCGAGCAGCGCGTCGTCCCAGTCGTCCGCCCCGGGCCCGCCCTCCGCGGGCGGGGCCAGGGTCAGCCTCCGCATGAGGGTGCGGGCCAGGCCGAGGGTCCGCGCGCCGACCTCCTCGCGGGTCTCCCCGTCGAGGATCCTCGGCACGAGCTCCGCGGCGGCCCGTTCCAGTGCTTCCTCCTGTTCGGTGGCCCAGGCCCCGCCGAGCGGTGACAGCCGCTTCTCGATGTCCTTGAGGGAGCCGCGGACGTGGAGCCCGGCGAAGGTGGCCGCCGCGGCCATCACCGAGGTGCCGGAGGGTGCGAGCGGGGTTCCCTCGGCGGGGCAGCAGGCCCCCTCGGGGCACACGTACGACCAGTAGCGGCCGCCGGAGAGGCACAGGGCTTCCAGGACCGGGACGTCCAGCGCGCCGCAGGCCGTGCGGAGCCGCTGGGCCAGCGGCCGCAGCCGGGTCATGACCCGCTGCCCGCTCTCGCCGCCGACCGGGTCCTGGCAGAGGAAGACCACGATCCCGTCGGGCTTGTCCCCGCGCCGTTCGCCGCCCTTGATCAGGCAGTCGGCGACCTGGCGGGCGGTGTCCTCCCACTCGGCGGGGGCGGTGGGGATCCCCACGCGGAGCCGGCCGCCGAAGCGGCCGCACGCCCCGTGGACGGAGACCATGACGAGGGAGTCGGTGGGGTGGAAGCCGAGCATGTAGGGCAGCGCGTCGGCCAGTTCGGCCGGGCTGCGCAGGGTGATCTGGGGTTCGGCGGGGGCTCCGGCGGGGCTGATGGACGGCCGGCCGGACGGGCTGCGTGATTCGTGGTTCGTCGTCATGCCTCGACGGTCCCGTGCGTGATCCGATCCGGAAACCCCTGTGGATAACCCGGCCGGCTCGTTGAGTCTTCAACATCCACATGCGGCAGTCCGCATTGGCGCGATGTCAGAGCCATCGGGTTGCATGGGGGCATGAACGCAGACCTGAGGTCCTCCGCCGATTCCGTACTCGCCCGCCTCGTGGGCGACCCCACGGGCACCGCGCGGCTGCGCGAGGACCAGTGGCGGGCGATCGAGGCCCTCGTCGCGCACAAGCGGCGGGCTCTGGTCGTGCAGCGCACGGGCTGGGGCAAGTCCGCGGTCTACTTCGTCGCCACCTCCCTGCTGCGGGCGGCCGGCGCCGGACCGACCGTGATCGTCTCCCCGCTGCTCGCGCTGATGCGCAATCAGGTCGAGGCCGCCGCCCGCGCCGGCATCCACGCCCGCACCATCAACTCCGCCAACCCGGAGGAGTGGGAGGGCATCCAGGCCGAGGTCGCGGCGGGCGAGGTCGACGTCCTGCTGGTCAGCCCGGAGCGCCTCAACAACCCCGAGTTCCGCGACCAGGTCCTGCCCAAGCTCTCTGCCGCCACGGGGCTGCTCGTGGTCGACGAGGCCCACTGCATCTCGGACTGGGGCCACGACTTCCGCCCCGACTACCGCCGGCTGCGCACGATGCTCGCCGACCTGCCGCCAGGCGTCCCGGTCCTGGCGACGACGGCCACCGCCAACGCCCGGGTGACGGCCGACGTGGCCGAACAGCTCGGCACCGGAGCGGGCACGGACGCCCTGGTGCTGCGCGGCCCCCTGGACCGCGAGAGCCTGAGCCTGTCCGTGGTGACCCTGCCCGACGCCGCGCACCGGCTGGCCTGGCTCGCCGACCAGCTCGGCGAGCTGCCGGGATCCGGCATCGTCTACACCCTGACGGTGGCCGCCGCCGAGGAGGTCACCGCCTACCTGCGCCACCGGGGGTACACGGTCTCCTCGTACACCGGAAAGACCGAGAACGCCGACCGCGAGCAGGCGGAGAACGACCTGCAGGCGAACCGGGTCAAGGCCCTGGTGGCCACCTCGGCCCTCGGCATGGGATTCGACAAGCCGGACCTGGGGTTCGTGGTGCACCTGGGCTCGCCCTCCTCCCCCATCGCCTACTACCAGCAGGTCGGCCGTGCCGGCCGCGGCGTCGAGCACGCCGAGGTGCTGCTGCTCCCCGGCCGCGAGGACGAGGCGATCTGGCAGTACTTCGCCTCGGTGGCCTTCCCCCCGGAAGAGCAGGTCCGGCGCACCCTGGACGTCCTCGCCCAGGCCGGCCGGCCCCTGTCGCTCCCGGCCCTGGAGCCGCTGGTCGACCTGCGCCGGACCCGGCTGGAGTCGATGCTCAAGGTGCTGGACGTGGACGGCGCGGTCCACCGGGTCAAGGGCGGCTGGACCGCCACCGGCGAGCCCTGGGTGTACGACGCCGAGCGGTACGCGTGGGTCGCCCGGCAGCGGGCCGCCGAACAGCAGGCGATGCGCGACTACGCCGCGTGCACAGGATGCCGGATGGAGTTCCTGCGCCGGCAGCTCGACGACGAGGAGGCCGCCCCCTGCGGCCGCTGCGACAACTGCGCGGGCGCCCGCTTCACCGCCGCGGTCTCCTCCGCCGCGCTGGACACCGCCCGGGGGGAACTGGGCCGTCCCGGAGTGGAATGGGAACCGCGCAGGATGTGGCCGACCGGACTCGCGGCGGTGGGCGTGGACCTCAAGGGCCGGATCCCGGCCGGTGAACAGGCCGCGCCCGGCCGGGCCCTGGGCAGGTTGTCCGACATCGGCTGGGGCAACCGACTGCGGCCGATGCTGGCCCCCCAGGCACCCGACCAGCCGGTTCCGGACGATGTGGCCCAGGCCGTGGTGGCCGTTCTGGCCGACTGGGCCCGGGGGCCGGGCGGCTGGGCCTCGGGAGCCGAGGACGCCCCGGCCCGGCCCGTGGGAGTGGTCTCGCTGCCCTCGCGCAGCCGCCCGCAGCTGGTCGGCTCGCTGGCCGCGCGGATCGCTGAGGTCGGACGGATTCCGCTGCTCGGGGCCCTGGAGTACACCGACCAGGCCCCGGAGTTCGGGCTTCCGTCCTCGAACAGCGCCCAGCGGGTCCGTGGGCTCCACCAGGCCTTGACCGTGCCGCCAGCTCTGGCGGAGAGCCTTGCCGAGGTCCCTGGTCCGGTGTTCCTCGTCGACGACCGCGCGGAGAGCGGCTGGACCCTCGCGGTGGCGGCCCGGCTGCTGCGGCGAGCGGGGGCGAAGGGGGTGTTTCCGCTGGTGCTCGCGCTCCAGCCGTAGCGGAATGAGTCGACTCCGGCGTGGCGGGGCAAGGATATGAACGGCATACCGGCGAATTCCGGTCCGCGTCCTCAAATGCTCATTGCCCCACCGTCGCGGGCCACGCGAGAATCGGACTGCTCCCGCTCGGCTCGTCGGCACTCTCCTGGGCCGCGCTGCGGCGCGCCCACACCTCAGCCGTGCCCGTTCGCGGGCGTGTACCCGAAGGGAGGACCGTGACCTTCGGATTCGCCCCGCCCGCGACCGTGTCCTTGACAGCGGCCACCGTTGGCGCCAGTCGGCACGGCCGACTGCTCGAACCCTCCGAATGGACCGCCGCGGGGGTCCCCCTGCTGCGCAATCCGCGTGAGGTGGTCAGCGGCCTGCACTCTCGGCACAGCCCGGTGCCCTCGACCGCCGTCATAGCCGTGCTCGGTCCGGAGGAACGGCTGGTCGCCAGCGCCTCGTTCGTGCAGCGCTCGGCCTCGGTGGACGGCTGGGAGTACCGCAACGCCCTGCTCTCCCGGCTGCGCCGGGTCATCCCGCACGACCTGCGGCGGCGGACCCCGGTCCGGACGGCGGTGCTGATGTACTGCCGCGAGGGGGACGAGCGGTGGACCGAGGAGGACGGGGCCTGGATGTGGGGGCTGCGGGACGCCTGCACCCTGCACGGGCTGCGCTGCGGCGCGTACATCACGCTGACCCGCGGGGGTTGGCAGGTGCTGGGCGAAGGCCGTGGTGGGCGGCACCCCAGCTCGGAGTCCAGTCCCGAGCGGCTCGGCTCCATGACCGAGATCGCGTCACTGCCGCTGAGCACCGCCGGCGGGATGGTGGAGCCGCTGCGCCGGGCGACCGCCCGCTAGGCCCCCGCTCCGCCGGGACAGGGCCCAGGCCCGCACGGCCGCACTCCCGCGGAAGGGGGTACGGCTGGTCGGGCCTCGGACCTCAGCGGGGCCGGCACCGGCCCGCCCCGCCCCTCGCCCGTGAGGGAAACGGGGCGTCAGACGCCCGCGCCCAGCACGGAGTTGATCTGCTTCGCGTCACCGCAGACGACGAGCAGCGCACCCGCCCGCGCGAACGCGACCGGCAGTGCGGCGGCGGTCGTCCCGGCCGGTCCGCCGTTGGCCGCGAAGACCACGACGGGACGCCCGGCGGCGCGCTGCACGTGCGCCGCGTCCGCGTAGAAGACGTCGTCCCCGGCGTCGTGCTGGGCCCAGTAGGAGGCCTCGCCGAAGGACAGTTCGTGCGCGGCCCACGGGTGCGGGTCGCCAGTGGTGATCACCAGGATGTCGCCGGGCGCGCGCCCGGTGTCGAGCAGCAGGTCCACGGCCTCCTCGGCCGCGTCCAGCGCACCCTCGGCCGAGGCCGGGATCAGCTGGACCTGCGGCACCGCGGCCGAGACGGACGGCGCGGCGGGGGCTGCGGGAACGGGTCCGGGGGTGGCCTGTCCAGCGCGCTGCGCGGGCGGGGCCGGGGGGACGGGACCGGGGCGCCCGGGCCGGGGTGCGGCGGCGGGACGCGGACCAGGTACGGGGCGGGGGGTCTGCGCGGTGCGGCTCGCGGCCGGCGTGACGCGGGGACCCTGGGCACTCTCGTGAATCTGAGGCTCCTCGATGGCGGGGGTGAGAGGCATGAGTTGATGTCTATCAAACACCGGTACGAAACGTACCGGTGGGTGGCACGTGGGTGCGATCAGAAATCGAAGCCGAGTTGGCCTCCGTTTTCCAGCTCCGTCGACTCCTCGCTGCGGCGGACCTTCTTCAAGTGCCGCCACTGGGGCAGCGCGTCGAGGTACGACCACGAGAGCCGGTGGTACACGGTGGGGCCGCGCTCCTCCAGCGCGGCGCGGTGCACGGGCGACGGGTAGCCGGCGTTGGCGGCGAAGGCGAAGTGCTCCAGCCCCTCATCGGGTTCGCCCAGCGCGGCCATCATCCGGTCGCGCTGCACCTTCGCGATCACGGAGGCCGCGGCGACCGCGATGCAGGACTGGTCGCCCTTGATCACGGTGCGGACCTGCCAGGGCCGGCCGAGGTAGTCGTGCTTGCCGTCGAGGATCACCGCATCCGGCCGCACCGGAAGGGCGTCCAGCGCGCGCACGGCGGCGAGCCGCAGCGCGGCCGTCATCCCCAGTTCGTCGATCTCCTCCGGGGAGGCGTGGCCGAGGGCGTGCGCGGTGACCCAGGCCTGCAGGACGTCGAACATTTCGTCGCGTCGCCTGGGGGTGAGGAGCTTGGAGTCGGTGAGCCCCTCGGGGGGCCGGCGCAGACCGGTGATCGCCGCACACACGGTGACGGGACCGGCCCAGGCCCCTCGTCCGACCTCGTCGACCCCGGCGATGACCTTGGCGCCGGTGGTTGCACGGAGGGAGCGCTCGACGGTGTGGGTGGGTGCTTCGTACGGCATGGCGCCAGCAAGGTTACGCCGCCCCGGGCCGCCTGCACACCCCGGCCCGGGCCAAGTACGCGCACCGGCCGCCCGGCGGTCGGCGCACGGGCCCGCGCGGGGCGGTCGCGCCCCGGTCGCGGGGACTGGGGTGCGGCGCATCGGCCCCCGTCAGCCCGTCGACCGCCTCGGCGAGCTCCCGGTCCGGCCATTCGCTCCCGCACACCTTCACGCGGTACGCCGACACCGCCGGGGCCACCTCGACGATCAGCGGACCCATGGCGTCCGGACGGCCATCTCCCCGCTCGATACCCTCGATACCCGGCGGTGCCAACTCCCGGACCGCCTCGCGCTCCCGCTCGCGACACCCTCGCCGGATCACCCGGCGGACGAGTTCACCGGGGGCCGGGTCGCATTCGTGAAGCACCCCACGGAGCACCGGCTGCCCCTCACCCGGGCCTCCGGCACAGGGTTCCGGGTGAGGGGGACCGGCTAGTGGGCGGCTTCCGGCAGCCAGGCCGGGAGCGCTTCGGTCCGGGCCAGCCAAGTCCCCGGCAGCGCGGCGTCCCCGCGCGCGCCGAGGATCCCGCCGACGATCGCGCACGTGGTGTCCACGTCCCCGCCCACCTGGGCGGTGGTCCAGAAGGCCCGCTCGAAGTCGTCCAGGGCCCGCGCGGCCGACCACAGCGCGAAGGGCACGGTGTCGTGGGCGCTCGTGCGCCGGCCGCAGCCCAGCACGGCCGCGACGGTGTTGGCGTCACCGTAGTCCAGCATGTCGCGCGCCCGGCGCACGCCCGCGCCCACGGCGCTGCGCGGGACCAGCGCGATCACCCCGTCCAGCAGTTCCTCGGCGGTCGGCGCCCCGGCGGGGGCCGCGGCCAGCGCGGCCGCCGCGGCCACGGCCATCGCCCCGCACACCGCTTCGCGGTGCTGGTGGGTGGTGTAGGCGGAGATCTCGGCCTGGTGGGTGGCCTGCTCGGGGTCCTCCGCGTACCAGGCGCCCAGCGGTGCGATCCGCATCGCCGCGCCGTTGCCCCAGGAGCCCTGCCCGTTGAAGAGTTCGGCGGCCAGGGTGCGCCAGTCCTCGCCCTCACGGACCAGGCGCAGCATCCGGTTCACGGCGGGCCCGTAGCCGCGGTCGAAGTCGTGGTGCTCGGCGAAGGAGGAAGCCAGCGCGTCCTGGTCGATGCGGCCGTGCGCGGCCAGCACGGCCACCACCGAGCAGGCCATCTCGGTGTCGTCGGTCCACTGCCACGGCTCGCTGCCGGCCGGCAGCTCGCGCCGCTTGAGCAGCGGGTAGTTGGCGGGGACGAAGTACTGGGAGCCCAGGGCGTCCCCCAGGGCCAGCCCGCGGAGGCTGGACAGGGCGCGTGCGTAGCGCCGTTCGGAAGCGGAATCAGCGGTCATCGCGCGCCACTTTAGCCGTCCAGGTCATAAGGCTCGGGTGTGGTCCACCGCTCAAACGGGCGGTCCATCCGGTACCGGCCGTCGGGGCCGAGCATCAGCACGCGGAATTCGCCGTTGCCGGGGTTGGAGAGGGCCTCGAACTCGGCGACCGACCAGTGGAACCAGCGCATGCAGAACAGCCGCATCGTCAGGCCGTGCGTCACCAGCAGCACGTTCTCGGGGTGGTCGGGGGCCTCGAAGCTGCGGTAGAGGCTCTCCAGGAAGGAGCCCACCCGGTCGTAGACGTCCGCGCCGGACTCTCCTTGCGCGAAGCGGTAGAAGAAGTGGCCGTAGGCGTCGCGGTAGGCCTTCTGGAGCTTGACGTCGTCACGGTCCTGCCAGTTGCCCCAGTCCTGCTCGCGCAGCCGGGGCTCCTCGCGCATCCGCACCCGTGAGGGGTCCAGGCGCAGCTCGCGGAAGGTCTGGAGGGTGCGGCGGTACGGGGAGACGTACGCGCTGATGTGCTCCTCGCCGAAGAGCTCGCGCAGCCGCACCCCCGCCTCGGCGGCCTGTTCCCGGCCGGCGCGGGTCAGGCGCAGGGCGTGGTCGGGCTCGCGCTCGTACACCGTGTCATCGATGTTCCCCTCCGATTCCCCGTGCCGGACGAGGACGATGCGCCGTGGTCGAACCATGCCCCGACCCTATGCGGCGCCGGGGCGGGTGCGGCCCGGGCACGCCGGTCGCGGGGCTGTTCGTCGTACGGTCATACCGTCCAGCTGGGTTCGAGGTCCACGACGTCCCCCGTGAGCGCCTCGACGTCCGCTTCGGTCTGGGCGCGCAGGGAGAGCCGCTCCACCCGCTCCTGCCGGTATTTGCCGTGTTCGGCGGCCGCACGCCACATGGACAGCACCAGGAACTCCCGGCCCGGCGCCTCGCCGAAGAGTCCCCGGATCATGCCGGGCGACCCCGCCATGGCGGGGTTCCAGACCTTCTCCTGCATCAGCGCGAAGTGCTCCACGCGCCCTTCCCTGACCCGGGTGTGCGCGACCCGGACCACGTCGGCGTCGCTGAAGCGCGGCTCGAAGCCGGTCTTCACGTCGAAGCGGTAGTCGAAGAGCGTGACCCGGGCGTCGGTGTAGGTGCCGGTCTGCGCGGCGGCCAGCCTGTCGTGGGAACGAGCCATGAAGGAGTCGTAGAAGGAACGGCTCTCCCAGAACGCGAAGACATGCGCGACCCCCTGCCGGCCTCTGCTCCAGCCGCCACCCTGCCCCCGGAACCCGGGTTCGCCGGGCAGCCCCGCCCACTTGCGCTGCCCGCGCTCGAACCCGCGTCGGTCCGTCACCGTGCAGCGAATCCACTTGACCAGCACCGCGCCATCGTACGGGCCCGAGCCGGGCGCCGGTCAGTCATCGGAGCGGTGGATCCGTACCAGTTCGGCCGCATCCCGCTCGGGCAGCCGAAGGCCGAACTCCCGGTCGAGCAGACCGACCAGCCCGTCCGGCCCGACGGGCTCCCGCTCGGTCCGCCCGTCGGGGTACAGACGCATCAGCTCACGGTCCACGAGCGTCGTGCGGACCTCGTCGCCCGGGAGCTGGACGAGGGTCTTCCCGATGAAGGAGGACCGGGGGTGGCTGGAGCTGTAGTGGTTCAGGACGACGTAGTCGACGGGCAGGTAGCGCTGCGGCGAGAAGGCGTACAGGTCCCGCCACGCGTCCCCGCGGCGGATGCTGAGGACGAGGACTCCGAGCTCTTCCTCCCGGACGGCGAAGGTCCACGGCCCCTGGCGCACCTCGGCCCCGGGCCGTCCGAGCGGAACGGGCTCGCGCGGCCCCTGGTAGCCGAATCCGGCGTCGCAGAGCCACGGTTCGCCGTCGACGGTGACGACGAGGGCGGCGTGCGTCACCGGGGTCACGGCGTCCCCGCGGGTGCGGTTGCGGGCACCGCGCCCGGTGACCTCGAAGCCGATCCGCTCCAGGGCGGCGGCCAGCAGCGAGTTCTGCTCGTAGCAGTAGCCGCCGCGGCGGCCGTGCACGAGCTTGTCCTCCAGGGCCCTGAGCTCCAGCCGGACGGGGCGGCCGAGCAGGACGTCCAGGGACTCGAAGGGGATGGCGGCGGTGTGGGCGCGTTGCACCTCGTACAACGTCCGCAGGTCCGGCCTGAGTTCCCCGGCCCCGCGGCCGAGTCCGATCCGGGTCAGGTACGCGTCCAGGTCCAGCTCGTCACCGTTCCACATGCCCATCCGCTTCCCCCGCCGTCAGGTCCCGGGCCCCCGACGCCCGCGGGCCCCGCCCCATGATCACCGCGTCCGGCCCTCCGCACCAAGCGGATTCACCCGCCCCGCCGCACACGCCGAAGAGGGCGCCGACCCGGAGGTCGGCACCCTCTTCACGTGGTGCCAGGCGTCAGCCGTCAGCTGCAGCCGCTGGTGGAGCCGCAGCCCTCGCAGATGTAGCAGGAGCCGGCGCGCTGCATCTTCGTACCGCAGGAGAAGCAGAGCGGGGCGTCGGCGGAGACACCCATCTGCATCTCGACCAGCTCGGCGTTGCTGTGCGCCGTCTTCGGGGCCGGGACGGGGACGACCGCCACCGGCTGCTTGGCCACGGCGGCGACGGGCGCCGACTGGGCGAGGGACTCGGTGTCGAGCTCCTCCTCGAGCGGCTCGTACGAACCGGTGTCGAGGTGGCGCTGACGCTCCTCGGCGGAGTGGATGCCGAGGGCCGAACGGGTCTCGAAGGGCAGGAAGTCCAGCGCCACGCGACGGAAGATGTAGTCGACGATCGACTGCGCCATCCGCACGTCCGGGTCGTCCGTCATACCGGCCGGCTCGAAGCGCATGTTCGTGAACTTCGCGACGTACGTCTCCAGCGGGACGCCGTACTGCAGGCCGACGGAGACGGCGATCGAGAAGGCGTCCATCATGCCCGCGAGGGTCGAGCCCTGCTTGGACATCTTCAGGAAGACCTCGCCCAGGCCGTCGTCCGGGTAGGAGTTGGCCGTCATGTAGCCCTCGGCGCCACCGACCGTGAAGGAGGTGGTGATCCCCGGGCGGCCCTTGGGCAGGCGCTTGCGGACCGGGCGGTACTCGATGACCTTCTCGACGGCCGTGCGGATGGTCTCCTCGGCCTTCTCGGTGATCTCGGCCTTCTCCTCTTCCTTCTTCTTGGCGGAGAGGGGCTGGCCGACCTTGCAGTTGTCGCGGTAGATCGCGAGAGCCTTGACGCCCAGCTTCCACGCCTCGAAGTAGATCTCCTCGATCTCCTCGACGGTCGCCGTCTCCGGCATGTTGACCGTCTTGGAGATCGCGCCGGAGATCCAGGGCTGGATCGCGGCCATCATGCGGACGTGGCCCATCGGGGAGATGGAGCGCTCGCCCATCGCGCAGTCGAAGACCTCGTAGTGCTCGGTCTTCAGGCCGGGGGCGTCGACCACGTTGCCGTGCTCGGCGATGTGGGTGACGATCGCCTCGATCTGCTCCTCCTGGTAACCCAGGCGGCGCAGGGCCTGCGGGACGGTGCCGTTGACGATCTGCATCGAGCCGCCGCCGACGAGCTTCTTGAACTTGACCAGGGCCAGGTCCGGCTCGACACCGGTGGTGTCGCAGGACATCGCGAGGCCGATGGTGCCGGTCGGCGCGAGGACGGAGGCCTGGGCGTTGCGGAAGCCGTTCTTCTCGCCGAGGCGCAGGACGTCCTGCCAGGCCTCGGTGGCGGCGGCCCAGATCGCGTTGTCCAGGTCCTCGGTGCGCGGCGCGACGGCGTTGGCGTCGGCGTGCTGCTTCATGACGCGCTTGTGCGAGTCGGCGTTGCGGGCGTAACCGTCGTAGGGGCCGACGATGGCGGCCAGCTCGGCGGAGCGCTTGTACGCGGTGCCGGTCATCAGCGAGGTGATCGAGGCGGCGAGGGTCCGGCCGCCGTCCGAGTCGTACGCGTGGCCCGTGGCCATCAGCAGGGCGCCGAGGTTGGCGTAGCCGATGCCCAGCTGGCGGAAGGCGCGGGTGTTCTCGCCGATCTTCTGCGTGGGGAAGTCCGCGAAGCAGATGGAGATGTCCATCGCGGTGATGACGAGCTCGACGACCTTGGCGAAGCGCTCGGCGTCGAAGGACTGGTTGCCCTTGCCGTCGTCGTTGAGGAACTTCATCAGGTTGAGCGAGGCGAGGTTGCAGGACGTGTTGTCCAGGTGCATGTACTCGCTGCACGGGTTGGACGCGGTGATGCGGCCGGACTCGGGGCAGGTGTGCCAGTTGTTGATCACACCGTCGTACTGGATGCCCGGGTCGGCGCAGGCCCACGCGGCCTCGGCGAGCTTGCGGAACAGCGCCTTGGCGTCGACCTTCTCGATGACCTCGCCGGTCATGCGGGCGCGCAGGCCGAACTCGGTGCCGTTCTCGACGGCCGTCATGAACTCGTCGTTCACACGGACGGAGTTGTTGGCGTTCTGGTACTGGACGGAGGTGATGTCGTCGCCGCCCAGGTCCATGTCGAAGCCCGCGTCGCGCAGGGCGCGGATCTTCTCCTCTTCCTTCACCTTGGTGGCGATGAAGTCCTCGACGTCCGGGTGGTCCACGTCCAGGACGACCATCTTGGCTGCGCGGCGGGTGGCGCCGCCCGACTTGATAGTCCCGGCGGACGCGTCGGCGCCGCGCATGAAGGAGACCGGGCCGGAGGCGTTGCCGCCGGAGGAGAGGAGCTCCTTGGAGGAGCGGATGCGGGAGAGGTTGAGGCCGGCGCCGGAGCCGCCCTTGAAGATCATGCCCTCTTCCTTGTACCAGTCGAGGATCGACTCCATGGAGTCGTCGACGGACAGGATGAAGCAGGCGGAGACCTGCTGCGGCTGGGGCGTGCCGACGTTGAACCACACCGGGGAGTTGAAGCTGAAGATCTGGTGCAGGAGGGCGTAGGTCAGCTCGTGCTCGAAGATCTCCGCGTCGGCGGGGGACGCGAAGTAGTCGTAGTCCTCCCCGGCCTTCGTGTAGGTCTTCACGATCCGGTCGATGAGCTGCTTGAGGCCGGTCTCGCGCTGCGGGGTGCCGACGGCGCCGCGGAAGTACTTGCTGGTGACGATGTTGACCGCGTTCACCGACCAGAAGTCGGGGAACTCGACGCCGCGCTGCTCGAAGTTGACCGAGCCGTCGCGCCAGTTGGTCATGACGACGTCACGGAGCTCCCAGTTCACCTCGTCGTACGGGTGCACGCCGGGGGTGGTGTGGATGCGCTCGATCCGCAGGCCGCCTTTGGCGGCCTTGGTCCCCTTGGCGCGGGAACCACGTGCCGAGCTGCTCGCCGTCTCTGTCATGCCGCCTGCCTCCCATATGCGGGCAAAAACGCCCTAAAGTGCCAGCGATATTCCGCGGCACAATGCTGTGTCTTGTATCTACGAATCTCGCCCTGCCGGCCGGCGGGGCCGCACTGCGCTGCGGCCCTGTCCGGTCAGTCGGCGGCGGAGGCGGGCACCGGGACGACCGGGGGGGTCACTCCGGGCTCGCACTCATGGGGGTGAGGCCGCGGCTCGCGAAGTTCCGCGATGGCGGTCTCGAAGTCTTCAAGGGTGTCGAAAGCTTTGTACACGGACGCGAACCGCAGGTACGCGACCAGGTCGAGCTCCTGCAACGGGCCGAGTATGGCCAGGCCCACGTCGTGGGTGGTCAGCTCGGCGCTTCCGGTGGCGCGCACCGCCTCCTCGACCCGCTGGCCGAGCTTGGCGAGGGCGTCCTCGGTGACCGGCCGCCCCTGGCACGCCTTGCGGACGCCAGAGATGACCTTGGTGCGGCTGAAGGGTTCGGTGACCCCGCTTCGCTTGATCACCATCAGCGAGGCCGTCTCCACCGTCGTGAAGCGACGGGAGCAGTCGGGGCACTGACGGCGCCGGCGGATCGACGTTCCGTCGTCGGTGGTGCGGCTGTCGACGACGCGGCTGTCGGGGTGCCTGCAGAAGGGGCAGTGCATGGTTCCCTCACCCTCCTCTTGGCACGACTGAATCACCCCACGGAGCCCTTCGACAACGGAGAGCGAGTCTCCGCCGGGGGCTCGTGAAGCAGCCACAAGCATATGCGATCCCCGAGGTTCGCGCCGACGGCGGACCACAACTTGTGGGTTGCGACGCTCATCCAACCACTAGATCTTGCGTTGGGGAGGATTTACGCGCCTACGCGTGTCGCGGGACCGGATGGCCGGTTTCAAGGGGTTCCGGTGCCAGACTGGGCGGCGACCCGGACGGCGGCGACCCAACCCGGAAGGGTACCGTAAGCAGCAGACGCGGTTCCGAATCCATGTTCGGACGACGGGTCGGCCACACCGCACCCCGGCCGCCGTTCGGACCGGCTGTTCACGCCGACCACCCACCCCGGCCGGCCATACACCCCGCACTCTCATCCGAGTGGACGATCCGCGATTTTTCACTCGAACGTGTGTTTGGCGCAACCTTTCGAAAGCTACTACCGTTGTCCAGCTAGGGAGAACATTTCGAGAGGGGCCGACGTGACCACCACCGCAGACAGTGCCACCATCACTGCCCAGAACCGCTCCCAGAGCCGACTCGAGCCGGTGCATGCCATGAATGACGTAAGTCAGAACCCGGAGGCGGAGGCGAACGTACGCCCCGCGCGCTCGCTGCCAGGGCGACCTCCAGGCATCCGCGCCGACAGCTCCGGGCTCACGGACCGGCAGCGGAGGGTCATCGAGGTCATCCGGGACTCGGTGCAGCGCCGCGGCTACCCGCCGTCGATGCGCGAGATCGGCCAGGCCGTCGGCCTCTCCAGCACCTCCTCCGTCGCCCACCAGCTGATGGCTCTCGAACGCAAGGGCTTCCTGCGGCGCGACCCGCACCGACCCCGCGCCTACGAGGTGCGCGGCTCCGACCAGCCCAGCTCGCAGCCCACCGACACGACCGGCAAGCCCGCCGCCTCCTACGTCCCCCTGGTCGGCCGGATCGCGGCCGGCGGCCCGATCCTCGCCGAGGAGTCGGTCGAGGACGTGTTCCCGCTCCCCCGCCAGCTCGTGGGCGACGGTGAGCTGTTCGTACTCAAGGTCGTCGGCGACTCGATGATCGAGGCCGCCATCTGCGACGGCGACTGGGTCACCGTCCGCCGCCAGCCGGTGGCGGAGAACGGCGACATCGTCGCCGCCATGCTCGACGGCGAGGCCACGGTCAAGCGCTTCAAGCGGGAGGACGGCCACGTCTGGCTGCTTCCGCACAACGCCGCCTACCAGCCGATCCCCGGTGACGAGGCGACCATCCTCGGCAAGGTCGTCGCGGTACTGCGCCGGGTCTGACCCCGCCCCCAGCCAGCTCCGGGACCCTCTGCGCCGGTCCCGGAGCTGTTCCATGCCCGCTGTAGGCCGGCGCGCGGACCTACTTTCCGTCGGCCTGAGCGCTCGCGTCGATCGCGGCCAGCGAGCGGCGGACCTGGTTGCGGTCCGTGGTGTACCAGAAGTCGGGCAGCGAGGCCCGCAGGAAGCTTCCGTACCGGGCCGTGGCCAGCCGGGGGTCGAGGACCGCGACGACACCCCGGTCACCGGAGGCCCGTACCAGCCGGCCCGCGCCCTGGGCCATCAGCAGGGCCGCATGCGTGGCGGCCACGGCCATGAAGCCGTTGCCGCCGTTCTCCTCGACGGACTTCTGCCGCGCGCTCATCAGCGGGTCGTCGGGGCGCGGGAACGGGATCCGGTCCATGATCACCAGCTGGCAGCTGGGGCCGGGAACGTCCACGCCCTGCCAGAGGGAGAGGGTCCCGAACAGGCAGGTGCGCGGGTCGGCGGCGAAGGTCTTGATCAGCTCGCCCAGCGTCTCCTCGCCCTGGAGCAGGATCGGGTTGTCGAGCCGCCCGCGCAGTTCCTCGGCGGCCGCCTTGGCTCCGCGCATGGAGGAGAAGAGGCCGAGGGTGCGCCCGCCCGCCGCCTCGATCAGCTCGGCCAGCTCGTCCATCATGTCGCCGCGGGTGCCCTCCCGGCCCGGCGTGGCCAGGTGCTTGGCGACGTAGAGGATGCCCTGCTTCGGGTAGTCGAACGGGGACCCGACGTCCAGGCCGCGCCAGACGGGTACGTCCTCCCCTTCGACCCCTTCCGGGGAGAGGCCGAGCGAGGCCGCGACGCCGTTGAAGTCCCCGCCGAGCTTGAGGGTGGCCGAGGTGAGGACCACCGAGCGGTCCTCGAAGAGCTTCTCGCGCAGCAGCCCCGACACCGACAGCGGCGCGACCCGGAGGGTGGCGCCGAAGCGGTCGTGGCGCTCGTACCAGACGACGTCGTACTCGGAGCCGAGCATGATCCGCTCCGCCACCGTGTGGACGTTCTCCACCGCCGCCAGGGCCTGCTTGCGGACGGCGTCCTCGTCATGGACGGACTTGTCGCGGGTGGCACCGATCGCAGAGATCACGTTGCGCGCGGAGTCACGCAGGGCGGCCAGCGCGTAACCGAGGTCGTCCGGGATCTGCTCCAGGCGGCCGGGGAGCGCCAGCTCCATCACCCGCTCGAAGGTCTCCGAAGCGGTCTGCAGGGAATCCGCGGTCTTCTCGTCGATCAGCTTGGCGGCGCGCTTCACGGCCCGGTTGACCTGCCCCGGGGTGAGCTCGCCGGTGGCGACGCCGGTGACGCGGGAGACCAGCTCGTGGGCCTCGTCCACGATCAGCACCTCGTGCTGCGGCAGCACGGGGGCGCCCTCGATGGCGTCGATGGCGAGCAGGGCGTGGTTGGTGACCACCACGTCGGCGAGCTTGGCCCGCTCCCGGGCCGCTTCCGCGAAGCACTCGGCTCCGTACGCGCACTTCGTCGCGCCCAGGCACTCCCGGGAGGAGACCGAGATCTGGCTCCAGGCCTTGTCGGAGACGCCGGGGGTGAGGTCGTCGCGGTCGCCCGTCTCGGTCTCGTCGGCCCAGTCGCGCAGGCGCAGCAGGTCCTTGCCGAGCTTGCTGGTGGGGGCGGCGGCTTCGAACTGGTCGAAGAGCCCCTCCTCCTCGTCCTGCGGGGCGCCCTCGTGCAGCCGGTGCAGGCACAGGTAGTTGGACCGGCCCTTGAGCATGGCGAACTGCGGCCGCCGGCGCAGCTGCGGATGCAGCGCCTCGACCGTGCGCGGCAGGTCGCGCTCGACGAGCTGGCGCTGGAGCGCCAGCGTCGCCGTGGCCACGACGACGCGCTCGCCGTGCGCGAGGGCGGGCACCAGGTAGCCGAGGGACTTGCCGGTGCCGGTGCCGGCCTGGATCAGCCGATGGGAGTTGTCGTCGATCGCTTCGGCGACGGCTTCGGCCATGGCCACCTGGCCGGGGCGCTCCGTGCCGCCGACGGCGGAGACGGCGGCGTGCAGCAGGTCGGGGAGGGAGGGCTTCGTCATAGCAGGATCAACCCTACGGGGCGCCGCTGACAGTGACGTACCGATCCGGCCTCACGGATGGTGCAGGGGATTGGGCACGGTGCCGTGGACGACGGCCCGGGGGACGTCCGGGCGATCGCGGTAGCCGTCCTGGTGGAGCCGGTTGCGGTTGAGGCAGAGCCGGTCGATCCGCTCGGTGAGCAGGTCGAAGGTCTCGAAGCGGTCCTTGAGCTCCGGGAAGCGGGCCTGGTGGCGGAGGATCTCCGCCCGCACGAGGGACCAGAACTCGGACTCGGGCACTCCGAGCCGGTCCTCACAGAGGGGGGCGAGGTAGCGGAAGACCCCGACGAAGAGGCCGGCGTGGATGAACTGGGTGAGGAAGGCCGGCGGCTCGGTGAGCAGGACCGCCCGGACCTCGTCGGGCAGGGACGCCTGCTCGGGGAGCGGGACCCGGCTGATGTTGACGTCGTCCACGAAGTCCTTGACCGCCAGGCGGACGGGCACGTCCTGTTCGTCGAAGACCACGATCGCGTTCTCGCCGTGCGGGGAGAATACGGTGCCGTAGCGGTAGAGGAAGTGGAGCAGCGGGGGCAGCAGCGCGGCGAAGAGGCGCTGGAGCCAGGCGGCCGGTGCCAGGCCGGAGCGGGCGACGAGCTCGGCGGTGAAGGCGCGGCCGCGCGGGTCGGTGTGGAGGAGGGAGGCGAGGGTGCGGGCGCGCTCGCCGGGGGCGAGATGCCGGTTCAGGGGCTCGCGCCAGATCGCCCCGAGGAGGCCCTTGTACCGGTAGGGGACCTCGGGGAGCTGGTCGTAGACGGGGTGGTGGACGGTGACGGAGGCGACCTCCCCGAGCAGGATCACCCCGCATTCGTCGCGCAGGAAGGGATCGGCGTCGCGCAGGGAGTGGATCCAGGCGGTCACGGCGGGGGCGGCCAGGGTGTGCTCGCCCGGCAGGCCGCGCCAGACCGTGGTGTTGAAGACGGACAACGGCAGTTTCACGCTGTGGCGGTCGGGACGGGTGAGGTTGAGGAACGTGCGGACGGACTGCTGCGGGAGCCGTTCGTCGGGGTCGGCGGGGAGCGGGACCAGGGCTCCGGAGGCGAGGGCGGGGGCGAAGAGGGGCAGGACGACCTCGTCCCACTGCCAGGGGTGGACGGGCAGGTACAGGTAGCGGAGCGGGTCCAGGCCGCGATCGCGCAGGGTCCGGTCGAAGGCGGCCCGGGTGACGGGGTCGAGCTCGGCGGCGTAGAGGCGCACGGGGTCCTCGAGGCCGGCGCCGCCGCGGTACCGGGCGAGGGAGGTGTGGGCGGCGAGCCAGGGCAGGCGCTGCGGGGTGCGGGCTTCGGGGGCCCAGGCGGCGGCGTCCGCGGCGGACCATCCGATCCGGCCCTTGTTGGGAACGAGCCAGGGGTGGCCCGTCTGGTGTCCTTCGAGGGCGGCGTAGTCCAGGTCGGCGAGGACGTCGGCGGTGAGGGCGTGGTGGTCGAGGCGGGCGTCGGCGGCGAGGGTGGCGCTGAGCTCGCCGATGAGGTGGCCGAGGGTGGGTCCGTCGAGGCCGAGGAGGGTGCGGGCGCGGACGAGGAAGCCGAACGGGTCCGCGAAGGCCTCCGGGGGGCCGGTGGAGGGGGCCGGCGGGGTGAGGGTGATGGTGTCCGGCGCGACCTGCCAGCCGGCGTAGGCGCGGCGGCGGGCGCGGAACCCGAGGCTGCTCCCGTCGTCCAGGGTCAGGGTCCAGGCGTCACCGGCGGCGGCCGGCGCGGGGGCGGGGGCGGGGGCGGGGGCGGGGGTGACGATCTCCTCGTACGCGAACTCGGAGAGCATCTTGGCGAGCAGCCGGCGGCCCGCGTCGTCCCAGGTCGGGCGGTTGAGTTCGGGAGGCGTGCACGGGTGCTGCGGCGACGGGGGGACAGCGGGTTCCGCGGAGTCGGGGGCTGCGGGGCAATTCGGCACGGGACTCCTCGATGATCGGGAACTCCGCGATGCGCCGCGGAGTTTTCGAAGGGAGAGGCGTAAGAAGACGGTCGGTCCTGAGGGCGGCGGACGGCGGGTCGGCGGCGATCAGAGGAGATTGCGCAGCGACCGGTCCCGGATCATCAGGGCGGCGCGCTTCTGGGGGAGTTCGATTTCCGTGGCGTAGCGGAAACCGGCGGCGAGGAAGGCAGAGACGGAGGGGGTGTTGCGGATGTCCGGTTCGGCGATGACCCGTGTGCAGCGGGGGCGGTTGTCGAAGACGAGCTCGGTGACGGCGCGCAGCAGCGTGGTCCCCAGGCCCCGTCCGCGGTTCGTGCCGTCTCCGATCAGCAGGTGGATACCCGTGTCGTGGGGGCGCGCCGGGTAGTGGCGGGAGACGGGGTCGAGGTCGGCCCGGTAGATCTCCCAGTAGCTCATCGGGGCGCCGTCGAGTACGCCGAGGCAGGGGATGCTGCGGCCGTCGCCGTCGAGTTGGGCCCGCAGGTGGGCGGCGGTGACGGCGGAGGCGCCGGCCAGCTCCCAGTAGGCGGCGACGTCGGGGTCGTTCATCCAGCGGGTGAGGAGCGGTAGGTCTCGGCCCGGCCGTACGGGTTCGAGACGGAAGGCTCCAACCGGTGTGGGGAGGGCGCCCCAGCTCGCGGGTGAGTCGAGGAGGTCCGCCTCGGCGAGCAGGGGCAGCAGTCCGACGGCGTAGCGGTGTCCGGTGGTCTCGTGGTGGTCGGCTTCGTGGCGGGCGAGGCCGATGGTGGTGCTGGTGGCGGTGCTGGTGGTCGTTTCGGCGGGGGGCATCGGGCTCTTCTCCGTGTCGGTGGGAGCGCGTCAGTCGTGGAGGGGGTTGGTGAGGGTGACGTAGACGGACTGCGTGTCGACGGGGCCCACGAGTTCGTCGAGGCCGCAGAGGCGGGTGAGCAGGTTCGCCTTGCAGCGCAGGGTGGGTGAGTCCAGCAGCTGCGTGGGGAGCGGGCCGAGGTCTGCGGCCTTGCCGAGGAATCGGCGGAAGGCGGCGAGGAGTACGCGCTCGTCGGCGAGCCGCTGGGATCCGAAGGCCCCGATGAGTCCGAGCACGTTGTTGATGCCGAGGTAGTAGGCGAAGCGCTCGTCGGTGACGGCGTCGGGGACGAAGGTGTCACTGGCGCGGCCGATACCGGGGAGCCGGTCTTCCAGCTCGGTGCGCCGGGACTCGCGGAAGTAGTAGCCCTGGTTGTCGCGGAAGCGGCCGCCGACGGGCCAGCCGGCCCCGTCGAGAAGGACCACGGTGTTCTGCTGGTGGGCTTCGAGGGCGATACCGGCGAGCGCGTCGAAGGCCAGGACGGGCAGGACGACCTGGTCGAGGTAGCGCAGGAACCACTCGGTGGCGACGGCGGAGGTGGGGCGGCCGGTGCTGGTGGCGAGCCGGGAGACGGTGTCGGCGAGCCGGGAGCGCATGGTGGTGTGGCCGGGCCACGGGCGTGGGGAGGTGAGCGCGGCGACGCAGACGGCGTCGTCGTCGGAGCGGAAGGGGTTGTGGCGCAGCAGGGCGTCGAGGCCCGGTACGGGGGTGCCGTCCGGGGTGTCGACGGCGACCCAGGCCGGGTCGCGGACGATGTCGAATCCGGGGTGGGCCGTCTGCCATTCCTCGGCGAGGCCGGTGCGGAGCAGCCGGTGCACCTCGACGCCGCGGTGGAGTTCCTTGCGGAGGTTCTCCCGGCGGGAGTTGGTGATGCGCAGGCCCAGGGAGAGCTTGAGCATCGCGGGGGTGCCGGGGCGGTGGACGGTGCGGACGGAGGAGGTGGGGTACCAGGGGGTTCCGTACGGGCCCAGGTCGGTGAGGAGTCCCGCGTCGCGGAGGGCGGCGACGGCGGGGCGCCGGAGGAGGTCGTGGGCCTGCCAGGGGTGCAGGGGAAGGGGGGTGGTGCCGGCGGGCAGTGGGAGTCCGGGGGCGAGCCGGGCGAGGAGCTGCGCGGCGGTGACGGGGCGGCCGCGTTCGGTCCAGGCGGAGTCGGTGGCGAGGGCGGCCGGTGCGACCGCGAACCAGTGCAGGGGGAAGGAGCCGTGGAGTTCGGGTGAGTAGCGGTGGGCTTCGGTTTCGGAGAGCCCTTCGCGGCTCTTGGGGTCCGGTTGGAGGGGGTGGCCGAGGAGGAGGGACTGTTCGGCGGTGAGGAAGAGGTCCCCGGCGATGGGGGCGGGGGCGGTGGGGCGGCGGCGCCGGTCGGCGATGAACTCGGTGGTACGGCGCACCGAGTCGGCGACCCGGCCGACGAGGTCGCCACCGCGGCCGTTGCCCTCGCGGGCGATGAGGGCGGCGAGGGTGACGGCGTCCACGGCGGGGGCGTGGGCGGGGGCGCCTTCGAGCCGGGCGGGGGCGAAGCGGTGCCAGCCGGTCTCGGACCAGTGCCGGACGGGGACCAGCAGCGCGGCGGCGGATGCGGGGAGGGGGATGCGGAGAAGGGTTCCGGCGGGGCCGTCGGGGCGGCCGATGCCGCTCTCGCGGACCCAGCACCGCAGCAGGTTCTCGACGGTGGCGGCCTGGGCGGCGGTGGCCGGGTCGGGGTGGTCCAGCAGATCGGGCAGCACTGCCGGGTCGGGCCCGGGAGGTCCGGCCGCGCCCGGCCGGGGCGTGCCTGCCTTCTGCCGGGGCACCGTCCCCGCCGCGGCTGCGGCCCGGGGCGCCGGGGCGGCTCCGGCACCGGCACCGGTCCGGGACGCTCCGGGGTCGATGAAGGACCCGGCGGAGGAGGTCGGCCGGGCCCCGGGTTCGGCCCGAGCTCCGGCGTCGGGTTGGGCCCAAGGTCCGGCGCCTTGGGCCCAAGGTCCGGCGCCGGGTTGGACCCGAGGTCCCGCGTCGGACTGGCCTCCGGCGTCGGGTTCGGCCCGAGCCCCGGCGTCGGCCTGACCTCCGGCTTCGGCTTCGGGCCTGGGTGGGGTTGGGGCGGTGGGGGGCTGCCAGGTGTCCCCGGGGGCTGGGGTAGTGGCGGGGGCTTCGGCGCTGGTGGCAGTCCTCGGCGCGGATGGCGGGGTCGTGGCTTCGGTTCCTGCTGCGGGGGCGGCTGTGGGTTGCGCTTCGGGGGCGGGCCGGGGTGGGGCCGGTGCGGGGGTGGGGAGGGGCGGGGATGAGGCTGTGGGGTGGTTGAGGGGAGGTGTGGGGGTCGGGCGGGTCTCGGGGTCGGGCATGGGTGGGGTCCTTGGTCAGTGGGCGGCGGCGGGCACGGCGTCGGCGAGGCGGTCCAGGACGGCTGTGGCCTGCTCGTCGGTGAGGGTGAGCGGGGGCAGCAGGCGGACCACGGCACCGTGACGGCCGCCGAGTTCGACGATCAGACCGCGGTCCAGGCACTCCTGGCGGACGGCGGCGGCGAGGTCGGGTGCGGCGGCTCCCGTGTCGGGGTCGACGATCTCGATGCCGAGCATCAGGCCCCTGCCGCGCACGTCGCCCACGCAGGGCTGGTCGGCCGCCAGGCCGCGCAGGGCCGTGAGCATGCGGCCGCCCAGTTCGGCCGCGCGCTCGGCGAGGCCGTTGCGGCGGACGTAGGCGAGGGTGGCGGTGCCGGCGGCCATCGCGAGCTGGTTGCCGCGGAACGTTCCGGCATGGGCTCCGGGCTCCCAGGCGTCCAGCTCCGAGCGGTAGACGATCACGGCCAGCGGCAGGCTGCCGCCGATGGCCTTGGACAGGACCATCACGTCGGGAACCACTCCGGCGTGGTCGACGCCCCAGAAGGCGCCGGTGCGGCCCACCCCGGTCTGGACCTCGTCCGCGATCAGGGGGATGCCCCGGGTCTCGGTGATCTCCCGCATCCGGCGCAGCCAGTCGTCCGGGGCCGGGTGGACCCCGCCTTCGCCCTGGACGGGCTCGACGAGCATGCCCGCCGGGGCGGGCACCCCGCCCTTGGGGTCGTCGAGCAGGCTCTCGGTCCAGGCCGCCGAGAGGCGGGCGCCCTCCGTGCCGCCGACCCCGAACGGGCAGCGGTGGTCCTGCGGGTAGGGCAGCCGGGTCACACGGACGTCGGGGGCGCCGCCGGACGCGGCCAGGGCCCCGGCCGTCATGCCGTGGTAAGCCCCGGTGAAGGCGAGCAGGCCGGAGCGCCCGGTGGCGATCCGGACCAGCTTGAGCGCGGCCTCGACCGCGTCCGTCCCGGCCGGCCCGCAGAACTGGACGCGGGCGTCGGCGGCCAGCCCGGCCGGCAGGTTCGCGAACAGCTCGGTGGTGAAGGCGTCCTTGACCGGGGTGGCCAGGTCGAGCACGTGCAGCGGGGCGCCCGAGTCGAGGACCCGGCGGATGGCCTCCAGGACCACGGGGTGGTTGTGCCCGAGGGCGAGGGTGCCCGCGCCGGAGAGGCAGTCGAGGTAGCGCCGCCCGTCGGCGCCCTCGATGGTCAGGCCGCGCGCCCGGACCGGGACGATGGGCAGTGAGCGCGCGTACGTGCGGGCCGCGGACTCCCTCAGGGCCTGCCGGCGCAGGATGCCCTCGGCGGCGGCCGGCCCCCGGCCGCCCTGGGGCAGGATCTGTGCCGCGGCTGCGGCCTGCTCGGTCAGGGACACGACTGTCGGACCTCCGCCACGGTTCCTCTTCCGGATTGCGCCTCGAACACGAACGCTGCTGCACCGTCCCCCGTACGTACCAACGACGGCGACGGCGGCGGATCACGGGTTCGGGCGAAGATCCTTGCGGTCCGGGGGGCATGAGGGGCCTTCAGTTTCCGGCCGGGGCGCACCCCGCGGCCCCGGTGAGCAGGGGTCGAGAGCATCGGTGCGCACCGGAACCGCGGACCCGGGGGCCGCCGTCTTCAACGGCGGCGGCATAGTGGGGTGCTGCGAAAGCGAACCGAAGCACCCTGGACGACCCCGTCCCAACATCTCGAAGCACCTGGGGGACTTACGACATGCGACCGAACCGACCGGTCACCGCGGCCCTCTGCGCGGCCGCGCTCGCGCTGACCGCCGCGGCCTGCGGACCCGGCGACGGGGAGGCCGGCGGTGACGCCAAGCCGACCGTGGCAGCGCCCCTCCCTTCCGGCGGCGCCGCGGACGGCCCGATCAAGATCCCGCAGGAGCTCAAGGACAAGCTCAAGCAGCACGGCTTCGACATGGAGAAGTGGAAGGGGGGCGCGTGGAAGAACTGGAACAAGGACGACTGGCTCCGTGAGGCGGGCGACTACGTCAACCCGGTCATCGACGGCCTCTGGGACCCGGAGCGGATGCGGGACGCGGAGCAGCCGCAGCGTCCGTCCGTCGACCCCGACGCCGGCAAGGACCAGGGTGTCACGGACCCGACCCCGGCGCCGGTGACGGCGAAGGCGGCGGCCGCGCCGTACCACTCCAGCGTTCCGGCGTCCGGCAAGGTCTTCTTCGACGGTCCCGAGGGCTCGATGGTCTGCTCGGCGACCGTGGTGAAGGACCCCGCCCACCCCGGCAAGTCCAACCTCGTCTGGACGGCCGGCCACTGCGTGCACGCGGGCAAGGCCGGCGGCTGGTACCGCAACATAGCCTTCGTCCCCTCGTACAACAACGCGGGCCGGCCGGCGGCGGAGCTCAAGGGCGCGCCGCGCGAGCAGGTGGCCCCCTACGGCGTGTGGTGGAGCGACTGGGCGCAGACCTCCGACCAGTGGATCGCGAACGGCGGTCCGACGGGCGGTGCGGGCGCGCCGTACGACTTCGCGGTGCTGCACGTGACGCCGGAGAAGGGCGGCAACGGCAAGTCGCTGGAGGAGACGGTCGGCACGGCGCTGCCGGTGGAGTTCAACGCCCCGGCGGTCCCCAAGATCACGGGGATGACGGCGACGGGCTACCCGGCCGCGGCCCCCTTCGACGGTCAGAAGGCGTACCAGTGCACGGACAAGCCGGGCCGTCTGGCGCTGCACCAGCAGGACCCGGTGATGTACCGGATCGGCTGCACGATGACGGGCGGCTCCTCCGGCGGCGGCTGGATCGCGGCGGGGGCCGACGGCAAGCCCGCGCTGGTCTCGAACACCTCGATCGGCCCGGCGAAGGCGGGCTGGCTGGCCGGCCCGAAGCTGGGGCCGGAGGCCAAGGGGATCTACGACGCCGTGAGCGCCAAGTTCAAGCGCTGAGCGCGCGGCACCCGCGCCGGTAGGCGGGAAACGGCAGAGGGCCCTCCGCAGTCGCGGAGGGCCCTCTGCCGTTTGCCGGGTGGTGCTATCGCTTGGCGGGGACGTACGGCGCCAGTTCCGCCGCGAGTTCCTCATGGACCCGCGCCTTGAGGACGGTGCCCTCCGGGGTGTGCTCCTCGGAGATCACCTCGCCCTCGGCGTGCGCCCGGGCGATCAGCGCGCCGCGGGTGTACGGCACCAGGGCCTCCACCTCGACGGCGGGCCGGGGCAGCTCGCTGTCGATGAGCGCGAGGAGCTCGGCGATGCCCTGGCCGGTGCGGGCCGAGACGGCGATGGAGTGCCGCTCGATGCGCAGCAGGCGCTGCAGGACCAGCGGGTCCGCGGCGTCGGCCTTGTTGATCACGACGATCTCCGGCACGTTGACGGCGCCGACCTCGCGGATGACCTCGCGGACCGCCGCCAGCTGCTCGTCCGGCGCCGGGTGCGAGCCGTCCACGATGTGCAGGATGAGGTCGGAATCACCGACCTCCTCCATCGTGGAGCGGAAGGCCTCGACGAGGTGGTGGGGCAGGTGTCGGACGAAGCCCACGGTGTCGGCCAGGGTGTAGATCCGGCCGGAGGGGGTTTCGGCGCGGCGCACGGTCGGGTCGAGGGTGGCGAACAGTGCGTTCTCCACCAGGACGCCCGCGCCGGTGAGGCGGTTGAGCAGGGAGGACTTGCCCGCGTTGGTGTAGCCGGCGATGGCGACCGAGGGCACCTTGTTGCGGCGCCGTTCCTGCCGCTTGATGTCGCGGCCGGTCTTCATCTCGGCGATCTCCCGGCGCATCTTCGCCATCTTCTCGCGGATGCGGCGCCGGTCGGTCTCGATCTTGGTCTCACCGGGGCCGCGGGTGGCCATGCCGCCACCGCCGCCGCCACCCATCTGCCGGGACAGCGACTGACCCCAGCCGCGCAGTCGCGGCAGCATGTACTGCATCTGCGCGAGCGCGACCTGCGCCTTGCCCTCTCGGGACTTGGCGTGCTGGGCGAAGATGTCCAGGATGAGGGCGGTCCGGTCGACGACCTTGACCTTGACGACGTCCTCGAGGGCGATGAGCTGGCCGGGGCTGAGCTCGCCGTCGCAGACGACGGTGTCGGCGCCGCTCTCCAGCACGATGTCGCGCAGCTCGCGGGCCTTGCCGGAACCGATGAAGGTGGCCGGGTCGGGCTTGTCGCGGCGCTGGATGACACCGTCGAGTACGAGGGCGCCCGCCGTCTCGGCGAGGGCCGCGAGCTCCGCGAGGGAGTTCTCGGCGTCGCCCACCGTGCCGGAGGTCCAGACACCGACGAGGACGACGCGCTCCAGGCGGAGCTGTCGGTACTCGACCTCGGTGACGTCCTCGAGCTCGGTGGAGAGACCGGCCACGCGGCGCAGGGCGGCGCGCTCGGAGCGGTCGAACTGGTCGCCGTCCCGGTCTCCGTCGATCTCGTGGCTCCAGGCGACGTCCTCTTCCATCAGGGCATCGGCCCGAAGGCTCTCGGTGAAGCGCTGCGGGTCCCGCACGTCCTGCGCGTCCCGCGGGTCCTGGGAAGGGGATGAAGAGGAGGTCATTGGATCCTTACGTCGATTCGGTTGCGTGCGCGCCGGCTAGGGCCAAAGGTACCGCCGTGCGTGACTGACTCTGACACGTCCAACGCAGGACCCGGTCCGGTGATTCCCCGGTCCGCCCCGTGGTCGGCCTTGTCGATGGTGACATGCCCGTTCCTGGCCCGTCATACCGTTTTTCCGGCCGCTTCCGCAGCACGGACCGGTGCGTGGACCGGAGCCGCCGCCTTCGGGGCCGCCTTGGCCGCCGGGGCGCTCCAGTCCCGGTGGCCGGGCATCGGCGGGGTCTTCTCGCCGTACAGCCAGGGGTGCAGGAAGGCCGTGAGGTCGCGTCCGGCCTCCTGCGAGGCCAGGCGTACGAAGTCCTCGGTGCCGGCGGTCCCGTCCTTGTGCTCCGCCACCCACCGCCGCTCGACCCGGTCGAAGGCGGCGGTGCCGATCTCCTCGCGCAGGGCGTAGAGGATCAGGGCCGCCCCGTCGTAGACCACCGGCCGGAACAGGCCGATCTTCTGCCCGGGGGCCGCCGCCTTGGGGGCCGCCGGGGGGCCGCCGGCCGCCCGCCACTGGTCGGAGCGCTGATAGGCCTCGCGCATCCGCCGGTCGAGGGAGTACTTGCCGAGGCCGTCCGCGTAGAGGGCCTCGTACCAGGTGGCGTGCCCCTCGTTGAGCCACAGGTCGGACCAGGTGCGCGGGGTGACGCTGTCGCCGAACCACTGGTGGGCGAGCTCGTGGACCATGACGGCCTCGACGTACCACTCGGGGTAGCCCTCGGCCTCCCCGGCGAAGAGGCCGTTCTCGAAGAGCGAGAGGGTCTGCGTCTCCAGCTCGAAGCCGGTGCGGGCCCGGGCGATCAGCACCCCGTAGTTCTCGAAGGGGTAGCGGCCGACCCGCTGCTCCATCCACTCGATGTGCCCGGCGGTCTTGCGCAGCCAGGGCTCCAGCCGCTCCCGGTCGGCGGCGGGCACCACGTCGCGCAGCGGCAGCCCGTGCGGTCCGGTGCGCTGGAGGACGGCGGAGCGGCCGATGGAGACCTGGGCGAGCTCGGTGGCCATGGGGTGCACGGTCCGGTAGGTCCACTCGGTCGTCCCGGCGGCGCGGGTGGCGGGGAGTGCGCCGGGCAGGCCGTTGGCCACGGCGGTGTAGCCCTCGGGGGCGGTGACGTGGAAGGTGAAGTAGGCCTTGTCGGCGGGGTGGTCGTTGCAGGGGAAGACCCGGTGTGCCGCGTCGGCCTGGTTGGCCATGGCCAGGCCGTCCTCGGTGGTGACCCAGCCGCCGTCGGACGAGCCGCGCGGGTCGCTGGTGTGGCGGACGGTGATCCGCAGCGGGGTGTTGGCGGCGACGGGGTGCGCGGGAGTCAGTACGAGGTCCTCCCCCGCGCTCTCGAACCGCGCGGGTTCGCCGTTGACCTCGGCGGAGGCCACCGTCCCGTGGGTGAAGTCCAGGTTGATCCGCTCCAGCGGGGCCAGGGCCCGGGCTTCGATGGCGGTCACCGCGTCGAGGGGGGTGCGGTTGTCCTTGTACGTGAGGGAGAGGTCGTACGAGAGGACGTCGTACCCGGGGTTGCCGAGCTCGGGGAAGAGGCGGTCGCCGATGCCGAGGGGCTTGGGCGGCGGCAGCACGGCGGCGACGAGGCTGAGGGAGGCCGCGGCGAGCAGGGCGGCGCGCAGGCGCGGGGAGGAGAGCTGCATCCACCACCGCTTACCAGCGCCCGTGGCGGGGCCGCGTGCGGCGCGCGACGGATCCACCCGAACGAGACTCCCCCGGCGGCCCCCCGCCCCGCCCTCCCCCCTCGCCCCCCGGTGTCCCCCTCAGGCCCGGCCGACGTCGTACACGCCGGGCACGTCCCGCATGGCCCGCATCAGCCCGGGCAGCAAGGAGGCGTCGGGCAGCTGGAGGGTGTAGCTGTGCCGGACCCGCTGTTCGACGGGCGGCTCGACGGTGGCGGAGACTACCTCGACCCCCTGGCGGGCGATGGCCTCGGTCAGGTCGGCCAGCAGGTGGGGGCGGCCGAACGATTCGGCGAGCAGGGTGACCCGGCAGTCGGCGGTGGCCCGCCAGTGCACGGCGACGGAGGTGCGGCCCAGGGAGCGCATCTGGGCGACGGCCGGGCAGTGCACCCGGTGGACGGTGACGGCGCCGCCCCGGACGACGAACCCGGCGACCGCGTCCGGCGGGACGGGGGTGCAGCAACCGGCGAGGCGGACGTGCGCGTCGGGGAGGTCGGCGACGGCGTTGCCCCCGCCCCCGCGCAGCCCGGGCACCGAGAGGGGGGCGCGGGGGGCCGCGGCGGCGGGTACGGCGCCCTCGGGGTGGGCCTGGAGCCAGCTGCTGATGGCGATGCGGGCGGCCGGCGTCTTGGCGTGCTCCAGCCAGTCGGCGGCGGGCCCGGAGGAGGCGTCCTGGGCGAGCAGCAGCTGGACGGTGTCCCCGTCGGAGAGCGGGGCGGACAGGGAGGTGAGGCGCCCGTTGACGCGGGCGCCGATACAGCCGTGGGCCGCCTCGCCGTACTGGGCGTAGGCGGCGTCGATACAGCCGGCCCCGGCGGGCAGGGCCAGGGTGCCGCCGTCGGCGCGGTAGACGGTGATCTCGCGGTCCTGGGCGAGTTCGGCGCGCAGTCCGGTCCAGAAGGTGTCGGGGTCGGGTGCGGACTGCTGCCAGTCGAGGAGCCGGGAGAGCCAGCCGGGCCGGGTGGGGTCGACGCCCTCGCAGTCGGATCCCTCGCCGGTCGCGTAGGGGTTGCCGAGGGCGACCACGCCGGCCTCGGCGACGCGGTGCATCTGCCGGGTGCGGACGATGACTTCGGCGACGTACCCCTCGGGGACGGCGACGGCGGTGTGCAGCGACTGGTACAGGTTGAACTTGGGGACGGCGATGAAGTCCTTGAACTCCGATACGACCGGGGTGAAGCAGGTGTGGAGTTCGCCGAGGACGGCGTAGCAGTCGGCGTTCTCGCCGACGAGGACGAGGATGCGGCCGAAGTCCGGGCCGCGCAGTTCGCCGCGGGTGCGGGAGATGCGGTGGACGGAGACGAAGTGCCGGGGGCGGACGAGCACCTCGGCGGTGATGCCGGCCTCGCGCAGGACGGTGCGTACGGAGTCGGCGATGGCGAGGAGGGGGTCGTCCGCGCCGCAGTGGGCGGCGATGAGCGCGCGGGTGCGCTCGTACTCCTCGGGGTGCAGGATCGCGAAGACGAGGTCTTCCAGCTCGGTCTTGAGGGCCTGGACGCCGAGGCGTTCGGCGAGCGGGATGAGGACGTCGCGGGTGACCTTGGCGATGCGGGCCTGTTTCTCGGGGCGCATCACGCCGAGGGTGCGCATGTTGTGCAGCCGGTCGGCGAGTTTGATGGACATGACGCGGACGTCGTTGCCGGTGGCGACGAGCATCTTGCGGAAGGTCTCGGGTTCGGCGGCGGCGCCGTAGTCGATCTTCTCGACCTTGGTGACGCCGTCGACGATGAAGGCGACCTCGTCGCCGAACTCGGCGCGGACCTGATCGAGGGTCACCTCGGTGTCCTCGACGGTGTCGTGCAGCAGGGAGGCCGTCAGGGTGGTGGTCTCGGCGCCGAGTTCGGCCAGGATGAGCGTGACGGCGAGCGGGTGTGTGATGTACGGCTCACCGCTCTTGCGCATCTGGCCCCGGTGCGAGGACTCCGCCAGGAGGTACGCACGGCGCAGGATGGACAGGTCCGCGTCCGGGTGGTGGGCGCGGTGCGCTTCTGCTACGTGTCCGATGGCGTCCGGGAGGCGGTCCCGGGACGCGGGCCCGAGCAGGGCGGCTCGGCCCAGGCGCCGCAGATCGAGCCTGGTCCGGCCACGTCTGCGCAGCTCAGGGCGCACTTCGGCATGTGCTTCGGGGTTCGTGGCCTCTGCACTCATGGGCACCTCCGGCGGCTTCGACCGGCGGTGGCGGGCATGGGGTGAGCCCTCAGGGCCGGTGCCTGATGTTACCGACCCCACCACGTGGCGCAGTCCGCCTCTCGCTCAGCGTGAAACGGATCACCCAAGAGAGGGAATCTTCAGGCGAAGGCAGTTTCCCTGAGCCAGTCCGCTTCGAACTCGCCGGCGGCCACGATGACGGCCGGTCCGGTCATGTCGATGCGACCGTCGGGGTGTTCGGTGATGACGAGGGTACCGCCGGGCAGGTCGACCGTGTACGAGACGGGCTCTCCCGTGACGGCGGGGTCGGCTCCGTCGCGCCGGATGGCGGCCACGGCGACGGCGCAGGCGCCGGTCCCGCAGGAGCGGGTCTCGCCGGAGCCGCGCTCGTGGACGCGCATGGCGACGTGCCGCGGGCCTCGGTCGACGACGAACTCGACATTGACCCCGGTGGGGTAGGCGGAGGCGGGGCTGAACGGCGGGGGGCTCAGCAGGTCTCCGGCGTGGTCGAGGCTTTCAACGAACGCGACGGCGTGCGGGTTCCCCATGTTCACGTTGCGCGCGGGCCAGGAGCGGTCGCCGACGGAGACGGTGACCTCGCCCTCGGGGAGCCGGGCGCTGCCCATGGAGACGGTGACGTCGCCGGTCTTCGAGAGGTGGACCTGCTTGACCCCGCCGCGGGTGGCGACCGCGAAGTCGCCGGGCTCGACGTGTCCGGCGTGGTGGAGGTAGCGGGCGAAGACGCGCACGCCGTTGCCGCACATCTCGGCGACGGAGCCGTCGCTGTTGCGGTAGTCCATGAACCACTCGGCCTCGCCGGCCAGGTGCGCGGCCTCGGGGTGGGCGGCGGAGCGCACCACATGCAGCACACCGTCCGCCCCGATGCCGGCCCGGCGGTCGCACAGGGCGGCGACGGCGGTGGGCGGCAGGTCGACGGCGTTGTCCGGGTCGGGGACGATCACGAAGTCGTTCTCGGTCCCGTGGCCCTTGAGGAAGGGGAGGGTGGTGTGCGTCACGAGCCCATGGTACCGAGCGGGACACGGCCCCGGCCGGTGGGCTCGACATGCGGTCGGAGCGCGGTCGGCGCGGTGTCGGCGCTGGTCAGCGCAGGCGTGCCACACGGTAGACGGCGAGTGCCACGACGGCCAGCGCGACCAGCGCGTACAGCCCGGCGATCCGCCAGTCGGGGCGGCGGCCGCTGCCCCGGGGCGGGAGCCCGGGCCAGGAGTAGCCGACGCGGCGGGCGGCCATCATGCCCCAGCCGCCCGCGCAGGAGCTGATGAGGAAGCCGAGCATGGCCACGACCGCGCCGCCGTCGCCGAACTCGAAGGCGAGGGGGAAGGCGAACATCAGGGAGCCGGCGGCGGCCAGCATCACGATGGGGGCGATCTGCCAGATCCGCAGCCTGCGCTGGGGCCGCAGCTCGACCTCGACGGCGGGGGTGTCGGCGGTCTCGCTGCCGGGCTCGGGCGCTTCGGGGCCGTCGGTGGTCAGCCGGGCGGGGTCGGCGGGCAGGCCGAGCCCGTCGGGACCGTCCGGACCGCCGGGGGCTCCCGGCGCGGCGACCGGCTCGTTGCCCGCCGCCGACGCGGCGACGGACTCATTGGCCGCCGCTGGCGCGGCGACGGACTCATTCGCCGCCGCTGGCGCGGCGGACCTGGGTACGTCCGTCTCCCGCTCGGTGTCGTCCCGCCCGGTGTCTCGCCGAGGGCCGGCCTCCATAGCCACGCGCCCTCCCCACTTCGGACTCCGCACGCCACTGTTCAGAAGTTTGATGATGGCACGGTCGGGGGCCTGCGACGGGCGCACGGGGCTTCCCGATGCCATCACGTGATCAGGCTGTGACCGCTCGTTCGACCAACGACTGCGCGAGTCCGGGGAGTTCCCCGCGGTCGGCGGCGGCTCCGCTGAGCCAGTGGACCCGGGGGTCGCGACGGAACCAGGAGTCCTGGCGGCGGGCGAAGCGCTTGGTGGCCCGCACCGTCTCCGCCCTGGCCTCGTCCTCGGTGCACTCGCCGGCGAGGGCGGCCAGTACCTGCTGGTAGCCCAGGGCGCGGGAGGCGGTGATGCCCTCGCGCAGGCCCCGCGCCTCCAGGGAGCGCACCTCCTCGACCAGTCCGGCCTCCCACATCCGGTCGACGCGCGTCGCGATCCGCTCGTCGAGCTCGGGGCGGGCCACGTCGACGCCGATCTGGACGGTGTCGTAGACGGACTCGTGGCCGGGCAGGTTGGCCGTGAAGGGCTTGCCCGTGATCTCGATCACCTCGAGCGCCCGGACGATGCGGCGGGTGTTGCCGGGCAGGATCGCCGCGGCCGCGGCCGGGTCGACGGCGGCCAGGCGGGCGTGCAGGGCTCCGGGACCGCGCAGGGTGGCCTCCTCCTCCAGCCGGGCGCGGACCTCGGGGTCGGTGCCGGGGAACTCCATGGCGTCGAGGGCGCCGCGGACGTAGAGCCCGGAGCCGCCGACGAGGACCGGGGTGCGGCCCTGGGCGAGGAGCTTGTCGATCTCGGCGCGGGCGAGGCGCTGGTACTCGGCGACGCTGGCGGTCTCGGTGACGGCCCAGATGTCGAGGAGGTGGTGCGGGACGCCGCCGCGCTCGTCCATCGTCAGCTTGGCGGTGCCGATGTCCATCCCCCGATAGAGCTGCATGGAGTCGGCGTTGACGACCTCGCCGTCGAAGTGGCGGGCCAGGGCGACGCCCAGGTCGGACTTTCCGGCCGCGGTGGGACCGACGACGGCGATGACCCGCGGGGCGGGGGCTGCATTCCTCACCGGAACAGTCTCGCAGCCCCCGGTCAAGACACCGTCATGTACCCGATCGGGTGAGGTGACGGGGGGTGTCCGGGGTCGTTGCCTTGAAGAGGTTCCGGCCCGGCGCGCGCCTGGCGCACATCTGGTGGAGGCCGGTCCGGCCACAGCGGAACTTCACCCGCACGAGTAACGTTATGGGAGTAGACATGGGCGTTTTTGACCGGATTTTTCGTCGTAAGGAAGAAGCGGTGACCGAGGAGGTCGCGGCCGAGGCCACCACGGCGGAGACGCCGGCCGCGGCGACCGAGCCGGCCGACGGTGCCGGGGAGGACGAGGCGGCTGCGGCCGGGGCTCCCGCGGCGGAGGCCGCCGTGGAGATCCCCAAGCAGCAGTCGGCCGAGGTGGCCGCGGACAGCGAGACCGGCGAAGGCGCCCGTACATAGCCACCGCTCCCCCGGGCTCCGTCCGGGGGGACCCCAGGAAGGTGACCCATGGGCCTGCTCGACAATCTGAAGGCCAAGCTCGCTCCGGCCAAGGAGAAGGTCGGCGACCTCGCGCAGAAGCACGAGGGCAGGATCGGCGAGGGCCTGGACAAGGTCGCCAAGGTCGTGGACTCCAAGACCCATGGCAAGTACAGCGACCGGATCACGACCGGTACGGACAAGGCGAAGGACGCCCTGGGCAAGGTCGCCCACAAGGACGCCCCCGGCGGGCCGACGCCGCCGGCGGCTTCCTGAGACGGGGCGCCCGCAGCGGCGCCGGCAGGATCAAGGGGCGTGGGACCGAGGGTCCCGCGCCCCTTCGCCGTGCGGGCGCTCCCCCGCGCTCCCGGTCAGGACCAGGCGGCCACGAAGTAGCCGACCCCGTACGGGGCGTCCTCGTACAGCAGCCGCCCGCCCAGGCCCGCGCCCTCGGCGGCGCCCGCGAGCACCTGCCAGGGCGCCCGCCCGGCCGCCTGGAGCTCGGCGGCGAGTACGGGGTCCAGCGCGGCCAGCGCGTCGGTGTCGGCGGAACCGAGGGCCCGGCCGGCGGCGGTGTCGAAGGCGGCGGCGCGCTCGTCGAGGTAACCCGGGGCCTTCAGCGTGCGGCAGGCGCTCCCGTCGCCCATGACCAGCAGCGCGACCCGCTCGTCGGCGCCGGCGAGCTCCCGGCCGGTCTCCAGGCAGCGCGCGGCCTCCAGGGAGTCCGCGACGGCGAGCCCCTCGACGGGGGCGGCGCCCCAGCGGGCGCGGCCCAGCAGCCAGGCGCCGACCGCCAGGGAGGCGGGCAGCAGGCGCGGCCCCTCCTCGCCCTCGCCCAGCCGGACCTCGGCGTCGACCCCGAAGCCGTGGAAGCCCCCTCGGGATCCCTGCGGGTACGTCCCCTGGTGGTCGGCGTCGCAGGAGCCGACCACGACCAGCACGTCGGGCCGGGAGGCGGCCAGCACGGCGAGGGCGTCGGAGCAGGCGGTACGGGCCCCGTCGAGTTCGGCGGCGGCGCCGGCGGCGACCTCCGGCACGAGGAGCGGCGGGGCGGGGCAGACGGCTGCGGCTACGAGCATGATCCGCAGCCTAGGCGGTGTCGTGCCGATCGGGCCAGACGTCCCGGTGCGGCGCCCCGGGGGCCGCCGCACCGGTGCCGGGAAGGTTCCCGGGAGCGATCCGGGCGGCTTCCGGTCGGGTCGCGGGTCAGTCGATCGCGCAGCCCGAGGTGGCCACCGGCAGCGGGGCCGGGACGCCGAGGGTGGGGATGCCGAGCATGACGCCCTGGGGCTGGGCCGGGGCGGCGTTGCGCTTCTCCCAGGCGTCGCCCGCCCGCGTGCGGCGCACGGCGGTGGTCGGTCCCTCGGCCAGCAGGTGGTGCGGGGCCGCGTAGGTGATCTCCACGGTCACCACGTCGCCGGGGCGGACCTCCTCGTCCGGCTTGGTGAAGTGGACCAGCCGGTTGTCGGGGGCGCGGCCCGACAGGCGGGCGGTGGCGCCGTCCTTGCGGCCCTCGCCCTCGGCGACCATGACCTCCAGGGTGCGGCCGACCTGCTTCTTGTTCTCCTCCCAGGAGATCTCCTCCTGGAGGGCGACCAGGCGCATGTAGCGGTCCTGGACGACCTCCTTGGGGATCTGCCCCTCCATCTCGGCGGCCGGGGTGCCGGGGCGCTTGGAGTACTGGAAGGTGAAGGCGCTGGCGAAGCGGGCCTCGCGGACCACGTGCATCGTCTGCTGGAAGTCCTCCTCCGTCTCGCCGGGGAAGCCCACGATGATGTCGGTGGAGATCGCGGCGTGCGGGATGGCGGCGCGGACCTTCTCGATGATCCCGAGGAAACGCTCCTGCCGGTAGGACCGGCGCATCGCCCGCAGGATCGGGTCGGAGCCCGACTGGAGCGGCATGTGCAGCTGGGGCATCACGTTCGGGGTCTCGGCCATGGCGGCGATGACGTCGTCGGTGAAGTCCTTGGGGTGCGGGGAGGTGAATCGGACCCGCTCCAGGCCCTCGATCTGCCCGCAGGCGCGCAGCAGCTTGCTGAAGGCCTCGCGGTCGCCGAGGTCGCTGCCGTAGGCGTTGACGTTCTGGCCGAGCAGGGTGATCTCCGAGACGCCCTCGGCGACCAGGGCCTCCACCTCGGCGAGGATGTCGCCGGGGCGGCGGTCCTCCTCCTTGCCGCGCAGCGCCGGGACGATGCAGAAGGTGCAGGTGTTGTTGCAGCCGACGGAGATCGAGACCCAGGCGGCGTACGCGGACTCGCGGCGGGTCGGCAGGGTGGAGGGGAAGGCCTCCAGCGACTCGGCGATCTCGATCTGGGCCTCCTCCTGGACGCGGGCGCGCTCCAGGAGGACGGGCAGCTTGCCGATGTTGTGCGTGCCGAAGACCACGTCGACCCAGGGGGCCTTCTTGACGATGGTGTCGCGGTCCTTCTGGGCGAGGCAGCCGCCGACGGCGATCTGCATGCCGGGGCGCTTGGTCTTCATGGGGGCGAGCCGGCCGAGGTTGCCGTAGAGCTTGTTGTCGGCGTTCTCGCGCACCGCGCAGGTGTTGAAGACGACCACGTCGGCGTCGCCGTCGGAGCCCTCGGGGGCCCGGACGTAGCCGGCGTCCTCCAGCAGACCGGAGAGCCGCTCGGAGTCGTGCACGTTCATCTGGCACCCGTAGGTGCGCACCTCGTAAGTTCCCTTGGGGTCCACCACTGCCGTGCTCCGGTCGCTGCTGCTGGTCATGGAACAAGGGTAGGCGGTGCCGGGGAGCCCCCCGTCCCCCGTACGGCGCAGGCCCGCGGCGGGGCGGCTCCGCGATCTAACATCGCCGCTCATGGAACTGGCTCAGCTGAGGTACTTCGTCGCGGTCGTGGAGGAGGGCGGCTTCACCCGGGCCGCGGGGCGCCTGCACGTGTCGCAGCCGGGGGTGAGCGCGCAGGTCGGGCAGCTGGAGCGGGAGCTGGGGCAGCGGCTGCTGGACCGGTCGGGGCGGCGGGTGACGCCGACGGAGGCGGGCGAGGCGGTGCTGGTCCACGCGCGGGCGGCGCTGGCGGCGGTGGAGGGGATCCGGCGGACGGCCGACGAGTTCTCCGGGCTGCTGCGGGGCCGGGTGGCGCTGGGGCTGATACCGGGGGCGGCCGGGGCGGCGATGGACTCGTTCGACCTGGTGGCGCTGCTGGGCGACTTCCACGACGCGCACCCGCGGGTGGAGATGGCGCTGACCGAGGACACCTCGGAGCGGATGCTGGCCGCCCTGCGGGACGGGCGCCTCGACCTGGCGGTGATCGGGCTGGCCGGGGAGCCGCCGCAGGGGATCACCGCGCGGCTGCTGCTCGACGAGCCGCTGGTGGCGGCGGTACGGGCCGGTGACCCGCTCCTGCGGGAGGCGGTGGACGGGGCCGTTCCGCTGGCGGCGCTGCGTGGGCGGCCGCTGATCGGCCTGCCGCGCGGAACGGGGATGCGGGGGGTGCTGGAGCGGGCCTGCGCGGAGGCGGGGTTCACGCCCCGGGTGGACTTCGAGGCGGCCGCTCCGGCGGTGCTGGCCCGGCTGGCGGCGCGGGGGCTGGGGGTGGCGGTGATCCCGGAGGGGGCGCACGCGCAGGCGGGCCCGGGGGTGCGGGTGCTGCGGATCACGGGGCCGGAGCTGAGCGGCCGGGTGGCGCTGGCCTGGCGCGCCGACGGCCCGTCGGGCCCGGCGGCCCGCGCCCTGCTGGCCCGCCTCCGCGCGGCCCTGCCGCCGGAACCGGGCTCCGGCGGGTAGCCGAGGGGACCGGCGCCGCCCGGACGGCCGGAAGCTGCCGCGGAGTCGGCGCGGCCGCCCGCACTCCGGCCGTGCGGAACGGGGGCCTGCGGCGGGGAGGCGGGGTCGGGCCGGCCCGACGAGGGGGCGACGGGGCGGAATCCGCCGGCGTTTGCCCCGGGGCCGGACCGGGCCGGACGGTGGGCCCGGCGGTGGAGAAGACCCCCGGCCGGGCCCGGACGGCGGGCCGGCCTGCCCGGACCCGGGACCGGGCAGGCCGGGCGGGCCACCGCCTGGAAACCGGGCCGGTTGGGGGCCGGACGCGGAAGGCGACTTGCCGGACGGCGGGCCGGGCGGGCCGGGCTGTGGGCCGGGCGGGGAAGGCGGGCTGTTGGCAGGGGCCGGGCGGGCGGGGCGTGGGGCGGGCGGGCCGGAGGCGGGTGGGCTCCGGGGCGGGGGGCGGGTCGTGACAGGAGCGTGGGGCGGGTGGGAGGATCGCGGGCATGCCCCTCGTACCACCCCGTGTCAGCCCGCGCCGCCTCCTCGTGGGGCTGGTGGCCGTGCTGGCCGTGCTCGGGGTGCTGCTGTGGTGGCTGCGCCCCTTCGGGGAGCCCGCGCTGACCGGAAAGCTCACCTTCAGCACGGGCGTCCGTACCGGCGTCTACCACCGCTACGGGCAGCTGCTGGAGCAGGCGCTCGCGCAGGACATGCCCGGCGTCAAGGTCCGGCTGGAGACCAGTGAGGGCTCGCAGCAGAACCTCCGGCGGGTGGCGTCGGGCGAGGCGGACTTCACCATCGCGACGGCGGACGCGGTCGGCCAGTACCGGGCCGACGGCAAGCCGGGCGCGGAGCAGCTGCGCGGCTGCGCCCGGCTGTACGACGACTACGTGCAGCTGGTGGTCCCGGCTGGGTCGCCGGTGCAGTCGGCCCGTGACCTGCGGGGCAAGCGGGTCGCGGTGGGCCAGGACGGCTCCGGGGTCCGGCTGATCTCGGAGCGGCTGCTGCGCGCGGCCAAGCTGGACCCCCTGCACGACATCACCCCCGTCGCGATCGGCATCGACACCATGCCGGCGGAGCTCCAGGCGGGGCGGATCGACGCCTTCTTCTGGTCGGGCGGACTGCCGACGAACGCGGTGCGCGAGCTGTCGGAGCGCTTCGACATCCGGCTCGTCCAGCTGGGCGACCTGGTGGAGCAGCTCCAGGCCAGCGGCAGCCCGGCGCGGTACTACCGGGCGGCGGTGATGCCGCAGGACGCGTACGCGCGGGCCCGCAACACCTCCTCGGTGGCCACGCTGGCCGTCCCGAACCTGCTGGTCACCAAGGAGGGCACGGACGCCCGGCTGACGGAGCAGTTCACCCAGACGGTGATCCAGAGCCGGGACCGGATCGGGCACGAGGTGCACGCGGCGCAGCTGGTGGACCTGCGGACGGCGATCTACACCGACCCGCTGGACCTCCACGAGGGGGCCCGGCGGTACTACCGCTCGGTCAAGCCCTGAGGCGGGTCAGCCGGCGGGCGCGAGCATCATCGCGGCGGCCGCCGCGCCGATGAGCCCGGCGTGGGTGCCGAGGGCCGCCGGGACGACCCTGAGGTCCTGGACGAAGGACAGGGTGGCGTACGAGGCCAGGTGCCGGCGGACCGGCCCGAGGAGGGTGTCCCCGCTGGCGGCGACCCCGCCGCCGATCACCGCGATGTCGGTCTCGACCAGGGTGGCGGTGGCCGCGATGGCGGCGGCCAGGGCGCGCCCGGCGCGGTCGAAGGCGGCCAGGGCGACCGGGTCGCCCGCGGCGGCGGAGGCGGCGACGCCCGCCGCCGTCGGGTCGGGGCCGGTCCAGCCCTGGTCTCGGGCCCAGCGGGCGATGGCGGTGCCGGAGGCGAGGGATTCGACGCAGCCGCGGCCGCCGCAGGCGCAGGGCTCGCCGTCGAACGCGACGCTGATGTGGCCGATGTGGCCGGCGTTGCCGGTGGGGCCGGCGTGGAGCCGGCCGTTCAGGATCAGCCCGCCGCCGACCCCGGTGGAGACCACCATGCACAGGGCGTTCGCGTGTCCCCGGGCGGCGCCGAGCCAGTGCTCCGCCGCCGTCATGGCCACCCCGTCGCCGGCCAGGACCACCGGGATCCGGGCCCCGCGGGCGCCGAGTTCGGCGGCGATGCGCTCCTGGACGGGGAACCCGCGCCAGGCGCCGATGTTGACCGGGCTGACCGTGCCCCGCGAGGTGTCGACCGGGCCCGCGCTGCCGACGCCGCAGCGGACGGCCCGCTCCCACAGCGGGTCCGCGGACAGGTCCGCGACGACCTCGGCGACCGCCGCCATGACCGCCTCCGGGTCCGTCCCGCGCGGGGTCGGGCGGCGGGTGGCCGCGGTCATCGTGCCGTCGGGGTGCACCAGCGCCCCGGCGATCTTCGTCCCCCCGATGTCGACCGCCACGGTCGGACCGGTGGCCTCGGCGGCGGCGGACACCGCGGCGGCCGGGCGGGGGACGGGGAGGGCTGGGGTGGGGGTGGTCACGGGGGCGCTCCTGAACTCCTGAAAAGGGGCCGGATTTCAGTATGCGGCCGGGGGCGGGGCGGTACTCCCGCGGGGTTCCAGCCGGGGCAGCTCGCTCTCGCGGACCCGGGGCGGGCCGCCGGCCAGGACGTGGAGCAGTTCCTCGGCGGCGAGCCGGCCGAACCCGGCGGTGTCGCGGACCAGGGCGGTCAGCGGAGGGTGGTTGACCCGGCAGAGGGCCGAGTCGTCCCAGGCCACGATGGAGAGCCGGCCGGGCACGGGGATGCCCAGTCCGGCGGCGACCGCGCTGCCCGCCACCGCCATCACGTCGTTGTCATAGACCAGCGCGGTCGGCGGCTCCGGTTCCGCGAGGACCCGGCGGGTGGCCGCGGCGCCCTCGGTGTCGGAGTAGTCCGTGGGCACCGAACGCACCCGGCCGGGCGGCAGCCCGAGCCGGTCGGCCTCGGCGCGCAGCGCCGCGACCCGGCGGGCGGTGTGGGCGAGGCCGGGGAGGCCGGCGATGTGGACGATGCGGCGGTGGCCGAGGCCGTGGAGGTGGTCCAGGACCTCGGTCATGGCCCGCGCGTCGTCGGCCCGCACCACCGCCGGCCCGAACCCACCGTCCCGGCCGTCCCCGGCGTCGTCGGCCGGTACGGCGGCACCGGCATCCCTGGCATCCCCGGCCCCCACGGCGGCACCCGCGTCACGGCTGTCCCCGCCCTCACCGACGGCCCGGCCCTCCGCGGCCCGCGCGTCGGCCCCGTGGCGGGGCGGGTCTTCGGGGCGCCAGGGGGTCGGGGGCGTTCCCGCGCCGCCGCCTATCACGACCGCCGGGAGCCCCAGCCGGGTCAGCAGGGCGGGGCGCGGGTCGCGGGTGCGGGGGTCGACGACGAGGACCCCGTCCACGCGCCGCTCGGCCCACCACTGCCGGTAGACCGCGCACTCGGCCTCGACGTCCTCCACCACCTGGAACAGCAGGGCCGTCCCGGCCGCCGAGAGCACCTCCTGGATGCCCGACACCAGCCGCAGGAAGAAGGACTCGGAGCCGAGGGTGTGCGCGGGGCGGGCCAGGACCAGCCCGACGGCGCCGGAGCGTTCGCCGGACAGGGCCCGGGCGGCGCTGTTGGGCTGCCAGCCGAGCTCCTGCGCGACCGCGCGGATCCGGGCGCGGGTGGCGTCGGAGACACCCGGCTTGCCGTTCAGCGCGAAGGAGACGGCGCTCTCCGACACCCCGGCCTGGCGGGCGATGTCCTTGATGGTGGGTCTGCGGGCCATGGCCGTGCCTGCCTCATCCCTCGGTGACGTGGTCGACGTGGACTCGTTGGCCGGACCGTACGCGATCCGGCCCCGGTGGTCCGCACCGGCGGCGCGGCCCACCGGCCGCCCGCACGGCCTGAATTCCCCTGCCCCTTTCGCCACCGACGCCGGTACGCGCGCCCGTACTGAACCGCATTAGCTCCGGCGACCGCTTGCCCCCGCCGCCCTTGTGCCGGAACGGCTGAAGCGCATAAGTACCCCGCCGCCGGAATTCGGACGAGGGCCTCCGGACGCCCTGTTGACTTTGCCAGGACCGGCCCGGAAGTTTGAGGGCGTCCGGCGAATTCCCCCTGAACTCCGGGACCCCTCATGGACCGCGCCGCCCGCCCCCGCACCCTGCGCTTCGGCGTGAACTACACCCCCGCCCGGGGCTGGTTCCACCACTGGCTGGACTTCGACGCCGACGAGGTGCGGGCCGACCTGGACTCGGTCGCCGCGCTGGGGCTGGACCACGTACGGGTGTTCCCGCTGTGGCCGCTCTTCCAGCCGAACCGGACCCTGATCCGGCCGCGCGCCGTCGAGCAGCTCGTGGCGCTCGCCGACGCCGCCGCCGAGCGCGGCCTCGACGTGCACGTGGACGGCCTGCAGGGGCACCTCTCCAGCTTCGACTTCCTGCCCGCCTGGACCTCGACCTGGCACCGGCGCGGGATCTTCACCGACCCCGACGTGGTGGCCGCGCAGGAGGAGTACCTGCGCACCCTGGCCGCGGCCCTCGCCGCCCGGCCCAACTTCCTCGGGATGACCGTCGGCAACGAGGTCAACCAGTTCTCCGACGCACCCCACCCCGACCCCGACCGGATCACCGCCGGCCAGGCCGGGAGCTGGCTGGAGCGGATGCTGGCCGCCTGCGAGGAGGGCGCGCCCGGCCGGTTCCACCTGCACGCCGAGTACGACGCCGTCTGGTTCCAGGACGGGCACCCCTTCACCCCGGCCCAGGCGGCCCGCCTCGGCGCGGCCACCGCCGTGCACGCGTGGGTGTTCAACGGCACGGCGCAGCGCCACGGGCGCGCCGGGACGGCCACCGAGCAGCACGCCGCGTACCTGATCGAGCTGGCCAAGGCCTGGGCCGAGGACGCGCACCGGCCGGTGTGGCTCCAGGAGGTCGGGGCGCCCGCGCCGCTGATCCCGCCCGAGCACGCGGCGGAGTTCACCGAGGCCACGCTGGCGGCCGCGCTGGACTGCCCCGGCCTGTGGGGGGTCACCTGGTGGTGCTCGCACGACGTGTCCCGGGAGCTGGCCGACTTCCCCGAGCTGGAGTACGGGCTGGGCCTGCTCACCAACGACCGCCGGACCAAGCCGGCCGGGGCCGCGGTGGCCGGGATCGCCGGGGCCTGGCGGGGGCGGGAGCACCGCCCGCCGGTGCGCTCCACCGCGCTGGCCCTGGACACCGGGCCGCGGCGGTCGCTCTGCGCCCCGGGCGGGGCTTTCTTCGAAGCCTGGGCGGTCCTGGCGGCCAAGGGGGTGCGTCCGGCGGTGGTGCGGGCGGAGCACGCCCAGGACCCGGTGCGCCTGGCCGCGCGCGGGATCACGGAGGTGCTCCGCGTGCAGGACGTCATGAGCTGACCCGGGTGGCAGCCGCCCGACCGACCCGACCGCGCCCGTCCCACCCCGCCCCCACCCCGAGGAGCCCCCGCATGTCCGAACCCGGCAACGGCGCCGGTCCTCGTACCGACGCCCCCTTACGGCCGACGCGCCGCACCCTCCTGGCCCTGGGCGCCGGGGCCGGTGCGGCCGCCCTGCTCGCCTCCGGCGCCGCACCCGCCGAGGCGGCCTCCGCCCCGGTGCCCACCCGCGCACCGGAGCCCGGCGGCCTGGCCCCGTACGCCTCCTACTGGTTCCCCGACTCCCTCCCCCAGGGCTCTCCCGGCCCCGGGGTCGTCTGGCGCTCCCTCAAGGAGTGGACCCCGCAGGCCGATCCGGACCTGGCGCACAACACCGCGAGCATCCCCCTGGCCCCACGGTTCACCCCGGTCCCGGCGAACGCGGGCGCCCGCGCCGGCCAGGCCCGGATCACCTCCCTCGTCTCGTTCGGGCCCACGGCCGCGAACCCCTCCCAGGGCTCCGCGACCGCCGACTTCTACGCGCTGACGCACTGGGCGTACCTCGACGAGCTGGTGTTCTGGGGCGGTTCGGCCGGCGAGGGGCTGGTCCTCGCCCCGAACGCGCCCGTGGTCGACGCGGCCCACCGCAACGGGGTGCGGGTCCTCGGCAACGTCTTCCTGCCGCCCGTCGCCTACGGCGGCGACCTGCGCTGGACCCGGGACCTGGTCCGGCGCGACCCCGACGGCCGCTTCCCGCTCGCGGAGAAGCTGGCGGAGGTCGCGCGGGCGTACGGGTTCGACGGCTGGTTCGTCAACGCCGAGACGGACGGCGGCGACAGCGCCCTGGCCGGCCGGATGCGGGAGTTCCTGCGCGCCCTGCGGGCCGCCGGGGCCCGGCACGGGCTGCGCATCACCTGGTACGACGCGATGGACAGCACCGGCGCGGTGGGCTGGCGGGGGGCGCTGGACGCGCTCAACCAGGAGTTCTTCGAGGACCGGGCGGGCCGGGTCGCGGACACGATGTTCGTGGACTTCCGCTGGACGCCCGCCTCGCTGACCTCCTCCGCCGCCCTCGCCGAGCGGCTGGGCCGTTCCCGGCACGAGCTGTGGGCGGCGGTGGACGTGGAGTCCCGGGGCTGGGACTCCGAGGTCCGCTGGGACGCGATCGTGCCGCGCGGCCGCGACCACGTCGTCAGCCTCGGCTTCTACCGGCCGGAGTGGACCCTGGGCCACCTGGCGGACCGCTCCCCCGGCGCCTTCCACCGGGCCGACGACCGGTTCTGGACGGGCGAGTCCCTGGACCCGGCCCGGCCCGCGCCCGGTGCGGTCTGGCGGGCGCCCGCGACGGCCGTGGCCGACCGGTCCACCGTCGACGGGCTCCCGTTCGCCTGCTCCTTCAACACCGGGCACGGGCTGCGCTGGTACGAGGAGGGCCGGGCCGTCTCGGCGGACCCGTGGAACCACCTGGGGCTCCAGGACCGGCTCCCGGGCCGCCGCTGGGTGGTGGACACCGCGGGCAGGCGCCCGGACGTGTCCCTGGACTTCGCGGACGCCTGGCGCGGCGGCTCCAGCCTGCTGGTGACGGGCGCCCTCACCGCCCCCGCCGCCGTGGGCCTGCACGCCGTCCGGCTGCCGCTGACCCCCGGCACGGTCGCGGAGCTGGTCCACCGGGGCGGCGGCCCGGTACCGCTCGACGTCGAGCTCGACGTCGAACTCGGGATCGCGGTCCGCGAGCCGGCCGCCCCGGGCGGGCCCGTCCCGTACACCTGGCTGCGGGCCGGCGCGGCCGACTCCGGCTGGCGGACCTCCCGGATCCCCCTCGCGGCGCTGGCCGGGGAGACCGCGTACGCCCTTGCCGTACGGATCACCGCGCGCGGGACGACACCGGTGTCCTGGCGGCTCGGAGCCCTCTCGCTGCGCGACACCGCCGCCACCCGGCACCCGGCCCCGCCCCCGCACCTGAAGGTCGACGCCTCGGCCCGGCGGGGCGCGGAGGCCGAGCTCCGCCTGTCCTGGGGCCGGGCGCCCGGGCCGGTCCGGCACTACGAGCTGTACCGGCGCCTGCCGGACGGCACCCGCCGCTTCCTGGGCGGCACCTGCGGCACGGCCCTGTACCTGCCCCGGCTGGGCCGCGCGGGGCGGGAGCGGGCGGCCGCCCTGGAGGTGCGGGCGGTGGACGAGGCGTACGCGGTCTCGGCGCCGGCCCTCGCCCGGTTCCGCTGGTGACGGGCCGGGCGGCGGGGGCTCAGCCGGTGTCCGGGCCGGTGCGCGGCACCGCCACCGTCACGCGCAGCCCGTGCGGCGGGTTCTTGGCGTAGGAGATGGTGCCGCCGCCGGTGGCGAGCAGGGCCCGGGAGATGGACAGGCCCAGTCCGGAGCCCTTGACGTTCTGGTGGCGGCCGCTGCGCCAGAAGCGGTCGCCGACGCGCAGCAGCTCCTCCTCGGTCAGACCGGGTCCGCGGTCGGCGACGACGACCAGGGCGCTGGAGCCCTCCGCGGAGACGGAGACCTCGACCTCCTCGCCGGCCGGGGTGAACTTCAGGGCGTTGTCGATGACGGCGTCGAGGGCGCTGGACAGGGCGATGGGGTCGGCCCAGGCGGTGACGGCGGAGCGGCCCGTCTCGCGGAGCCGTACGCCCTTCTCCTCGGCGTACGGCCGCCAGGCGGCCACCCGCTCGGTGGCGAGGGCGCCGATGTCGGTGAGCTTGATCTCGGCGGAGGCGTGCTCGGCCAGCGCCAGGTCGAGGAGGTCGTCCAGCACCTGGGCGAGGCGTTTGCCCTCGGTGCGCACGGAGGCGATCTCCTCGTTGCCCTCGGGGAGTTCGAGGGCGAGGAGCTCGATCCGCAGGAGCAGCGCGGCGAGCGGGTTGCGCAGCTGGTGGGAGGCGTCCGCGACGAACGCCCGCTGCTGCTCCAGTACCTCTTCGACGTTGTCGGCCATCTCGTTGAACGAGCGGGCCAGGCGTCTGAGTTCCGGGGGTCCGCTCGCGGCGGCGACGCGGGAGTTCATGCGTCCGGTGGCGATGCCGTGGGCGGCGGCGTCCAGGGTCCGTACGGGCTTGAGCACCCAGCCGGTCAGGCGCAGGGCGGCGCCGAAGGCGGCCAGCATGGCGGCGGCGAGCCCGGCGGCGATGAGCAGCCAGCCGTGCAGGATCCGGGCGCGCATCTGGTCGGTGGGTGATTCGGTGGCGACGACGGCGACCACGTCACCGTCGAGGACGACCGGGGAGACGACGAGGAGTCTGCCGTCGACCTGCCAGGGCCAGACCTGTCCGGGGTCGTGGCTGCGGCGTCCGGCGAGGGCCTCCTCGAAGGAGCGCCGGGCCTCGCCGGAGTCGGGCAGCTGCCACCAGCCGGGGGCGCGGACCATGGCGTTGTCGTCACGGTAGAAGATGCCGACGCGGATGCCGTACAGCTCCTGGTAGCGGGCGAGTTCCAGCTGGAGGGTGTCGCGCCGCTCGTCGGCGCCGGTGGCGCCGGAGCCCTCGGCGTCGATGACGAACTGGGCGAGGGCGGCGAAGCGGGCGCTGTCGTCGATCCGGTCGACCACCACCCGCTGCTGCTGGGCGGCGGCGAGGCTGACGGCGAGCGGGAACCCGAGGGCGAGCAGCACGCCCGCCATCAGGACGACGAGGAGCGGGAGCAGGCGGGCGCGCACGGCGGGACCCCGCTAGGGCGCGGCCGGGGTGACGAGCCGGTAGCCCACCCCGCGGACGGTCTCGATGAGCGCGGGCATGCCGAGCTTGGAGCGCAGCGAGGCGACATGGACTTCGAGGGTGCGGCCCGTGCCCTCCCAGCTGGTGCGCCAGACCTCGCTGATGATCTGCTCGCGCCGGAAGACCACGCCGGGCCGCTGCGCGAGCAGGGCCAGGAGGTCGAACTCCTTGCGGGTGAGGGGGACGTCGGTGCCGCTCACGGTGACGCGGCGGGTGGGCAGCTCGACGACGACCGGGCCGAGCCGAACCACCCCGGGGGGCTGGGGCGGTCCGTCGGTGTCGGCGATGTCCTCGGAGCCGCCGGTGCGCCGGGCGACGGCGTGGATGCGGGCGAGGAGTTCGCCGGTGTCGTACGGCTTGACCACGTAGTCGTCGGCGCCCATGTTCAGGCCGTGGATGCGGGAGCGGACGTCACCGCGGGCGGTCACCATGATCACCGGCGTGCTGGTGCGCTTGCGGATCTTGCCGCACACCTCGTAGCCGTCCTGGTCGGGCAGGCCCAGGTCCAGCAGGATCACCCCGTAGGGGGAGGACGAGGGCTTGGCCCCGCCGGGCAGCAGCGCCTGGAGGGCCTCCTCGCCGTTGCGGGCATGGGTGACCTGGAAGCCGTGCCGGGCGAGGATCGCGGACAGGGCGGCGGCGACGTGGTCGTCGTCCTCGACGAGCAGCAGTCTCATGGTCGTCCCCCTCTCCTTCTCTCGCTCTTCGGATTCCGTTCGGGTGGCAGATGGCCACCATGCATCCACGCCGATGAAGAGTCCCACGTCAAGGGGGTTCCGGTCCGGCGAGTCTTCCGTTATGCACCCGGTACGCGTACGCGGTGCGCATGTGTGCCCGGCGCACGGAGCGTATCGGGGCGAGTCCCTATCGTTATCCTCAATTCTCGCTCAGATGTCGTGACGGTGTGCGCGCCGCCTCACTACTGTCCTGCCAACCGACGGAGGACGGAGCAAGAAGCCGATGAGCGGAGTATCAGTGGCCAAGGACGCGCAGGACGCGGCGGGTGCCGCGGACGGCCTGGTCGTACTGAGCAACGTCAACAAGCACTTCGGCGCGCTGCACGTGCTTCAGGACATCGATCTGAGCATCGCCCGCGGCGAGGTCGTCGTGGTGATCGGTCCTTCGGGATCGGGCAAGTCGACGCTGTGCCGGACCATCAACCGGCTGGAGACCATCGACTCGGGCACCATCACGGTCGACGGGAAGGAACTGCCCTCGGAGGGCCGGGAACTGGCCCGGCTGCGTGCCGATGTGGGCATGGTCTTCCAGTCGTTCAACCTGTTCGCGCACAAGACGGTGCTGCAGAACGTGATGCTGGGTCAGCTCAAGGTCCGCAAGACCGACCAGGCGACGGCCGCGGAGAAGGCGCAGTCGCTGCTGGACCGGGTCGGCGTCGGCTCCCAGGCCGACAAGTACCCGGCGCAGCTGTCCGGCGGTCAGCAGCAGCGCGTGGCGATCGCCCGGGCGCTGGCGATGGACCCGAAGGTGATGCTCTTCGACGAGCCCACCTCGGCCCTGGACCCGGAGATGATCAACGAGGTGCTGGAGGTCATGCAGCAGCTCGCGGCCGAGGGCATGACGATGGTGGTCGTCACGCACGAGATGGGCTTCGCCCGCTCTGCGGCCAACCGGGTCGTCTTCATGGCCGACGGGAAGATCGTCGAACAGGCCGCCCCGGAGCAGTTCTTCAGCGCCCCCAAGAGCGACCGCGCCAAGGACTTCCTGTCCAAGATCCTGCACCACTGACGCCCGCGTCTGGTAGTGATCCGGTCGACGGCACCCGCCGTCGCACACGACGTGTCCAGCTCGTCGTTCAACAACGTCTCACCCGAGGGAAGTTCACCATGAAGGTTCTCAAGGCCGGCGCGGCAGTGGCCACGGCCGCCGTCCTCGCTCTGACGGCGACCGCCTGTGGCGGCGGCACGAAGGACGGCGCGAGCGACGCGGGCACGTCCGGCGGCGGCAAGTCGGACAAGATCGCCATCGGCATCAAGTTCGACCAGCCGGGCCTGGGCCTGAAGACCCCCGACGGCAAGTTCGAGGGCCTCGACGTGGACGTGGCCACGTACGTCGCCAAGGAGCTCGGCTACCAGCCGGACCAGATCGAGTGGAAGCAGGCGATCAGCGCCGAGCGCGAGAACATGATCTCCAACGGAGACGTGAAGTTCATCGCCGCCACCTACTCGATCAACGACAAGCGCAAGGCGAGGGTCGACTTCGCGGGCCCGTACTTCCTGGCCCACCAGGACCTGCTGGTCCGCGCCGACGACAACTCGATCACCAAGGTCGAGGACCTCAACAAGAAGAAGCTCTGCTCCGTCACGGGCTCCACCTCGGCGCAGAACGTCAAGAAGGACCTGGCTCCTGAGGCCGACCTGCTCCAGCAGGGTGGCTACTCCGAGTGCCTCACCGCCCTTGAGAACAAGGGCGTAGACGCCCTGACCACGGACGACTCGATCCTCGCCGGCTACGCCGCGCAGGAGAAGAACAAGGGCAAGTTCAAGCTCGTCGGCCTGAAGATGAGCAACGAGAACTACGGCATCGGTCTGAAGAAGGGCGACAAGGACCTCCAGACCAAGATCAACGCCGCGCTCAAGAAGATGGTCGCGGACGGCAGCTGGGAAGCGGCCGTGAAGAAGAACCTCGGCCCGGCCAACTACAAGAACGAGCCTGCCCCGCAGATCACCGAAGGCAGCTGATTTCCCGGTGAGGTGCGCGCCGCCGTCCGCCCGTCCGCGGGCGGCGGCGCGCCTCGCCGGCCATCCTGGGGAGAGCGCAGGGCATCGTGTTCGATTTTCTTGATTCCGGGCAGTACGACCTGCTCGGAGCCTTCTGGGTGACGGTTCAGCTCACCCTCTACTCGGCGGTGGGCTCCCTGGTCTGGGGCACCGTCCTGGCCGGGATGCGGGTCAGCCCGGTCCCGCTGATGCGGGCCTTCGGCACCGCGTACGTGAATCTGGTCCGCAACACGCCGCTGACCCTGCTGATCATCGGAAGCTCGCTGGGCCTCAGCCAGACCCTCGGCTTCAACATGGGCGGCAGCACGTTCAAGGAGACCGGCTTCCGCCTCGCCGTCCTCGCGCTGAGCGCCTACACCGGCACCTTCGTCTGCGAGGCGCTGCGCTCGGGCATCAACACCGTGCCCGTGGGTCAGGCCGAGGCCGCCCGTGCGCTGGGGTTGAGCTTCTTCCAGGTGCTCACCCTGATCGTGCTCCCCCAGGCCTTCCGGGCGGTCATCGCGCCGCTCGCCAACGTACTGATCGCCCTCACCAAGAACACCACGGTGGCGGCGGCCATCGGCGTGGCCGAAGCGGCCCTGCTGATGAAGGAAATGGTCGAGAACGAGGCGGACGCGCTCTTCGCCGTCTTCGGGATCTTCGCCCTCGGCTTCTGCCTGCTGACCCTGCCCACCGGTCTGCTGCTGGGCTGGGTGGCCAAGCGAGTGGCGGTGAAGCGATGAGCGCGGTGCTGTACGACGTCCCCGGCCCCAAGGCCAGGGCCCGCAACTGGATCTACACGGCCGTCTTCCTGGTCCTGTTCGCGCTCGCCGCCTGGTGGATCCTGTCCGTCATGGCGGACAAGCACCAGCTCGACGCCGACAAGTGGAGCCCGTTCGTCACCGACGGCCGGGTCTGGACCACCTACCTGCTCCCCGGGCTCGGGGAGACCCTCAAGGCCGGCGCGATCGCCATGGTGATCGCCCTGCCGCTGGGTGCCCTGCTGGGCATCGGCCGGCTCTCCGACCACGCCTGGGTGCGCATTCCGGTCGGCGCGGTGGTCGAGTTCTTCCGCGCCATCCCGGTGCTGATGCTGATGATCTTCGGCTCGGCCTTCTTCGTGCAGTTCGTGCCCGCCGTGTCCTCCGACATACGGCCGCTGTACGCGGTGATCACCGGTCTGGTGCTGTACAACGCGGCCGTCATCGCCGAGATCGTCCGCGCGGGCGTGCTGTCGCTGCCCCGCGGCCAGAGCGACGCCGCCAAGGCGATCGGCATGCGCAAGGGCCAGACCATGGTCCACGTGCTGATCCCGCAGGCCGTCACGCTGATGCTGCCCGCCCTCGTCAGCCAGCTGGTGGTGATCCTCAAGGACACCGCCCTCGGCGGCTCGCTGCTCGGCCTGACCGAGCTCCTCGCCGCCAACCGGCAGATCTCGGCGAACTACAGCAACACCATCGCCACGCTCGTGGTGATCGCCCTGGTCTACATCGCGGTGAACTTCGCCCTCACCTCCTTCGCCTCGTGGCTGGAGGGCCGGCTGCGCAAGTCGAAGAAGAGCACCGGCGCGGCCATCTCCGTGGCCGAGGCCGGGGAGCAGGCCCCGGCGGCCTGACCCGCGGGGGCTGACGTCCGGTCAGCCCGGTGTGACGCGTAGCCTGTGTGGTGCGGCGGACTCTCCGCCGCACCACACTGCTTCGTCCGGACCGGGGTCACTTGACGCCGGAACCTCCAGTGGGTTGCATACGTTCTGTGATCACATACCGGACATCGGGAGCCGCATCATGGACCCGGTGATCGTCGTCGGCTCGGGCCCCGTCGGACTCTCCCTGTCCCTCGCCCTGGCCGGCCACGGCGTGCCCTCCGTCCTGCTCGACGAAGGGCCCGGCAAGGACGAGCCCCGGCCCGCCCGCAGCGTCGTCCTGCACTCCGACACGACGGCGATGGTGCACCGGCTGGGCTGCACCACCCTGGGCGACGAGGGCGCCCGGTACGCGGCCTGGCGCACCATGAGGCGGCGTCAGGAAGTCCGGCGGATCACCTTCGAGGACCGCCCCGGCCCCCTGCACCTCCCGCAGCACGCCCTCGCGCGCGGCCTGCGCGCCGCCGCAGCGGCCCACCCCCTGGTCCAGCTCGCCCCCGACACCAAGCTGGAGTCCCTGGAACAGGACGGGCGCGGGGTCACGGTGCACACCCGGGGCGGGCACACCACCTGGTGGCGCGGCAGCCACCTGGTCGGCTGCGACGGGGCCCGCTCCACCGTGCGCAAGCTGCTCGGCATCCGCTTCCCGGGCCGGACCGCCGTCGAACGGCACGCCGTGGCCGCGCTGCGCGCCGAACTGCCTTGGCCCGGAGAGGCGTTGCTGCACCGCAACCCGCCGTCCGGCCCCGAGGAGATCACCGCCCGGCCGCTGCCCGACGGGATCTGGCGGCTGGACTGGCTGTTGCCGCCGCGCGGGGAACTCGTCACCCCGGACGCCCTCGTCACCCTGATCCGCGACACCCTGGCGCTCTGGTGCGGGGGCAGCACCCCCCCGTACGACCTCATCGACACCGGCGTGCACATCCAGCACCACCGCCTCGCCCGGCGCTGGCGCGACGGCCGGGCCTTCCTCGCGGGGGACGCCGCGCACCTGCTGGGCGCGCTCGGCACCCAGAGCGTCGAGGAGGGGCTGCGCGACGCGGAGAACCTGGCCTGGAAGCTGGCCCTGGACTGGCACCAGGGCGCCTCCGAGGCCCTGCTCGACAGCTACGAGGGCGAGCGGCGCACGGCCGTCGCCGCCCGGCTGCGCGCCGCCGACCAGGCCCTGCCGGTGCTGCGCGGCGGGGCCGGCCTGCGCAGCCTCCTGCCCGGGTCGGGCCGGTCGGCCGAGGGCCTGCTGACCGACGGGCACCTGGGCCGGGGCCCGCTGGGCGGCCGGCCGGTGTACGGGCCGCCGGTGGCGGTGCGCGAGGTCCCGACGGACACGGAGCCGGGCGGGCCCGTGGCGAACGTGCCCGTGTCCGCGCCCGACGGATCCACCGTCCCGCTGCGGGACCTGCTGGGGCGCGGGAAGCTGCTGGTGCTGCTGGTGGCACCGGGGACCGGGGTGTGGGACCGGCGCCACTGGGCGGGGGCCGGGCTGATGCCGCGGCTCGCCGCGGCCGTGACCGCCCTGCCGGTGCCGGCCGAACTCCTGGTGGCGGACGCCTACCCGGGGGCCCCGGCGCACACCGTGCTCCTGGTGCGTCCCGACGGGCACCTCGCCGCGACCTTCGCGGGGGTCCGTCCGGCCGAGCTGTACGCGGCGGCCGACACGGTACGGGCGGGTGCTCCGGCCGGCGCCCCCGCCACACCCGCCCCTGTGATCGATTGACCGCCCTCGGGCACTCGTGGTTCACTCGCCGACATGACCGGCAACGACGTACGCCTGTGGCGGAGGGTTCACATGGACCTGCTCCGCTACGCGGGCTGCGTGTGTCGCCCCTCCTGCTGATTCGCCCCCTTCCCGCGCGCCCCGCCGCCCTTACGGGCCTGCGCGCCCCTTTCGCGAACCCCAGGACGGTCACGCCCCGATGTCTGCTTCCGTGTCCACGCACGCCCCTGCCCGCTCCTCCGCCCCCACCGCGGCCGAGCTCCTCGCCTTCGCCCTGCGCACCGCCTCCGACCCCGAGATCGTCGACTCTCTCCCCCTCGACCCGGAGGGCCGGACCTGGATCCGGCTCGACGGTCCGGGCGGCAGCGAGGCCTGGCTGATCGGCTGGCCGCCGGGCACCGGCACCGGCTGGCACGACCACGCCGAGTCCCGAGGCGCGTTCGCGACCGCACGGGGCCGGCTCACCGAGCACTCCCTGTCGGTGCGGCTGCCCTCGGAGGGGTGGCGGACCCTGGAGCTGGCCCCGGAGGTGGACCGCACCCGCAGCCTCGGCGCGGTGACCGGGCGGGCGTTCGGGGAGCACCACGTCCACGAGGTGCTCAACGAGTCGGACTCCGAGCACGCGATCTCGGTCCACGCCTACTACCCGCCGCTGCCGTTGATCCGCCGGTACAGCCGCAGCGGTGCCGTGCTCCGGCTGGAGCACGTCGAGCGTCCGGCGGACTGGCAGTGAGCGGCCCGGGCCCGGTGGGCATCGACGAGCTCCTGGAGCGGGTGCGCACGACGTACACCCGCGTCGACGCGGACTCCGCGTACGAGGAGTGGCGGGGCGGGGAGGCCCTGCTGGTGGACATCCGCTACCAGGCGCTGCGCGAGCGGGACGGGGTGATCCCGGGCGCGGTGGTGGTGGAGCGCAACGAACTGGAGTGGCGGCTGGACCCGTTGGGGTCGCACCGGCTTCCGGAGGCGGTCTCGCACGACCTGCGGGTGGTGGTGATCTGCAACGAGGGCTACGCGTCCTCGCTGGCGGTGGCCTCGCTCCGGGCGCTTGGGCTCCGCCGGGCGACGGACCTCACGGGCGGCTACCAGTCCTGGCGCTCCGCGGGCCACCCCACCACCCCCGCGTAGGGGCTGCCGCTGCGCGGAGCGGGGTCCCCTACCCGCCCCTCTCCCGCTCACCGGGGGCTCCGCCCCCAGACCCCAGCGCCTCAAACGCCGGCGGGGCTATACGTAGCCCGCGCGGCGTTTGAGCGCACCGGGCGCGGAGCGCACGGTATCGGGGTCAGGGGCGGAGCCCCTGGGAACGGGGGAAGGGCGGGGAGGGGCCAGCCCCGCGCAGCGGCACCCGCACCCCGCCCCGCTCACGACGTCGCCACGTCCACCGGACGGAGCCGCAGGGCCAGGCGGCCCGGGAGGGCTACGGACGGGAGGGCCAGGAGGGCGGCCGCGCCCACCACCCCCGCGCACACCACCGGGAGGACCACGGGCGCGGCCGACCCCGTCATCCCCACGCTGAAGGCCGTCAGCACCGCCGCCGCGATCCCCGACCCCAGCGCCACCCCCAGCAGCAGCACCGCCACCGCCTCGGCTCGCAGCATCCGCAGCACCTGCCGCCGCTGCGCCCCCGCCAGCCGCAGCAGCGCGAACTCCCGGAACCGCTCGGCGGTGGACATCGCCAGGGTGTTGACCACCGCGATGGCGGTGAAGGCCAGGACCAGGCCCATCGCCGGCAGGTTGGTCTCCGCCCCGGCCGCCTGCCGCTGCGCCCGTGCCGCGTCGGCCTGCGCCGCAGTGAGCACCGACACCCCGGCCGCCCCCGCAGCCGCGGCCAGCCGCTCCCGGCCCACACCCGGCTCCGCCGCCACCAGGACACTGCCCGCCAGGGGGTCGTCCACGTGTGCGGCGACCAGCGCGTGCGGCAGGGTCACGTCACCGAAGCCGAGCCCTCGCGCGTACACGGCGGAGACGGTCAGCGTCACCGGGGTGCCGTCCCCCAGGGTCAGCCGCAGCGGGCTGCCCGGCTTCAGCCCCAGCTGCCCGGCGGCGAGTTCGCTGACCGCCGCCCGGCCCTCGCCGAAGCCGTCCAGGGTGCCGCCGGTGACCCCGGGGTCCCAGGTGCGGGTCAGGCCCGCCGGGGTGATGCCCTGGGCCGCGTACTTGGTCAGGCCGACCCGTACCGAGGTGCGCACGACCTCGGTCACGGCCGTGACCCCGGGCGTGCGGCGGAGGCGTTCGGCCGTCTCGGGGCCGACGCCCGGTCCCTGCGCGGTGACCACCCAGGGGGCCCGGATCCCCTCGCGGGCCTGCGTCGCGGCGGCGGCGCCGAGGGTCGGGGTGATGAAGAGGACGGTGCAGGTCATCCCGGTCAGCAGGGTGAGCGGGGTGACGGCGGACGCCATGCGGGTGGCGTTGCCGCGCAGGTTGGCGGTGGCCAGGCGGCCGCCGGGGCCGGTCAGCGCCAGCGGTCCGGCGAGCAGCACCGCCGCTCCCCGCACCAGCAGCGGGCCGAGCAGCGAGACGGCGCCGGCCAGCACGACGACGGCCAGGAAGGTGACCGGCGTGGACGCCGGTTCGGTGCGCAGCGAGCCGAGTACGACGACCAGCACGGCCCCGCCGGCCAGCAGGAGCAGTCCGGCCACGGTGCGGGCCCAGGCGGGGCGGGGCCTCTCGACGGCGGCTTCGGCCAGGGCCTCGGCGGGGCGGATCCGGGCGATGCGCCCTCCGGTGATCCGGGCCGCGGCCCAGCCTCCGAGCAGGCTCGCCGCGACGGCCGCGATCATCGGGAGGATCCCGGCGGTGCGTTCCAGGGTGGCCGGGACGGCCCCGGTGGCGACGAAGCGGCCGTACAGCCAGGCGGCCAGGGGCAGCCCCGCGAGGGCCCCGGCGATCCCGGCGGCCAGGCCGACGAGCAGCGCCTCACGGCCGAGCATCCCGCGCAGCTGCCGGGGGGTGGCGGCGACGGCCCGCAGGAGGGCGAGTTCGCGGTGGCGCTGCTGCACGGAGAGGGCGAAGGTGCCGGCGACCACGAGGATCGCGACGAGGAGGGAGGTGCCGCCCATCGCGCCGCCCAGGGAGACCAGCCTGATGCGCGCGTCGGCCGCGTCGGGGAACTCGACCGGGCCCCGGTCGTCACCGGTGGAAACCCGAGCGGTGGTGCCTTCGAGGGCCCGTGCGACCCGGGCGGCGAGCTGCTCGGCGGGCACCCCGGCGCCGGGCAGGACGCCGATGGCCGAGACCCGGCCGGCGCGGTCGGCGAGCCGCTCGGCTTCGGCATCGGAGAAGAAGAGCGCGCTCTGGTGGCCGAGGCCGGCGGCGGCGCGCGCCACGCCGCTGACGGTGTAGGTCTTCGGATCGCCGGTGGACTGCACGGCGAGCCGGGCCCCGGGCGCGAGGCCGGCCCGGGCGGCCAGGTCGCGGTCGATGACGACCTCGTCGGCGTTCCCGGGGGCGCGGCCTTCGGCGAGGGTGAAGGGGGTGAGCGCGGCGGAGGTCCAGGCGTGCCCGTACGAGGGCTTCGGCGTGCCCGCGGCTCTGGTCAGCGGGACGGCCTGGAAGGTGAGCTCGGGGACGGCCCGTCCGACGCCGGGGACGGAGCGGACGGTGTCCACGGCGGAGGCCGGCAGCCAGGCCCGTTCGGCGACGGGCTTGGCCTTGTGCTTCGTCTTGGTCTTGCCCTTCTTCTCCGTGACCGTGGTCGCGTGGACGTTCTGGTCAGCGGAGACGAGGACCGGCGCGCCCGCGTAGCGCTCGGTGGCGATCCTCCCCCGGAGCCCGGTCTCCAGGAGGGTGCCGCAGGCCGTGATCAGGGCCGCCGCGCACAGCAGGGCGGCGAAGGCTCCGAGGAAACCGGCTTTGCGGTGCCGGACGGTCCGAAGGGCGTAACGCAGCATCATGCGGTCAACTCTGTCGGCGGGAGCCCCTCCCGGCACTGGAGTGCCCCGGCCTCCCCGCCGGGGGGCTACCCCCACCCCCCGAGGGGCTCAGTCCCCGGGGTATCCCAGGTCGTCGGCGTCCTCGCCCTCCGTCTCCAGGGCGCGGCGCACCACCCGCAGGGCCATGCCCTCCGGGTACCCCTTGCGCGCGAGCATCCCCGCCAGGCGGCGGATCCGCTTGTCGCGGTCCAGCCCGCGGGTCGAGCGGAGCTTGCGCTCCACCAGCTCGCGGGCGGTCTGCTCCTCCTGCTCGGAGTCCAGCTGTTCCAGCGCCTCCTGGACGAGGGTGGTGTGCACCCCCTTGGTCCGCAGCTCCTGCGCGAGCGCCCGGCGGGCCAGGCCCCGGCCGCGGTGGCGGGACTCGACCCAGGCCCCGGCGAAGGCGGCGTCGTCGATGAGGCCCACTTCCTCGTACCGGGAGAGGACCGCCTCGGAGACCTCCTCGGGGATGCCCCGCTTCGCCAGGGCGTCCGCGAGCTGCCGCCGGGTGCGCGGCATCCCGGTGAGCAGGCGCAGGCAGATCGCCCGCGCCTGCTCCTCGGGACTCTGGGGCGGCAGTTCCTGGCGGCCCTCCCGGCCGCCCCTCGTCCTGCCGCCCCTTTCCCGCTCTTCCCGCACGGTCAGCTCTTGGCCACGGCGGCCTTGGCCGCCGGCTTGGCCTTCGAGGCCGGGGCGGGCACGGAGGCGTCGCCCGGCGCCGCGGAGGCGGCCGCGTCGGCGCCCTCGGCGTCCTTGGCGTCCTTGCGCACGCCGACGCCCAGCTTCTCCTTGATCTTCCGCTCGATCTCGTTGGCGAGGTCGGGGTTGTCCTTCAGGAAGTTGCGGGCGTTCTCCTTGCCCTGGCCGAGCTGGTCGCCCTCGTACGTGTACCAGGCGCCGGCCTTGCGGATGAAGCCGTGCTCCACGCCCATGTCGATCAGGCCGCCCTCGCGGCTGATGCCCTGGCCGTAGAGGATGTCGAACTCGGCCTGCTTGAACGGGGGCGCGACCTTGTTCTTCACGACCTTGCAGCGGGTGCGGTTGCCGACCGCGTCCGTGCCGTCCTTCAGCGTCTCGATGCGGCGGATGTCGATGCGCACGGAGGCGTAGAACTTCAGCGCGCGGCCACCGGTCGTGGTCTCCGGCGAGCCGAACATCACGCCGATCTTCTCGCGGAGCTGGTTGATGAAGATCGCGGTGGTCTTGGACTGGTTCAGCGCACCCGTGATCTTGCGGAGCGCCTGGCTCATCAGGCGGGCCTGGAGGCCGACGTGCGAGTCGCCCATCTCGCCCTCGATCTCCGCCTTCGGCACGAGGGCCGCGACGGAGTCGATGACGATCAGGTCGAGGGCGCCGGAGCGCACCAGCATGTCGACGATCTCAAGGGCCTGCTCACCGGTGTCCGGCTGGGACAGGATCAGGTTGTCGGTGTCCACGCCGAGGGCCTTGGCGTACTCGGGGTCGAGCGCGTGCTCGGCGTCCACGAAGGCGACGGTGCCGCCGGCCTTCTGCGCGTTGGCCACGGCATGCAGCGTGAGGGTCGTCTTACCGGAGGACTCCGGGCCGTAGATCTCGACCACACGGCCGCGCGGCAGACCGCCGACGCCGAGGGCGATGTCCAGCGCGGTCGACCCGGTGGGGATGACCTCGATGGGGTCGTTCGGCTTGTCGCCGAGGCGCATGACCGCACCCTTGCCGAATTGCCGTTCAATCTGTGCGAGCGCGGCGTCGAGAGCCTTCTCGCGGTCGGTGCCTGCCATGGGTTCCACCCGGTTTGCTTGAGTCGATCGCTTCACGCCATTGACGCTAACGCCTGCCACTGACAATGCGCTCCCACGCCCGTTTCGGCTGTGGATAACTCATCAGAATGGATGTTCGATTTCCCTGTCAAGCCGACCACGCCGCGCCCCGCGACCCCTGCACGCCGAAGGCGGAACGCCCTCCACCGCCCTCGGCGTGTGGCGCGCGTCACATCCGGTGCTTGTCACGCCCGGCCGCCCCCGGCTGTCCCCACGACAGGAGCACCCGACCGAGAGGGAGACCGCCATGGAGACCGTGACCGTCGAGCGCGTCATCGCCGCACCCGTCCAGGACGTGTTCGGCTGGCTCACCACGACCACCCACTACGAGGCGTCGCCCCTGGTCCTGCGCTGCCGCCTGACCCGCCCCGGCGCCGGGGCGCCCTACGGGGCCGGCGCCGTCCGCCGCCACCTGTGGACCGTCGGCTGGTTCGAGGAGCGCATCACCCGCTACGACCCCCCGTACGCCACCGAGTACACCGTCACGCGGAGCCTGCCGCCGTCCCGGCACGAGCTCGGCCGGATGACCTTCACCGAGGTCGACGGCGGCACCCTCGTCCGGTGGACCACCCGCGCGGAGGTCCGCGTCCCCTTCCTGGGCCCCCGGCCCACCCGCCGGCTCACCCGGCTGCTCGTCCACCCCCCGGTCACCCGGGCCTTCGGCAGCATCCTCGACGCCGCCGCCACCGCCCTCACGGGCCGGGCCGGGTGAGGACGCGCGCCGCGGCCCGTCACGCACCGCGGCCCCGCCGCCTCCGGGCGTCCGGAGGCGGCGGGGCCGCGGGAGTGCGCGAGTGCGGGTGGTGCGGGGAAGGGGCTACGGCTTGGGCAGGGTGCAGCCGGGGCGGTTCAGGTCGATCTGGTTGCCGGGGCCGATGCACGGGACGAGGACGTAGGTCTCCTGGGCGTAGTTGATGCCCTGGCGGACCGTCACGTTGCCGGCCTGGTCCACCTCGCACGGGTTGTTGTCCGTGCAGCGCTGACCGTCCTCGTTGCCGGTGTTGTTGACGGCGACGACCTTGCCGGTCGTCGTGTCGATCACCGGGGAGCCGGAGGTGCCGCCGATGGTGTTGCAGGACGAGGTGTAGCGGACCGAGTCCTTCCAGGTCCACTCCCCCTCCTTGAGCCGGTACGCGAACCCGTCGACGCTGCAGCTGTAGGTGCGCTTCCAGTAGCCGGAGACCACCTTGATCGAGGAACCCTGCACGGGGTGCGCGTCGTTGAGGGTGAGGGCGGCGATGCCGTACTGGCTCTGGATCTGCGCGTACGTCTTGGTCAGCTGGTAGAGCGAGACGTCGGTGTCCGTCATCGTGCCGTACGCGATCTTGCTCGCGCGCAGGGTCGCGACCTTGGAGCCCGCGGCGTTGAGCAGGGAGAAGCTGCGGCTGGACGCCCGGTTGACGAGGACCTCGCCGGCCGCCGGGAAGCCGGTCTCCAGGCAGTGCCCGTTGGACAGGACCAGGGCCGGGTCGTCCGGCTGCGAGGCGGGCGTGCGGACCACGGAGCCGGAGCAGTTGCTGAGCGCGACCGTGCCCGCGTAGCTGACCGCGACGGCGGCGGGCCGGGGCGCGGAGGCCTGGGCCACGGCCGGCGTCGCCGCCGCTCCGGTCAGGAGCAGGGACAACACGGCGCCGGCGAGAGGCTTGTTCATGTGGGGGTTCCCCTCTGGTGACGAATGCGACCGAAGATCCTTCGGTTGACATGTGCACTGCATTCTTGATCCGGCGGGGTCAACGCACAATAGGGCAAGGGGAGTTGTGGGCCAGGATGGCCGAACAGCCCCGTCAGTAAACGGAATCAATCATTCCAACCCCCCGCGAGGCGGGCGCCCCGGCCCAATTCAGGGCGCATGGCCCCACGCCCCCGGGCTGGCGCGAAACCCTCGACACATGGCCGGTACTCTGCGGTGCCCCCGACGACGGGGGCCGTGAATTTCCGCTCAGGAGGACCCATGGCCGTCAAGAAGGCCACGATCCAGCAGCAGGTGGCCGAAGCCCTCGCCCAGGCCAACCCCGCCGACCGCCCCCTCGTCACGATCCAGGCCATCGCCGGCCCGAGCGTGTGGCTGATGAGCATGCTCGGCCTCATCGGCCAGGCGTTCCTCAGCTACTACTTCGTCACCGTGACCGAGCAGGCCGTGGTGCTGCACCGGGCGAGCCGGATGAGCAACCGCCCGCAGGAGATCGTCTTCGCCATACCGCCGCACGAGGCCGTCGGCACCATCACGGAGGTCAAGCGCAACGCCATCTGGAGCTCGTTCCGCATGCAGCTCCCCGGCCAGGCGACCCCGACGCGGATGAACGTGCACCGCATCTGGCGGAACGAGATGGACCAGCTGCTCGGCCTGCTGACCGGCCAGAACCAGCCGGCCGCCTGACGGCAGGACACGCGGCCACGGCCACAGGTGGAGGGGGCGCGTCCCCAGCCCCCTCCACCCCCCAAGTGACAACCCATGGTTGACACCCCCCGGGTGTCAACCTAGGGTTGCACCTATGACGAACCCTTCAGTGGAACCCGTCCGGATCGCCCATCCCGTGCGCCTCGACGACCTGATCGAGGCCATCAAGAACTCCCACGCCGACACCCTGGAGCAGCTCAGCGGCGCCGTCGTCGCGGCCGAGCACCTCGGTGACGTGGCGGACCACCTCATCGGCCACTTCGTCGACCAGGCCCGCCGCTCCGGCGCCTCCTGGACCGACATCGGCCGCAGCATGGGGGTCACCCGCCAGGCCGCCCAGAAGCGCTTCGTCCCCAAGGCCGACAAGGAGGGCGACCCGGGCCTCGACCCCGAGGCGGGCTTCGCCCGGTTCACCCCCCGCGCCCGGGGCGTCGTCGTCGCCTCGCAGAACGAGGCCCGCGCCGCGAACAACGCCGAGATCCGCACCGAGCACCTCGCACTGGGCCTGCTCGCCGAGCCCGAGGGCCTGGCCGGACTCGTCCTCGCCTCCCAGGGCGTCTCGGCGGAGGCCCTCCGGGCCGCCGCGACCGCCACGCTGCCCCCGGCATCGCCGGAGATGCCCGCGCTCGTCCCCTTCGACGCCAACGCCAAGAAGGTCCTGGAGCTCACCTTCCGCGAGGCCCTGCGCCTGGGCCACGGCTACGTGGGCACCGAGCACGTCCTGCTCGCCCTGCTGGAGCTGGAGAACGGCGAGGGCACGCTCAGCGGACTCGGCCTTGACAAGGCCGCCGTCGAGTCGGCCGTCACCGAAGCCCTGGCAGCCGTACTCGGCGCGGACGGGCAGCAGTAGGCTCCCCGCCCGCCGCCCCGCCCCCGTCACCGTCGCCGGCCTCGCCCGCCACCTCGTACCGCCTCACGTAGGCGCCGAGGAAGGCCTGCAGGGTGGCCACGGCCGGGATCGCGATGAGCGCCCCGACCGCACCCAGCAGGGCGGTGCCGGCGATGACGGAGCCGAAGGCCACCGCCGGGTGGATGTCCACCGTCCTGGCGGTCAGCTTCGGCTGGAGCACGTAGTTCTCGAACTGCTGGTAGACCACCACGAACCCCAGCACGTACACCGCGTACCAGGGGTCGACGGTGAAGGCGATCAGCGTCGGCACCGCACCCGCCAGGTAGGTGCCGATCGTGGGGATGAACTGGGAGACCAGTCCCACCCACACCGCGAGCGCGGGCGCGTAGGGCACCCCCAGCACCGCGAAGACCACGTAGTGCGCGACACCGGAGACCAGCGCCATCAGCCCGCGCGAGTACAGGTAGCCGCCGGTCTTCGCGACGGCGATCTCCCAGGCGCGCAGCACCTCCGACTGCTTCGCGGGCGGCAGTACGGAACACAACGCGCGGCGCAGCCTCGGACCGTCGGCGGCGAAGTAGAAGGAGAACAGGCCGACCGTCAGCAGCCGGAACAGCCCGCCGAGCACGGTGGCGGACACGTCGAGCACCCCGCTGGCGCTGTTCTGCACGTACTTCTGGAGCCAGTCGGAGTGCACCAGGCTGTCCTGGATCTCCAGCCGGGACAGCTCCGTGTGGAAGGTGCGGTTGATCCAGTCGATCACCGTGTCGAGGTAGTGGGGGAAGCCCTCCACCATGTCGACGATCTGCCCGGCGAGCATCGAGCCGAGCAGTGCGAGGAACCCGGCGCTCGCGACGAACACACCGAGGAACACCAGGAAGGTGGCGAGCCCGCGGCGCATGCCGCGGGCCGCCATCCTGGCCACGGCGGGTTCGACGGCGAGTGCCAGGAAGAACGCGATCAGGATGTTGACGAGCAGCCCGATCAGCTGGTGGAAGGCCCAGCTGCCGAGCTGGAAACACGCGACGAGCGCCAGTACGAGGAGCACCGCGCGCGGCAGCCAGCGCGGCATCCGTTCCCGCCCCCCGGCCGGGCCCGCACCCGATGACGGGCCCTCGGGCCCGCCGCCCGGACCGCCTGCGGCCTGCGCCGGGGCGGGGTCCTCCACGGGGGCCGGGGTGCCGGCCGCCGCGGGCCCTCCCGGGAGCGGCCGGTCCCGCGGGTCTTCGGGCCGGCTGGGGGTCTCGTCTGTCACTGCCACGCGGCCCAGTCTGTCCCACCGGCCGCGCGGACCACGAAACGAGGTCCCGGGCCCTCGCTCGCCACGTCAGCGCAGGGAGGCGGGCACGTCCATCGCCGAGCACACCGCGCGCCACACGTCCTTCGTCTCCCAGCCCGCCTCCAGCGCCTGGTGGACCGTGCGCCCGCCGAGCTCGGTCATGACGTGGTCCCGCGCGAAGGACTCGGCGTAGGCCGCGCCGAAGTGCTCCGCCATCCGCTCCCAGAAAATCGTCAACCGCATGCCCCCAGTATCCCGCCCCGGAGAGTGCACCCTCCCCGTTGCCGCCCTCGGGCGCCGGGCGCGCGCCCTACGGTGGCTCGCATGCCTGGAGACGAAGCTTCCGCGCCGGCCCCCGCGGCCGCGTCGGCCCGCGCCGAGCAGTTCATCTGGCTCACGGCCCGGGTGCTGGAGCAGCACCGGTTCGCCTACCACTTCCTCGGTGGTGACGCCGATCCGGTCGACACCGCCCTCGGCTCCTACCTGGGCGAGGACGGCGGCTACGGCCACGGCCTGGACCCCGATCTGCGCGGTCCGCTCAGCCAGCCCCTGCACACCGCGCACGCCCTGCGGATCCTCGACGGCCTCGGCAGGTGCGCGGGTCGGCGCATCGAGCGGCTCTGCCGCCACCTGACCCGGATCTCCACCCCGGAGGGCGCGCTCCCGCTGGCGGTCCCGGCCCCGCGCGGCCATCCGGCCGCGCCGTGGCTGCCGGTGGAGGACGACCCGCCGGGCGAGCTGGTGACCACGGGCCCGGTCGTGGGGGTGCTGCACCGCAACCGGATCTGGGACGCGTGGCTGTTCCGCGCCACGGAGTTCTGCTGGGAGCGGGTGGAGAACCTGCGCCACCCGCACCCGTACGAGGTCCGGGGCGCGGTGGCCTTCCTCGACGGGGTCCCGGAGCGGGCCCGCGCCGCGGCGGCCGCGGACCGGCTGGGCCGGCTGGTGCGCGAGCGGCGCCTGGCGGTGCTCGACCCGGCCCGGGTCGAGGAGTACCCGCTCTCCCCCGGCTACGCGCCGGGCGAGCGGCTGTTCCCGTACGACTACGCGCGGCGGCCGGAGTCGCTGGCCCGGGGCTGGTTCACCGACGAGGAGATGCGGCGTTCGCTGGACTTCCTCGCGGCGGAGCAGCAGCCCGACGGCGGCTGGCCGGTCCGCCGCCGGGCCTGGGCCCCGGGCAGCGCCCTGGAGCGGCGGCCGATCGTCACCATCGAGGCCCTGCTGACGCTGCGGGCGTACGGGTGGACACCGGCGTAGACCGGGGGTTCAGCCGCCGAGGGCGCGCACGCCGGCGGTGACCACCACCGCGGCCCCGACCACGACCAGGAAGGGGGCGCGCAGCAGCAGCGCGACGGCGGCGGCCGCCAGCCCGGCGGCCCGGGCGTCGAGCACCAGGTCGTGGCCGGTGCTGAAGGTCTGCTGGGCGGTGAGCGCCGCGAGCAGCGCGACCGGCAGCAGGGCGGAGAGCCTGCGCACGGCCGGCCGCTCCAGGGCTCCGGCGGGTACGAGGAGCCCGGCGAGCTTGACGGCGTAGCATCCGGCGACGGTGAGGCCGATGGCGATCCAGACGTTCACGGACGGCGTCCCTTCAGCCACAGCACGGCGGGGGCGGCCAGCGCGGCGATCAGTACGGGCACCCCGGCGGGCAGGACGGGCAGGAAGCCCAGGCCGAGGACGAGGGCGAGCCCGGCGACGGCCCGTTCGGTGCTGCTCTTGAGCATGGGTGCGAGGAGGGCGAGGAAGACGGCGGGACCGGCGGCGTCCAGCCCCCAGGCGGCGGTGTCCCCGATGGCCTCGGCGCCGAGCGCGCCGAGCAGGGTGGTGAGGTTCCACAGGACGAAGAGGGTGAGCCCGGCGACGGTGAACCCGAGCCGGGCCGACCTGCGGTCGGGCTGGGCCAGGGCCACGGCGGTGGTCTCGTCGATGACCCAGTGCGCGGCGAGGGGCCGGACGGCCTTCGGCAGGGCGAGCAGTTGGGACAGCCGCAGCCCGTAGAAGGCGTTGCGGGTGCCGAGGAAGAAGGCCCCGGCGGCGGCGGTGAACGGGTTCCCGCCGGCTGCGAGCGCTCCGACCAGGGCGAACTGCGAGGCGCCGGTGAAGACGAGGAGGCTCAGCGCGCAGGCCTGGAGCACGCTGATCCCGGCTCCGGCGGCGGTGACCCCGAACGCGAACCCGGACAGCCCGACGGCCACCCCGACGCCGAGCGCGTCCCGTACGACGGCGGCCCGCGGCCGCCCGGCCCCGTCGGGGGCTTCTTGTATGACCAGCTGTTCTGTTCCCACCCGGCGAAGGTAGGGGGGCGGACCGGCCGGGGTCTTGTACGTTCTTGCGCGTCCGGCCTCGGCGGCGGCGAGCAGCGGGGTCCTGGCGCCGCACGGCCGCGGCCGTCGGGGGCTGCGCCAGGGGCCCGTCCCGCCGCACCACCGCGCCGACCGGGGGCCGCTCGGACACCCGCGCCCCCGCACACGCGTGTCGTACAGCTCCAGCACCCCCCTAGCCCGCCCGCCCCCGCCGGTAGGCGCCCGGCGGGACGCCGACGATGCGGGTGAAGTGGCGGTTGAGGTGCGGCTGGTCGGTGAAGCCGACGGCGACGGCCACCTCCGCGGGGGCGCCGCCCGCGTCCAGCAGGCTGCGCGCCCGCCGCACCCGCGCGTCGGTGAGCCAGGTGTGCGGCGGCATCCCGTACCGCTCCCGGAAGGCCCGCAACAGGGCGAACGGGCTGGTCCCGAGCTCCGCCGCGAGCCGCTCCAGCGACGGCGGCCCGGCCATCCGCTCCTCCAGCAGGGCCCGCGCCCGCTCGGCGGCGGCGGTCCCCGCGCTCGCCGCCGCGCGGGCGGGCAGCGGGGCGGCGTACCGGCCGAGCATCCGGGCCACGACGGTCCGCAGCAGGGTGTCGGCGGCCAGGGCGTTGCCGGCCTCGGCGGCCCGGTGCACCTCGGTGATCAGCTTCGCGCCCCGGGAGTCGAGGACCATCTCGGTGGTGAAGCCGGGGGTGCCGCGCAGGGTGCCGGTCTCAGTAGCCACCTCGGCGATCAGCTCCCGGGAGGGGTAGAGCGTGGAGTACGCCCAGCCCTCGGGCTCCCCGGCGCGGGCGGTGTGCGGGACCTCGGGGTTGATCAGCACCACGCTGCCCGGACCGGCCCGCAGGGTGCCGCCGGGCATGCCGATCTCCTCGATGCCGCCGGTGACGGCCGCGATGACGTACCCCTCGTGGGCGTGGCGCGGGAAGGTGTGGCGGACGTAGTGGGCGCGCAGCAGGTCCAGTCCGGGCAGCTGCGGGTAGCGCCAGTGCCGGGCCCACTCCCGGCCCGCCCCGTCGTCTTCCTTCCCCATCCCCTCATTCTGCGCTCCCGCGCCACCGGGCGTTCGCCCAGGTCCGGCCGGTTGTCAGTGGCCGGGTGCACGATGGGGGCATGGCAGGCGCTGCGCTCGACTCGTTCTCCCCCGCGACCCGCTCGTGGTTCACGGGGGCCTTCCGTACGCCCACTTCCGCGCAGGAGGGTGCCTGGCGGGCCATCGGGGAGGGGTCGGACGTGCTGGTGGTGGCGCCCACCGGCTCCGGCAAGACGCTGGCCGCCTTCCTCGCCGCCCTGGACCGGCTGGCCTCGCAGCCGCCGCCGGCCGAGCCGAGGAAGCGCTGCCGGGTGCTGTACGTGTCGCCGCTGAAGGCGCTCGCGGTGGACGTGGAGCGCAATCTGCGCAGCCCGCTGACGGGGATCCGGCAGGAGTCGGCCCGCCTGGGGCTGCCCGAGCCGGACGTGCGGGTGGGGATCCGCTCCGGGGACACGCCGGCCGCGGAGCGCCGGGCGCTGGCGCTGCGGCCGCCGGACATCCTGATCACCACGCCGGAGTCGCTGTTCCTGATGCTGACCTCGGCGGCCCGTGAGGCCCTGTCCGGGGTCGAGACGGTGATCCTGGACGAGGTGCACGCGGTGGCGGGGACCAAGCGCGGCGCCCATCTGGCCCTGTCGCTGGAGCGGCTGGACGAGCTGCTGCCGCGCCCGGCCCGCCGGATCGGGCTGTCGGCGACGGTCCGGCCGGTGGAGGAGGTGGCCCGCTATCTGGCGCCGCGCGGGCGGGTGGAGATCGTGCAGCCGCCGTCGGACAAGGAGTTCGACCTGTCGGTGGTCGTGCCGGTGGAGGACATGGGCGAACTGGGCGGCTCTCCGGCCACGGAGGGCCGGGAGGGCGGGGACAAGCCGTCGATCTGGCCGCATGTGGAGGAGCGGATCGCGGATCTGGTGCAGGCCCACCGCTCGACGATCGTGTTCGCCAACTCCCGCCGTCTCGCGGAGCGGCTGTGCAACCGGCTCAACGAGATCGCGTACGAACGCGCGACCGGCGAGCTGCTCGGCGAGGGTGCGCCGCCGCCGGCCGAGATCATGGCCCAGTCGGGGGCCGCGCAGGGCGCCCCGCCGCTGCTGGCCCGCGCGCACCACGGCTCGGTGTCCAAGGAGCAGCGGGCCCTGGTCGAGGAGGACCTCAAGGCGGGCCGGCTGCCCGCCGTGGTCGCGACCTCCAGTCTGGAACTGGGCATCGACATGGGCGCCGTGGACCTGGTGGTGCAGGTGGAGTCGCCGCCGTCGGTGGCCTCGGGGCTCCAGCGGGTGGGCCGGGCGGGGCACCAGGTGGGCGCGGTCTCCACGGGGGTGGTCTTCCCCAAGTACCGGGGGGACCTGGTGCAGGCGGCGGTGGTGACGGAGCGGATGCGGACGGGGGCGATCGAGTCCCTGCGGATCCCGTCCAATCCGCTGGACGTGCTCGCCCAGCAGCTGGTCGCGATGACCGCGATGGACAGCTGGCAGCTGGACGACCTGCTGGCGCTGGTGCGGCGGGCGGCGCCGTTCGCGGCGCTCCCGGAGTCGGCGTTCACCTCGGTGCTGGACATGCTGGCGGGCCGCTACCCGTCGGACGCGTTCGCCGAGCTCAGACCCCGGGTGGTGTGGGACCGGGTGGCGGGGACGGTCACCGGGCGGCCGGGCGCGCAGCGGCTGGCGGTGACCTCCGGCGGGACCATCCCCGACCGCGGGCTGTTCGGGGTCTTCCTGGCGGGTGCCGACCCGAAGAAGGGCGGCGGCCGGGTCGGCGAGCTCGACGAGGAGATGGTCTACGAGTCCCGCGTGGGCGACGTGTTCACCCTGGGCACGACCTCGTGGCGGATCGAGGACATCACCCGCGACCGGGTCCTGGTGACGCCGGCTCCCGGGGTGCCGGGGCGGCTGCCGTTCTGGAAGGGCGACCAGCTGGGCCGCCCGCTGGAACTGGGCCGCGCGGTCGGGGCGTTCCTGCGCGAGCTCGGCGGGCTCTCCGAGGAGGACGCCCGGCTGCGGCTGCTGGCGGCGGGGCTGGACGCCTGGGCCGCGGACAACGTCCTGGCCTACCTCGCGGAGCAGCGGGAGGCCTGCGGGCACGTGCCGGACGACCGGACCATCGTGGTGGAGCGGTTCCGCGACGAGCTGGGTGACTGGCGGGTCGTGGTGCACTCCCCCTTCGGCGCCCAGGTGCATGCGCCGTGGGCGCTGGCGCTGGGCGCCCGGCTGGCGGAGAAGTACGGCATGGACGCCCAGGTGATGCATGCCGACGACGGCATCGTGCTGCGCCTGCCGGACGCCGACCTGCTCTCCATGGACCTGGACCTCCTCGACCACGATCCGGCCCGGCCCCCGTCGTTCGAGTTCGACGACGAGCAGGCCCCGCTGGGCGCGGCCGACGTCGCCTTCGACCAGGGGGAGGTGGCCCAGATCGTCACCGACCAGGTCGGCGGATCGGCCCTGTTCGCCTCCCGGTTCCGCGAGTGCGCGGCGCGCGCCCTGCTGCTGCCGCGCCGCAGCCCCGGCAAGCGGACCCCGCTGTGGCAGCAGCGCCAGCGGGCCTCGCAACTGCTCCAGGTGGCCTCCGAGTTCGGTTCCTTCCCGATCGTGCTGGAGGCCGTGCGCGAGTGCCTCCAGGACGTGTTCGACGTGCCGGGCCTGACCGAGCTGATGGGGGACGTGGAGGCGCGCCGGGTGCGGCTGGTGGAGGTCACCACCCCCGAGCCCTCGCCGTTCGCCCGCTCCCTGCTGTTCGGGTACGTCGCCCAGTTCCTCTACGAGGGCGACTCGCCGCTGGCCGAGCGGCGGGCGGCGGCGCTGTCGCTGGACTCGCGGCTGCTGGCGGAGCTGCTGGGCCAGGCCGAGCTGCGCGAGCTCCTGGACGCCGAGGTGCTGGAGGAGCTGGAGCGGGAGCTGCAGTGGCTGACGGAGGGCCGGCGGGCGAAGGACGCCGAGTCGGTGGCCGATCTGCTGCGCCTGCTGGGCCCGTTGACGGAGGCCGAGCTGGCGGAGCGGGGGGCGGAGCCGGGCTGGGCCGCTTCCTTGGAGGCCGCCCGGCGGGCGATCCGGGTGCGGATCGGCGGCGCGGAGCACTGGGCGGCGATCGAGGACGCGGGCCGGCTGCGGGACGCGCTGGGCACGGCGCTGCCGGTGGGGGTCCCGGAGGCGTTCACCGAGCCGGTCAAGGATCCGCTGGGCGATCTGCTGGCCCGCTACGCGCGGACGCACGGCCCGTTCACCACGACCGCCGCCGCCACCCGGTTCGGCCTGGGCGCGGCGGTGACCGAGGGCGCCCTGCACCGGCTCGCGGCGGCGGGCCGGGTGGTGCAGGGCGAGTTCCATCCGGCGGGCATCGGCCAGGAGTGGTGCGACGCGGCGGTGCTGCGCCGGCTGCGGCGCCGTTCGCTGGCGGCGCTGCGCCGGGAGCTGGAGCCGGTCCCGCCGGCCTCGCTGGCCACCTTCCTGCCGCAGTGGCAGCATCTGGGCGGTGGGCTGCGCGGGATCGACGGCCTGGCGCGCGCGGTGGAGCAGCTCCAGGGCGCGCCGGTCCCGGCCTCGGCGCTGGAGCGGCTGATCCTGCCCTCCCGGGTCGCGGGGTACGCGCCGACCCTGCTGGACGAACTGACCACCACGGGCGAGGTGGTGTGGGCGGGGGCCGGGGCCCTGCCGGGCAAGGACGGCTGGATCTCCCTGTACCTGGCGGAGGCGGCTCCCCTGCTGCTGCCGCCACCGCACCCGCTGGAGCTGGGCCCCCTGCACCAGGCGGTGCTGGAGGCCCTGTCGGGCGGGTACGGCCTGTTCTTCCGTCAGCTCACGGAATCCGTGCGGGCCCGCCATCCCGAGGCCACGGACCTGGAACTGTCCTCCGTGCTGTGGGACCTGGCCTGGTCGGGCCGGCTGACCAACGACACCCTGGCCCCGCTGCGCTCCCTGCTGGGCTCGGGCCGGACGGCGGGCGCCACCGCCCACCGGGCCCGCCGCACGGTCCCGCGCGGCCGGTACGGGAGCCTGAGCGCGACCGTCTCGCGCACCGGCCCGCCGACGGTCTCGGGCCGCTGGTCGCTGCTGCCGGCGCCCGCCCCGGAGCCGACCCAGCGGGCGCACGCCCTGGCCCGCACCCTGCTCGACCGGCACGGGGTGGTCACGCGCGGGGCGGTGGCGGCGGAGGGCGTCGAGGGCGGCTTCAGCGCGGTGTACCGGATCCTGTCGGCGTTCGAGGACAGCGGGCAGGCCCGCCGGGGTTACGTGGTGGAGGGGCTAGGCGCGGCCCAGTTCGCGATGGACGGGGCGGTGGACCGGCTGCGCGCCGCCGAGAAGAACCCGCCCCCGCTGGCGGCGGTGGTCCTGGCCGCCGCCGATCCCGCGAACGCGTACGGGGCGGCCCTGCCCTGGCCGGAGCCCCCGGGCGGCGCCAGCCACAAGCCGGGCCGCAAGGCGGGCTCCCTGGTGGTCCTGGTCGACGGCGAGCTCGTGCTCTACCTGGAGCGCGGCGGCAAGACCCTGCTGGCCTGGCCGGATGCCGGTGACGCACGCCTCGCGGCGGCCACGGCGGCCCTGGTGGCGGCCTCGCGCGCGGGCACCCTGCCGGACCTGACGGTGGAGCGCATCAACGCCGCCGCGGCCCTCACCTCCCCCGTCGGGCAGACCCTGGAGACGGCCGGTTTCCACGCCACCCCGAGGGGTCTGCGCCTGCGCAACTAGCCTTCCCCGCCCGGGGGGAACGGCTGGAACTCGCTCCGGTCTCGACTCAGACACGTATGTCTTGGCCATGTCACGAAACCGCTGCCAGCCGCTCCTTGGCTGGCCCCGGCGCTTATCCATGGCTTATCAAAGGTGATCACAGGCACCGCATTGGCGGTGCACAGTCATGGGGGAGAAGAAGTGAGCAGCATCAGCATGCGCAAGACCACCCTGGCCGCCGCCGGCCTCGCCGTGGCCGGAACCCTGGTCCTGACGGGCTGCAAGGACGGCAACGAAGAGGTGCCCGCGGCTCCGGCCGCCCCGTCCGCCCAGGCGTCCCAGCCGGGAGGCTACGCCACCCCGCCGGCCGGCGCCCCGAGCTCCCCGGCCGCGGGCGGCTACGCCGACGGCTCCTCCGGCGCCCCCGCCGCCGGCGGCGGCGCGGTGGCCACCTCCGGCCAGTCCTTCAAGATCGGCCAGGCGGCGACCGTCCCGTTCACCTCCGGCAGCAAGAGCGGCCAGCTCGCCCTCACGGTCACCAGCATCGAGGCGGGCAACCCGGCCGACCTGGCCTCCCTGAACGTCGCCGACAAGGTGAAGGGCAAGACCCCCTTCTACATCCACTACACGGCCAAGAACACCGGCACGACGGACCTGTCCTTCGCCTCCGTCGGCCACATGAAGGGTCTGCTCGACGGCGGCGCCGAGTCCGACACCCTGCTGATCGCCGGCAAGTTCGAGAAGTGCCCGAACGAGTCCCTGCCGTCCGGCTTCACCAACGGCAAGACCCAGGCCTCCTGCGCCGTCGCCCTCGCGCCGACCGGCACCAAGGTCACCGGCGCCGAGTACTGGGGCGACCCGTACAACAACCTGAACAAGCCGGCCCAGAAGGGCCTGACCTGGAAGTGACGGGCGGCCCCACCGGGCCCCGCACCTCCTGATCGCGCGAACCCCCCGCGGCGGCCACCCCGCCCGGGGGGTTCCGCGTTCCCCCCGCCCGCGGCTCCCCCCGCCCGCGCCCGGGCGGCGCGACAATGGCCCCATGCCCGAAGGAGACAGCGTCCACCGCGTCGCGGCCCGCCTGCACGCCGCCCTCGCGGGCAAGCCCCTCACCCACGCCGACCTGCGCGTCCCCCGCTTCGCCACCGCCGACCTCGCCGGCCGCACCACCCTGGACGTCACCCCGCGCGGCAAGCACCTCCTGACCCGCCTCGAAGGCGGCCTCACCCTCCACAGCCACCTCGGCATGGACGGCGCCTGGTACCTCTTCGGCCCCGCCCAGAAGTGGCGCGGCGGCCCCTCCTACGAGATCCGGGCCGTCCTGGCAGCCGCGGACACCACCGCCGTCGGCTACCGCCTCCCCGTCCTCGAACTGCTGCGGACCGCCGACGAGGCCCTGGCCGTGGGCCATCTGGGCCCCGACCTCCTCGGCCCCGACTGGGACCCGGACCGGGCCGCGGGCAACCTCCTCGCGGCCCCCGCCCGCCCCCTCGGCGAGGCCCTGCTCGACCAGCGGAACCTGGCGGGCATCGGGAACATCTACAAGTCCGAGCTCTGCTTCCTGGCCGCCGTCACCCCCTGGACCCCGGTCGGCGAACTGCCCGACCCCGAGGTGACCGCCGTCCGCGTCGCGGCCGCCGCCCAGCGCCTCCTCGCCGCGAACACCGGCCACGGCGGCCCCCGCAACACCACCGGCAGCCGCCGCCCGGGCCGGGAGCTGTTCGTCTACGGCCGCGCCCGCCGCCCCTGCCTGCGCTGCGGCACCCCCGTGCGCGAGGCCCCGCAGGACGGCCGCCCCACCTACTGGTGCCCCCGCTGCCAGTCCGGCCCCGTTCCGGAGTCCCCGACCAATTGACGGGCCGTCAGATCCGCTCGTACCGTCCTGGCATGCCCACACCCATCAGGACGTACGAGCTCACCGACCGCACCGCCCTCGTCACCGGAGCCGCCGCCGGCATAGGCCGGGCCACCGCCCTCCTGCTCGCCGCGGCGGGGGCCGCCGTGCACTGCGCGGACCGCGACGAACGAGGACTGGCCGAGACCACGGCCCTGATCGCCAAGTCCGGCGGCACCGCCACCGCCCACCCCCTCGACGTCACCGACCGCGCCGCCCTGCGGGCCGCCGTCGCCGCGGCCGGGCCACTCGACATCGCCGCCGCCATCGCCGGGGTCATGCACACCAGCAGCGTCCTGGAGACCACCGACGAGGACCTCGACCGGATCCTGGACGTCAACTTCAAGGGGGTCCTGCGCACCTGCCAGGAGGCCGTCCGCGCCATGATCGCCGCCGGCCGCCCCGGCTCGGTCGTCACGATGGCCTCCGGCGCCGTGGACGCCGCCCAGCCCGGCCTGCTCTGCTACAGCGCCGCCAAGGCCGCCGTGGTGCAGCTGACCAAGACCCTCGCCACCGAGAGCGGCCCCCACGGCATCCGCGTCAACGCCGTCGCCCCGGGATGGATCCGCACCCCGATGACCGCGCGCCACACCCCCGAGGCCCAGGAGCAGACCGAGGCCGCGATGGTCCGGATGTCCCCGCTGCGCCGGGTCGGCGAGCCCGAGGACGTCGCCCACGCGGTGCTCTACCTGGCGTCGGACGCCTCGTCCTTCATGACGGGCCAGATCCTCCGGCCGAACGGAGGGGTGTCGATGCCCTGGTGACCTCCGCCTCCGGCGGGTCCGCGCCGTCCCCGCCCCGGGCCCTGCGGACGGGCCCCGGTACACAGTGCACGGGCAGCAGTCCCAGCCCCCAGCCGCCCATGGCTATCGCCCCCTCCACGGGCCCCGCCTCGGCCGGCACCACCGCCAGCCGCAGGACGGCCCACCACCACAGCGCGCCCAGCGCCAGCGCGAGGGGCAGGGCGAGCACGAGGGGCACAGCCACAGGTATGCGGAGCAACAGCCGCACGGCCACCTCCCAGAGGGCCGGTTCCCGGTCGCGCCCATCCTCCCCCGAACCCGCAGCCCCCGCACCCAGAACACCGGGCGCACGGCGGCGCGAGGGGGGCCGGATACGGCAGGGAGCCCCGGCCGGTGCCTCACGCACCACCCGGGGCTCCCGCCACACCCACGTGTCCAGCTCGCGGTACTCAAGCGGCTACGACGTTCACCGCTTCCACGGGCGCCTTGATGGTCACCCGTTCGGGTCCGCCCGTGACCGAGGCCACGGAGACCGAATTGAGCATCGGGCGCACCGGTGCCGGCACCGGTTCGCTTGCGGCTGCCGACTGCGCGAGCTCGGCCAGCGACAGCTCGTCACTGACTTCGCGCATCAGCTCGGACATCCGTACGTCCAACGCGTCGCAGATCGCGGAGAGCAGCTCGGAGGATGCCTCCTTCTGCCCCCGCTCCACCTCGGAGAGATAGCCGAGCGAAACTCGGGCGGACGAGGAGACTTCGCGCAGAGTACGGCCCTGGCGCTGGCGCTGCCGACGCAGCACGTCACCCAGCAGGCGACGGAGCAGAATCATCGGTGGCTCCCTCCTCTGACCGTGTAGCCGTAACCTTCACGCCCCACCGTACCGCCTCGCGCCGCGGCCGTGCGGGGAGCGATGTCGTGTTCACTCAGGGCTGCAAACATCAAATCCCCCCGTTCTGTTCCGTATCCTGCCCCCGCAGATTCTCGCGGAGTTCGCTCGAGAGCAGTTCGAGCACTGTGCGTGCACTCTCCCTACGGATGTCCGTACGGGAGCCGTTCAACCGCAGCCGGGCCGTTTTCCTGCCCCCCGGACCCGCCACGGCGACGAAGACGGTGCCGACCGGCTGCCCGTCCTGGGGGTCGGGGCCGGCCACCCCGGTCGTCGCGATCCCCCACGAGGCGCCCATCACGCGCCGTACGCCGCTGGCCATCTCGGCCGCGACCTGGGCGTTCACCGCGCCTTCGGCGGCGAGCAGCGCGGCGTCCACCCCGAGGACCCGGTGCTTGAGTTCAGTGGCGTACGCCGTGACCGACCCGCGGAAGGAGCGCGAGGCCCCCGGCACCGCCGTGAGCTCGGCGGCCACCATCCCCCCGGTCAGCGACTCCGCCACGGCGAGGCTCTGGTCACTCTCCGCAAGCAGTCGCAGCACGTCTTCGGCCACGCGCGCGGCACCTTCCCCCGCTCCCACGGATCCCGACGCCTCCCCCGACCCGTCCGTCACTTCGCGGCCCCCTCCGCGGCCAGTCCCGCCCGGCGCAGCACCACGGCCTGCCGGACGTAGTCCAGACCGGTGACCACGGTCAGCACGACGGCCACCGCCATCACCCAGAAGCGCAAGGTCGCCAGCGGCCCGGTCAGCGCGAGCACGTACATGCCCACCGCCGTGCCCTGGGCCAGGGTCTTGAGCTTGCCGCCCCGGCTGGCGGGGATCACCCCGTAGCGGATCACCCAGAACCGCATCAGCGTGATCCCGAGCTCCCGTCCGAGGATCACTCCGGTCACCCACCAGGGCAGGTCGCCGAGCCAGGAGAGACACACGAGCGCCGACCCCATGATCGCCTTGTCGGCGATGGGGTCGGCGATCTTCCCGAAGTCCGTGACCAGGTTGTACGTCCTGGCCAGGTGGCCGTCGAAGATGTCCGTGATCATGGCGACGGCGAAGGCCGCCCAGGCCAGCGCCCGCCAGACGGGGTCATAGCCCCCGTCGGCGAGCAGCAGCATGACGAATCCCGGAACGAGGACGAGCCGGATCATCGTCAGGATGTTGGCGATGTTCCAGAGGCTGGCCTGGTTGACGGCCGCAGTCCCGAGCTTCGCGCCGGGCGTGGGCCGGCGGCCGGTCCCGCCCGCCGCTGATGCCGGGACTCCGCTCATCCGGCCGCCTCCTGGATTTCCGAGAACTCCGTGCCCAGGGGCTCGGCCACCAGGTCCACGCCCAGCGTGCCGACCACCTTCGCCGTGACGATGCTCCCGGGGACCAGGCCGGTGCCGTCGGTGAAGACGACCTGGCCGTCGGTCTCGGGGGCCTGGTGGGCGGCGCGCCCGTAGGCGCCCTCGCCCTCCTCCGCCTCGTCGAACGGGACGACCGTCTCGACGAGTACCTCAAGGGTCTCGCCGATCCGCTCTTCCGCACGCTGGGAGGTGAGCTCCTCGGCGAGCCGCTGCATGTGCGCGAGGCGCTCGGCGACGGTCTCCTCGTCCAGCTTGTTCTCGTACGTGGCGGCCTCGGTGCCGTCCTCGTCGGAGTAGCCGAAGACGCCGATGGCGTCGAGGCGGGCGTGGGTGAGGAAACGCTCCAGCTCGGCGAAGTCCTCCTCGGTCTCGCCGGGGAAGCCGACGATGAAGTTGGAGCGGACGCCGGCCTGCGGGGCCTTGGAGCGGATGGTGTCCAGCAGCTCCAGGAAGCGGTCGGTGTCGCCGAAGCGGCGCATGGCGCGCAGCACGTCGGGGGCCGAGTGCTGGAAGGACAGGTCGAAGTACGGGGCGACCTTGGGGGTCGAGGTGAGCACGTCGATCAGACCGGGCCGCATCTCGGCGGGCTGGAGGTAGCTGACGCGGACGCGCTCGATGCCGTCGACGGCGGCCAGCTCGGGCAGCAGGGTCTCCAGCAGGCGGATGTCGCCGAGGTCCTTGCCGTACGAGGTGTTGTTCTCGGAGACCAGCATGATCTCCTTGACGCCCTGCTCGGCGAGCCAGCGCGTCTCGCCCAGCACGTCGGAGGGGCGGCGGGAGATGAAGGAGCCGCGGAACGAGGGGATCGCGCAGAAGGAGCAGCGGCGGTCGCAGCCGGAGGCCAGCTTCACCGAGGCCACCGGGCTCTTGTCCAGGCGGCGGCGCAGCGGGGCGCGCGGCCCGGAGGCGGGCGCGACGCCCTCGGGCAGGTCCGCGGGGGCCTCGGCGGGCTCCTCGGCGGCGTCCTGGGCGTGTCCGGGCAGGGCCACGGAGGCCTTCTGGCGCTCGGCCGGGCTGATCGGCAGCAGCTGGCGCCGGTCGCGCGGGGCGTGGGCCTCGACGCTGCCGCCGCTGAGGATGGTCTGGAGGCGGCTGGAGATGTCGGCGTAGTCGTCGAAGCCGAGGACCCCGTCGGCCTCGGGGAGCGCTTCGGCGAGTTCCTTGCCGTAGCGCTCGGCCATACAGCCGACGGCGACGACGGCCTGGGTCCTGCCGTGATCCTTGAGATCGTTGGCTTCCAGCAGGGCGTCTACGGAGTCCTTCTTGGCGGCTTCGACGAAGCCACAGGTGTTGACGACGGCTACGTCCGCGTCGGCGGCGTCCTCGACGAGCTCCCAGCCATCCGCCGCCAAGCGGCCTGCGAGCTCCTCCGAGTCCACCTCGTTACGGGCGCAGCCAAGAGTGACAAGGGCGACGGTACGGCGTTCGGGCATGGACTCAAGACTACTTCGTCCCGGCGCCGGCCCCCGCCCCGTGTCCCCCCACGACAAGATCCCCGGGAGCCGGCGGCAGGTGCCGCACGGGTCCCGGGGATCCGGAATTTTTTATTCCGCGCCGGTCGTCGAAGATCGGGGCCGGTCAGCCCGCCTGGGCCTGGCCCTGGCGGGGGTCGTTCTTGGTGTAGGTGAGCCGCTCGACCTGACCCGACTCGAACCTGTCCTTGATCTCCTTGCCGTTCACGAACAGCTTGACGGCGCCCGCGTCGCCCAGGACGAGGTCCACGGACTCCTTGTCGGTGAAGGTCTTCGACTCGCCCTGCGCGAGGGTGCCGTCGAACAGCAGCCGGCCGCTGTGGTCCTTCGCCGAGATCCAGCTCTCGCCGACGTCGGCCGTCAGGACCACCGTGACGAGGTCCTTGGGCGCGGCCGCGATGGCACTGTCCGAGGGCTCCGGCTTGGGGGCCTTGGGTGCCTGCGGGGTCTGGGCCGGGGGCTGCTGGCCGCCCGCCGACTGCTTGGGCGCCGGCTGCGGGGAGGCGGAACCTTCCGCCACCGGGTGCTTGGCCTTCTCCTCGCCGCCGCCGAAGGCGGTGAACCCGACGAAGCCGATCACGGCGACGATGGCGGCGACCATGGCGGCGGTCCAGTTGGGCCGCTGCCGTTCCGGGCGGATCCGCTCGGCGTCGAACATCGGCGCGGCGGGGGTGGGGGCCGGCCGTCCGCCGTGGGCCGCGTCGTACATCTCGACCAGGGGTACCGGGTCGAGGTGAACGGCGCGGGCGAGCGTACGGATGTGACCGCGGGCGTACACGTCGCCGCCGCACCGCGTGAAGTCGTCCTCCTCGATCGCGTGCACGATCGGAATGCGCACGCGCGTCGTGGAGGAGACGTCGTCGACTGTGAGCCCGGCGGCGATCCGGGCCTTCTTGAGGGCCGTCCCGATGGACGGTCCTTCGACGGAACGTTCGACGAGCCGGTCCTCGGACCGGTCGTCGGTCGAAGGCCGCTCTTCTTCGGGGGAGTTGGAGTTGCCGATGGACACGAGGGCGCCTTTCGAGCGTGTAGCCACCTGCTGGATGTCCAGTCTAGGGGGGTGACGAAAGGGTGGGGCAACCGGAGGGTCCGCTTCCTACGCCATCCGTATGGCGAGGGCGCCACCCGCCGCTGCCTCCCTCAACTTGACGCAGACCCAAGGGAAACGGTTGCCCGCCGATCCCCCTCCGGCCGGGTGAGCCGGGCGGATCCCCGTTCTACGGCGCCTCGCCCCGGATGACGGCCAGCACCCCGTCCAGTTCGTCGGGTTTGACCAGGACGTCGCGGGCCTTGGAGCCCTCGCTGGGGCCCACGACGCCCCGGGACTCCATCAGGTCCATCAGCCGCCCCGCCTTGGCGAAGCCCACGCGCAGCTTGCGCTGGAGCATCGAGGTGGAGCCGAACTGGGTCGAGACCACCAGCTCCGCCGCCTGGCACAGCAGGTCCAGGTCGTCGCCGATCTCCTCGTCGATCTCCTTCTTCTGCTTCTGGCCGACCGTGACGTCGTCCCGGAAGACGGGGGCCATCTGGTCCTTGCAGTGCTGGACGATCCCGTGGATCTCGTCCTCGGTGACGAAGGCGCCCTGGAGGCGGACCGGCTTGTTCGCGCCCATCGGCAGGAACAGTCCGTCACCCTTGCCGATCAGCTTCTCGGCACCGGGCTGGTCCAGGATGACCCGGCTGTCGGCGAGCGAGGAGGTGGCGAAGGCCAGCCGCGAGGGCACGTTCGCCTTGATCAGTCCGGTCACCACGTCCACCGAGGGCCGCTGGGTGGCGAGCACCAGGTGGATGCCGGCCGCGCGGGCCAGCTGGGTGATGCGGACGATGGAGTCCTCGACGTCGCGCGGGGCCACCATCATGAGGTCCGCCAGCTCGTCGACGATCACCAGCAGGTACGGGTAGGGGCTCAGCTCCCGCTCGCTGCCGGGCGGCAGTTTGATCTTGCCGTCGCGGATCGCCTGGTTGAAGTCGTCGATGTGCCGGTACCCGAAGGCGGCCAGGTCGTCGTAGCGCAGGTCCATCTCGCGCACCACCCACTGGAGGGCCTCGGCGGCCCGCTTGGGGTTGGTGATGATCGGCGTGATCAGGTGCGGGATGCCCTCGTAGGCGGTCAGCTCGACCCGCTTGGGGTCGACCAGGACCATCCGGACGTCCTCCGGGGTGGCCCGGACCATGATCGAGGTGATCAGGCAGTTGATGCAGGAGGACTTGCCGGACCCGGTGGCGCCCGCGACCAGCACGTGCGGCATCTTCGCGAGGTTGGCCATGACGTAGCCGCCCTCGACGTCCTTGCCCAGCGCGACCAGCATCGGGTGGTCGTCCTCGGCGGCGTCCGCCAGCCGCAGGACGTCGCCCAGGTTGACCATCTCCCGGTCGGTGTTCGGGATCTCGATGCCGACCGCCGACTTGCCCGGGATCGGGCTGATGATCCGCACGTCCGGCGAGGCCACGGCGTAGGCGATGTTCTTGGCCAGCGCCGTGATCCGCTCGACCTTCACCGCGGCGCCGAGCGTCACCTCGTAACGGGTGACCGTCGGACCCCGGGTGAAGCCGGTGACCTGCGCGTCCACCTTGAACTCGGTGAACACGTTGGTCAGCGCCGCCACCACCGAGTCGTTGGCCGCGCTGCGGGTCTTGCCGGGGCCGCCCTTCTCCAACAGGTCCAGCGAGGGCAGCGCGTACGTGATGTCCCCGCGCAGCTGGAGCTGCTCGGCGCGGGGCGGCAGCGCCTGCGTCTGGGGCGGGGCCTTGGTCAGGTCCGGGACCGACAGGGTGCCCGAGGCCGCGGCGGTGCGCTCGTGCGGCGCGTCGGCCGGATCCGGCTCCGCCGGGGCGGCGGCGGGCGCGGAGGGGCGCTCCTCGCGGGCGGGCGGCACCGGAGCGGTGATCTCCACCCCGTCCCGCTGCGGGGTGATCCCCTGGGTCAGGTCGGCCACCAGCGGGTTCGGGGGCAGCCCCCCGTAGACCACCCCGTCCAGCGCGGCGGCGGCCGCGGCCGCCACGTCGACGGCGTCCATCTCCCGCTCCCCCGGCCGCGCGGCGGCCCGCCGGGGCCGGCGCCGCTTGGCCAGGGCCGCCTCCTCGGCGGCGTCGCCGGGAGCGCCCGGCCCGCCCGCGCCCTCGGCACGGGCCCGCCACTGCTCGGCGTCGTGCCGGTCGGGACGGCCGCCGCCGGCCTCCCCGTACCCCTCGTCGTAAGAGTTCGGGGCGATGATCCCCAGCCGGATCCCCAGCCGCCGCAGCCGCTGCGGGATCGCGTTGACCGGGGTCGCCGTGACCACCAGCAGGCCGAAGACGGTGAGCAGCACCAGCATCGGCACGGCCAGCGGCGCGCCCATGGTGAAGATCAGCGGCTTGGAGGCGGCCCAGCCGATCAGTCCGCCCGCGTTCTGCATGGCGGTGGTGCCCTCGTCGCGGCCGGGGGCCCCGCAGGCGATGTGCACCAGTCCGAGGACGCCGATGACCAGGGCGGACAGGCCGATGCCGATGCGCCCGTTCGCGTCGGTCTGGTCGGGGTGGCGGATGAAACGTACTGCCATGACGCCGAGCAGGACCGGCACGAGCAGGTCCAGGCGCCCGAAGGCCCCGGTGACCAGCATCGTGACCAGGTCCCCGACGGGCCCGCTCAGGTTGGACCAGGTCCCGGCGGCGACGATCAGCGCGAGTGCGAGCAGCAGCAGCGCCACGCCGTCCTTGCGGTGCGCGGGGTCGAGGTTCTTCGCGCCCCGGCCGATGCCCCGGAAGGCCTTGCCGACGAGGTGGGCGAGCCCCAGCCAGCAGCTGCGGACCAGCCACACCACGCCCCCCGTCGGGGACGGCGCCGCCTTCGCGGCGGTCTTCTTCACCGGGGCGCGCCGGGCCGCCGCGGCCTTCTTCGCGGGAGGCTTGCGCGCCGGGGCCGTCTTCTTGGCCGGCGCCGTCGTACGGCCGGAGCGGCCCTTCGCGGCGCCCGCGGTGCTCGGGGAACCCTTGCCGGACGTACTTGAGGCCATGCGCCCGAGGTTACCGGTGCGCGCCCCGGTGGACACGCGTGCCCACCCCTTCACCCGTTCGTGTCGCCCCGTCCGTACGCCTCTTGACACACCGGCAGACCTGACGGCCCGCCGGCCGGGCTCCGCGCACGGCCCGTCAGCCCTGTGCGGGCAGGACCGGCGCGGTTCCGCCGGTCCCCGGCTCCAGCGCGTCCAGCGCCCGGCGCAGCCCGGTCAGCTTGCGCTCCAGATGGGCGGCCGTCGCCACCACGGCCGCGTCGGCGGAGTCCTCGCCGAGCTGCTTGGTCAGCGCCTCCGCCTGCTCCTCGACCGCCGCGAGCCGCGCGGAGAGCTCGGCCAGCAGCCCGGCCGCCTCCTTGCTGCCGTCGCCGTTGGAACCGCCGCCCTCCAGCTGGAGGCGGAGCAGGGCGGCCTGCTCCCGCAGCTGGCAGTTCTTGGTGTAGAGCTCGACGAAGACCGACACCTTGGCGCGCAGCACCCAGGGGTCGAACGGTTTCGAGATGTAGTCCACCGCGCCCGCCGCGTAGCCGCGGAAGGTGTGGTGCGGACCGTGGTTGATCGCGGTGAGGAAGATGATCGGGATGTCCCGGGTCCGTTCGCGCCGCTTGATGTGCGCGGCGGTTTCGAAACCGTCCATACCCGGCATCTGGACATCCAGCAGGATGACCGCGAAATCGTCCGTCAGCAGCGCTTTGAGCGCTTCCTCCCCCGACGACGCCCGGACCAGTGTCTGATCGAGCGCGGAGAGGATGGCCTCCAGCGCCAGCAGATTCTCCGGCCTGTCGTCGACCAGGAGGATCTTGGCCTTCTGCACCATGCCCTGTCCTCCTCGCCCCGGCATGGGGCCTCCCCGGCTCCGGGCGCCGGCCTGTGTACCGGGGCCCGCCCCAGAGGACGACACCTTCACGCCGTCCGTCCTTGTGCCGGTCATCGTAGCCCCACTCCCGAGATCGCCACACCCTGTCACCAAGATGTCACTGTGCACAGAGCGGGAACGCGTCGGGAGGGCCGAAGGTTCCCCCGCGCCCTCCCGTCACGCCCCGGTCCCCGGTCATTCCCCGCGCATGTGCTGCTCCATGACCGACAGCAGGTAGTCGGGTTCGACCGGCTTGGTGACGTAGTCGGAGGCCCCGGAGTCGATGGCCTTCTCCCGGTCCCCCTTCATCGCCTTCGCCGTCAGCGCGATGATCGGCAGCCCCTCGAACTGCGGCATCCGCCGGATCGCCGAGGTCGTCGCGTACCCGTCCATCTCCGGCATCATGATGTCCATCAGCACGACCGCCACGTCGTCGTGCTGCTCCAGCACCTCGATGCCCTCCCTGCCGTTCTCGGCGTAGAGCACCGCCAGCCCGTGCTGTTCCAGCACGCTCGTCAGCGCGAAGACGTTGCGCACGTCGTCGTCCACGATGAGCACCCGCTCGCCGTGGAAGTCGTAGGTGCGCGGCGCCGCGGGGGCCGCCTCCTGCTCCTCCCACGCCACCCCGTCCGGCTGCCCCGGCACCTCGGTGCGCGGCAGCGGACCGGCCGCCGGCTTGCGGCGCCGCCGGAACAGCGCCGAGGAACCCTGCGCGGCCGGCTCCGCCACCGGCAGCGCCTGCCGCACCGGGACCGCGTTCTTCGGGCCCGCCGGCAACGCGGCCACCGGCGCCGGCGGCGGCACCGGCAGCGCCTCCTCCACCGCCCTGCGGTACTCGCCGCGCGCCCCGCCCGGCGCGGGCGCCGCGTACCCCTGCGGGGGCAGCTCGCTCGGGTGCAGCGGCAGGTACAGGGTGAAGGTCGACCCGCGGCCGGGCTCACTGGCCGCGTGGATCTCCCCGCCCAGCAGCCGGGCGATCTCCCGGCTGATGGACAGCCCCAGCCCCGTACCGCCGTACTTGCGGCTCGTCGTCCCGTCCGCCTGCTTGAACGCCTCGAAGATCACCAGCATCTTGCTCGCCGCGATCCCGATACCGGTGTCGGTCACCGAGAACGCGATCAGGTCCGCGTCCGCGTCACGCAGCGAGCCGGCCTCCAGCAGCTGCTCGCGGATGGCCGTCGGCACGTCCGCCCCGGCGGGCCGGATCACCAGCTCCACCGCCCCGTTGTCGGTGAACTTCACCGCGTTCGACAGCAGGTTGCGCAGCACCTGGAGCAGCCGCTGCTCGTCGGTGTGCAGGGTCGCGGGCAGCTCCGGGGAGACCCGCACCGAGAAGTCCAGGCCCTTCTCCGCGGTCAGCGGCCGGAAGGTGGCCTCCACGTAGTCCACCAGCTGGACCAGCGCGATCCGCGTCGGCGAGACGTCCATCTTCCCCGCCTCGACCTTCGACAGGTCCAGGATGTCGTTGATCAGCTGGAGCAGGTCCGAGCCCGCCCCGTGGATGGTCTCCGCGAACTCCACCTGCTTCGGCGAGAGGTTCTCGTCCGCGTTGTCCGCCAGCAGCTTCGCCAGGATCAGCAGCGAGTTCAGCGGGGTGCGCAGCTCGTGCGACATGTTCGCGAGGAACTCGCTCTTGTAGCGCATCGAGACCGCGAGCTGCTCGGCGCGCTCCTCCAGGACCTGCCGGGCCTCCTCGATCTCGGTGTTCTTCACCTCGATGTCCCGGTTCTGCCGGGCCAGCAGCTCCGCCTTCTCCTCCAGCTCCGCGTTCGCCGCCTGGAGGGCCTTCTGCCGGTTCTCCAGCTCGTCGGAGCGCTCGCGCAGCTGCTCGGTCATCTCCTGGGACTGCTTGAGCAGCATCTCCGTCTTGGAGTTCACGGAGATGGTGTTGACGCTCGTGCCGATCATCTCGGCGATCTGGCTGAGGAAGTCCTTCTGGATCTGCGTGAACGGCTGGAAGCCGGCCAGCTCGATGACCCCGAGGACCTTCCCCTCGAACAGCACCGGGAGCACGATCACGTGCGCCGGCGGCGCCTCGCCCAGCCCCGAGGAGATCTTCAGGTAGCCCGGCGGGGTGTTCTCCACCAGGATCGTCCGCTTCTCCTCGGCGACCATCCCGATCAGCCCCTCCCCCGGCCGGAAGGAGATCGGCATCTGCCCGCCCGCATAGGCGTAGCTCCCGCGCATCCGCAGCTCGTACGAGCCCTCCGCGCCGCCGTCCGTCCCGATCTCGGGGCTGCCGCCGGTCGGCACCGCGAGGAAGAACGCGCCGTGCTGCGCGGCGACCACCGGGGTCAGCTCGCTCATGATCAGCTTGGCCACGTCGTCCAGGTCGCGGCGGCCCTGCATCAGGGCGGAGATCCGGGCGAGGTTGCCCTTGAGCCAGTCCTGCTCCTTGTTGGCCAGGGTGGTGTCGCGCAGGTTCGCGATCATCGTGTTGATGTTGTCCTGGAGGGCCTGGATCTCGCCCGACGCGTCCACGTCGACCTTCAGGCTCAGGTCCCCGCGGGTCACCGCGGTGGCCACGGCCGCGATGGCCCGCACCTGCCGGGTGAGGTTGCCGGCCATCTCGTTCACGGACTCGGTCAGGTCCCGCCAGGTGCCGTCCACGTCGCGCACCCGGGCCTGGCCGCCCAGGATCCCCTCGGTACCCACCTCACGGGCCACGCGGGTCACCTGGTCGGCGAAGGAGGACAGCTGGTCGACCATCGTGTTGATGGTCGTCTTGAGCTCCAGGATCTCCCCGCGCGCGTCGATGTCGATCTTCTTGGTCATGTCGCCCTTGGCGATGGCGGTCGTGACCATGGCGATCTGGCGCACCTGGCCGGTGAGGTTGGAGGCCATGAAGTTCACCGAGTCGGTGAGGTCCTTCCACGTGCCCGAGACCCCGGGGACGTGCGCCTGGCCGCCGAGCCGGCCCTCCGTGCCCACCTCGCGGGCCACGCGCGTGACCTCGTCCGCGAACGAGGACAGGGTCTTGACCATCGTGTTCACCGTGTCGGCGAGCTGCGCGACCTCGCCGCGCGCCTCCACGGTGACCTTCTTCGTCAGGTCGCCGTTGGCGACGGCCGCCGAGACCTGGGCGATCCCGCGCACCTGCGCCGTCAGGTTCCCGGCCATCGTGTTGACGTTGTCCGACAGGTCCTTCCAGATGCCGGTCACCCCGCGCACCCGGGCCTGGCCGCCGAGGATGCCCTCGGTGCCCACCTCGCGGGCCACCCGCGTCACCTGCTCGGCGAAGGAGGACAGCTGGTCGACCATCGTGTTCACCGTGGTGACCAGTTCGAGGATCTCGCCCTTGGCGTCGACGGTGATCTTCTTGGACAGGTCGCCCATGGCGACCGCCGTGGTCACCTCGGCGATGTTGCGGACCTGGGAGGTCAGGTTGTTCGCCATGAAGTTGACGGACTGGGTGAGGTCCTTCCAGGTGCCGGAGACCCCCTTGACCTCCGCCTGGCCGCCCAGGATGCCCTCGGTGCCCACCTCACGGGCCACCCGGGTCACCTGCTCCGCGAAGTTGGAGAGCTGGTCGACCATCGTGTTGATGGTGTTCTTCAGCTCCAGGATCTCCCCGCGCGCGTCCACGTCGATCTTCTGCGACAGGTCACCGCGCGCCACCGCCGTCGCCACCTGGGCGATGTTGCGGACCTGCGAGGTCAGGTTCCCGGCCATGCCGTTCACCGAGTCCGTCAGGTCACGCCACACGCCGGCCACACCGGGCACCTGCGCCTGACCGCCGAGCCTGCCCTCCGTACCCACGTCCCGGGCCACCCGGGTGACCTGCTCCGCGAAGGACGAGAGCTGGTCGACCATCGTGTTGATGGTGTTCTTCAGCTCCAGGATCTCCCCGCGCGCGTCCACGTCGATCTTCTGCGAGAGGTCGCCCTTGGCCACCGCCGTCGTCACCTGGGCGATCTGGCGCACCTGGGAGGTCAGGTTCCCGGCCATGAAGTTGACGGAGTCGGTCAGCTCCTTCCAGGTCCCGGACACCCCCTCGACCCGGGCCTGGCCGCCCAGGCGGCCCTCCGTGCCCACGTCCCGCGCCATCCGCGTGACCTGGTCGGCGAAGGAGGACAGCTGGTCCACCATCGTGTTCACGGTGTTCTTCAGCTGGAGCATCTCGCCGGACACGTCCACGGTGACCTTCTGCGACAGGTCGCCGTTGGCCACCGCCGTCGTCACCTGCGCGATGTTGCGGACCTGGCCGGTGAGATTGCGGAATGCGGTGTTCACCGAGTCGGTGAGGTCCTTCCACGTGCCGGCGGCCCCGGGCACCTGGGCCTGACCGCCCAGCTCACCCTCCACGCCGACCTCACGGGCCACCCGCGTCACTTCCGAACCGAAGGACTGGAGCTGGTCCACCATCGTGTTGACGGTGTTCTTCAGCTCCAGCATCTCCCCGGCCACGTCGACCGTGACCTTCTGCGACAGGTCGCCGTTGGCCACGGCGGTCGTCACCTGCGCGATGTCCCGCACCTGCGTGGTCAGATTGCGGAAGACCGTGTTCACCGAGTCGGTGAGGTCCTTCCAGGTCCCCGCCGCCCCCGGCACCTGCGCCTGGCCGCCGAGCGTTCCCTTGGCCCCGACCTCGCTGGCCACGCGCGTGACCTCGTCCGCGAAGGTCCGCAGGGTCTCCGTCATCTGATTGATCGTTTCGGCTAGCTGCGCCACCTCGCCGCGCGCGCTGACCCGCACCTTCTGCGACAGGTCGCCGTTGGCCACCGCCGTCGTGACCTGCGCGATCCCCCGCACCTGCGCCGTCAGGTTCCCCGCCATCGTGTTGACGGAGTCGGTCAGGTCCTTCCAGACGCCCGCGACCCCGGGCACCTTCGCCTGACCGCCCAGCTCGCCCTCGGTCCCCACCTCGCGGGCGACGCGGGTCACCTCCGAGGAGAACGAGGACAGCTGGTCCACCATGGTGTTCACGGTGTTCTTCAGCTGCAGCATCTCGCCGGCCACGTGCACCGTGACCTTGCGCGACAGGTCGCCCTTGGCCACCGCCGTCGTGACGAGAGCGATGTCACGCACCTGAGCGGTGAGCCGGTAGGCCATGGTGTTGACGGAATCGGTCAGGTCCTTCCACGAACCCGACATTCCGCGCACCTGGGCCTGACCGCCCAGCTTCCCCTCGGTACCGACCTCCAGCGCCACCCGCGTCACCTCGTCGGTGAACGCCGACAGCTGGTCGACCAGGTTGTTGACCGTCCGCCCGACCTTGAGGAACTCCCCGCGCAGCGGATGCCCCGCCCCGTCGGCGGCCTGCGCCCGCAGGTCCATCCGCTGGTCCAGGTCGCCCTCGGCCACCGCCGACAGCACCCGCCCCACCTCGGACACCGGCCGGGCCAGATCGTCCACCAGCTGGTTCGAGGCGTCGATCGCCGCCGCCCAGGACCCCTCGCAGGCCCCGGTCTCCAGCCGCTCGCTCAGCTTGCCCTCGCGGCCCACCATGCGCCGGACCCGCGACAGCTCCCCGGTCAGGTGCAGGTTCCGGTCGGCGACCTCGTTGTAGACGGCGGCGATCTCCGCCATCACGCCCTCGCCGGACACCGTCAGCCGCTTGCGGAAGTTTCCGTCCCGCATCGACACCAGGGCCGTGAGCAGCCTGTTCAGTGCGGCGGTATCGACCTCCGTCGTCCCGTTGCGCCGGGCCCTGCCCCCCTTGGGGCGCGTTCCCGTACGCCGCACCGCTGCGCCAGACTCCACCGTGTCCCTCCCGAAAGGGTCGACCACTGTTCCACCGGATCCCCGGCTGTCCAAGAGCCGGCTCTCCAAGCCTGCCCAGTGTTTCACCCCGGCCGAACCCGGCCATAACACTTCGGCACCTTCGCACACGGTCCACACCCCGCGGGTGGAATCCCGTATGACCGTCTCACGGCGACCGAGAAGGTAAGTAACCTGGCATCCGATGTCCCACCGCGTCGAAGGAGACTTGTGATCACGGCACGGGCGGCTGCCAGTTTCACCCCGCAAGGGCGGTCGGTAGCCGCTGCCCGCGCGTTCGTCCGCGACACCCTCCAGGGCTGGGGCTTCGCGGACATCGTCGACGACGCGGTGGTCCTGACCAGCGAGCTCGTCACCAACGCCGTGGTCCACGCCGGAACCCAGGCCGAGGTCCTGTGCCTGCGCGCCGAGGACGGCGTACGCGTCGAGATCGCCGACCGGTACCCCGAGCGCGAGCTCCCCCTGCGCCACCCCGACGAGCGCCCCTACGCCGACCCGGACCGCGAGAGCGGCCGCGGCCTGATGCTCTGCGCCGCCCTGGCCACCCGCTGGGGCGTGGAGTACACCGCCACGCACAAGCACGTCTGGTTCCGCCTCGACCTCCCGGACCGTCCGGTCGGTACCCGCTCGGCGGGCCCCGTCGTCCCGGACCAGTTCCTGCCCCTGGCCGACAGCCGGGTGCGCGTCGCGGTCGTCCAGGTCGACGCCGCCGACACCGTCTCCGCCTGGAACGAGGACGCCGAGCACGTCTTCGGGTACGCCGCCGAGAAGGTCCTCGGCCGCCCGCTCGCCGAGCTCGCCGCCTGGCCGCAGACCCCCGGCACCGGCACCGGCATCGCCGAGGCCCTGCGCCTGTCCCGCTGGGAGGGCAGCTACGGCATCCGCGGCGCCGACGGCCGCGTCATCCCCGTCTACGCCTCCCACCTGCGCGTCCGCGACGCCCACGGGGAGCCTTCCATCGTCTGCCTCCTCGTCCACGACGACGAGCGCGCCCTCCTCCAGACCCCGGTCCGGGCCGCGCCCTCCGACGGCCAGCTCTCCGAGCCCCGCCCCGCGGACCCCTTCGAGGTGTTCATCGGCTCCCCCGCCCCCGACGACCTGGACGGCCTGCTCCAGCGCACCGTCGAGCGGGCCCGCGACATGCTCGACGCCGACGCCGCCTTCCTGCTGCTGGCCACCGACGACGAGACCGAACTGGAGGTCCGCGCCACCACGGGCCTGCCCTCCACCCGGCAGCGCTTCGCCCGCGTCCCCGTCGAGGCCGGCACCAGCCGCTACGGCTCCGCCCGGCTGCCCGCCGTCCACGACGACCTCTCCGCCGTCCCCGGGGCCGTACCGCTCCTGGAGTCCACCGGCATGCGCTCGGTGGTCACCGTCCCCCTGAAGGTGGAGGGCCGGCTGACCGGCTCGCTGGGCGTGGCCGCCGAGGGCCCGGGCCGCTACACGAACGAGGAGGCGCTGCGCCTCCAGTTCGCCGCGGACCGCATCGCCCTCGCCGTGGAGTCCGCCCGCCTGGGCGAGCTGGAACGGCTGCGCCGCGGCTCCCTGTCCTTCCTCGTCGAGGCCTCCGACCTGCTGGCCGGCACCCTCGACCGGGACCAGACCCTGGCCCTGATGGCCCAGATGACGGTCCCGACCCTGGCCACCTGGTGCGCCGTCTACACGATCGCCGACCAGACCTCCGACCCCTACCTCGCCTACGTGCTGCACGAGGACGAGGAACGCATCGACGACCTCAAGGAACTGCTGTCGCGGGTCCACCCGCCGGAGCCCGTCCGCGAGGCCGGGGCCCGCCCCTGGCCGGCGACGGCCGCCGCGGTGGGCGGCGAGACGGTCGTCCTGCCGCTCCTGGCCCGCAACCGGGTGATCGGCATGCTGACCCTGGGCAAGCCCAGGGAGGAGCACTTCCGCCAGGAGATCCTCGAACTGGCCGACGACCTGTCGCGCCGGGCGGCCCTGGCCCTGGACAACGCCCGCCTGTACTCGGAGCGCACGGCGATCAGCCGCTCCCTCCAGCGCAGCCTGCTGCCCCCGGGCTCCCCCGCGATCCCCGGGATGGAGGTCGAGGTCATCTACCGCGCGGCCGGCGAGGGCAACGAGGTGGGCGGCGACTTCTACGACGTCTTCCCGATCCGCGACGGCGCGTACGGCTTCGCCATCGGCGACGTCTGCGGCACGGGCCCGGAGGCGGCCGCCGTCACCGGCCTGGCCCGGCACGCCCTGCGCCTGCTGGCCCGCGAGGGCCTGGGCGGCCCGGCCGTCCTGGAGCGGCTGAACGCGGCCATCCTCGACGAGGGCGCCCGCAGCCGCTTCCTGACCCTCCTCTACGGGGAACTGCACCCGCAGCCGGACGGCGGCGCCCTGATGAAGGTGGTCTGCGCGGGCCACCCGCTGCCGCTGCGCCTGCGCCCGGACGGCGAGGTCACCGCGGCGGCGGAACCGCAGCCGCTGCTGGGCGTGATCGACGACCTGGACCTCTACGAACAGACCCTGTCCCTGGACCCGGGCGACGTCCTGCTCTGTGTCACGGACGGCGTCACGGAACGCCGGGAGGGCGCGCGGATGCTGGGCGACGACGGCCTGGCCGACGTCCTGACCACCTGTACGGGCCTCACGGCCGGCGCGGTCGCCGCCCGCGTCCTGCGCGCGGTGGAACGCTTCGCGGCAGAGCCCGCCTCTGACGACATGGCCATCCTGGCCTTCCGCGTCCCCCACCCGCGCGAGGGCGCGTAACCGGATCCGCTCCCCGGCCCGGGCAGCAGCCCGGGCCGGCCTCCATCGCGGCCCCGCTCTCCTCACCGCAAAAACGCAAAAAAGGCCCCCGCCATGAGGCGGGGGCCTTTTCACTTCGGAGCCCTTTAACGGAATCGAACCGTTGACCTTCTCCTTACCATGGAGACGCTCTACCGACTGAGCTAAAAGGGCGGGTTGTTCGGCGGCGTCCTACTCTCCCACAGGGTCCCCCCTGCAGTACCATCGGCGCTGAAAGGCTTAGCTTCCGGGTTCGGAATGTAACCGGGCGTTTCCCTAACGCTATGACCACCGAAACACTATGAAGTTGGAACTCCAGCCGACAAGGCGAGTTCGTTACTTCAGAACTAACACAGTGGACGCGAGCAACTGAGGACAAGCCCTCGGCCTATTAGTACCAGTCAGCTCCACCCGTTACCGGGCTTCCACATCTG